>CAJUTJ010000151.1 GCA_910589655.1 uncultured Acetatifactor sp. | reverse complement strand
TATGTTTGGCGCAGGATAAATTTTCAGTCTGCAAGGCGGCTGAACGAGTCGATGCGGTGGCATCGTCGAGTGAAGCCAACGCAGTCAGGTGGAAATTTAGACCAGCGAAACATAGGGATAATTTAGGTGGATTATACTAGGGATAAGAAAGGAGGTACAGGGAAAAATCGGCGCCAATTCGTAAAGAATTGGATCAAAGGCGGGGCAGTATAGCATAAAACGGGACAAGATGCCGAAAACGGCAATGGAATTAGGAGGATTTATGATGGGGCTGGAAATATTACAAAACGAAGAAAAAAGAATGAATTTCATTATATTTTTATTTCTTGTATGTATACCATGTGTTGCTTTAGGGTATGTACTGCTGTTTAATGGCGGTACGGCCAAGGATTGTATTGTATTAACGATGGTTGTGGCGGATGTGATAGTTAAATTATTGGAAAAGGTGTTGGGGAAATATGCCAAATACTTATATATTTCCATTTTGCCCGTCTGCGGTATGATAACCATTGTCTGCGGCAGTCCGGCTACCTTTGGAGCTATGGCGGAAGCGTATTTTCTGATATTGTTTTTGGCGGTTCCATACTATGATATTTCTGTGGTTGCAGTCTGCACAGTATGTACCATAGTGCCTAACTTGATTGCGCTCTTCATTTTTCAGGATGCATATCTGGCAATGTATAGTATTTCCATTTGGATATTTATATGGATGGTATATGTCCTTGCGGTTATAGTGGCTGTTTTTATCATACACAGGGCACGATCACTGTTCTTTACGGTAGAGAAGAAGGAGCACGAAGTGGAAAAGCTTCTGGGAAACGTGCGTAAGGCATTTGAAGGATTGGAAGAGTCTTCCGGGAAAATTTACGATTCCTTACATAATTTCGAGGCAAATACTGCGGAGATTGCCGCATCCACCAGTCAGGTTTCCGACAGCACAGATCTACAGATTCAACAGGTAAAAGGGAGCATGGATATTTTCAGTGACTTGAACAAGGAAATCGAGAGTTCCGGACAGCAGGTTATCCGGACGGTGGAGACCATTCAAAAGCTGAAGGATAAAAATGACGAAGGCATTCAGGCCATAGAGGTGCTGTATAAAAAATTTGGTGAGAACATTGCGTCCACACATGTGGCCTCCGAGGGAGTGGCCTCACTGGTACAGAAATCTAATTCCATCGGGGAGATTATAGAGAGCATTAACCAGATTGCGCAGCAGACCAATTTGCTGGCCTTGAATGCGGCAATCGAAGCCGCCAGAGCCGGAGAGGCAGGAAGAGGGTTTGCGGTGGTGGCGGATGAAATCAATAAGCTGTCAAGCGAATCCGCCGCGGCTACCCAGAAAATATATGCTATTTTGAAGGATGTGACTTCCACCGTAAGCGATGTAAACGGGGTAATTGACAAAAACAGTGCCATTGTAGAGGAATCCAACGATAAGTTGAACGATACGATAAAGATCTTTGAGAGTATGCTTCATTTTTCGGAAGAGATTATATCGGTTACGGATCTGCTCCGTAGAGAATTGTCCAATATTGTGACAATAAAGGAACGTTTGTCAGAGGCAATGGAGCAGGTGGAAAATATTTCCCAGAATTCCGTACTCACAATGGCAGAAATAAGCGCATCCACGGAGGAGCAGACGGCAGGAGTGGCAGATATCCTGAAATCCATGGAAAACGTGCAGAACGGCATGGAGCAGCTCTCGGAAATTTTGAATGCTACGTTAGCGGAGGCATAAAGGTATCTTTCCGGATACTGTTTTGTAACAGGCAGGACACATCGGTTTGTTCTGCCTTCTCTTGTGCTACACTATAATAAATGAGAAATGAATATGCGGAAGGAGACATCTTATGGTAAAAGCGGCAGCAAAAGAAATCAATATCCCCAATCTGTTGAAGATAGGGGCAGGAACTTTGGATTATACGGGAGAATATTTGAAAGGGCTGGGACTCACTAAAGTAGTAATTTTGTTCGGAAACGGGCTGATAGACATGTTCGGCGATAAAGTCATGACTTCCTTAAAGCGGGCAGAGGTGGAAGTGCTGGAGTATCAGGAGCTGGATACCGTCTGTATCGACGATTTGATCCGTCTGGCGTTTACTATGCCAAACAAAGCGCAGGCAGTCATCGGTTTAGGCGGAGGGAAAGTGATTGATGCCGCAAAATATTGCGGTTTTCTGCGGAACATTCCTTTCATCAGTGTACCTACATCTTCCTCCAGCGATGGATTTTCCTCCTCCAGCGCTTCTTTGATTGTGGAGGGTCGGAGAAAGTCCGTGCCTGCAAAATTGGCTTACGGGATTATTGTGGACACGGAGATAATAAAAAGCGCTCCGGATAAGTTCCTGTATTCCGGAATCGGGGACATGGCGGCTAAGATAACAGCCCTGTACGATTGGAAATATGAGGGGGATCACGGCTATGCAGAGGTAAACGACTTTGCCATGATGATTGCAAAGAAGGCGGTAAACAGTTTTGTGCGCACTCCTTTTCACGATATAAAAGAGGATTTGTTCCTGCGGGAATTGCTGGATTCTCTCGCCATGAGCGGAATTGCCAATGAAATCGCCGGAAGCAGCGCGCCTACCAGCGGCAGTGAACATTTGATTTCCCATGCCTTAGACAAACTGTTAGAGCAGCCCCAGCTGCACGGGGTTCAGGTGGGAATTGCCACATATCTGATGAGTTTGGTTCAGGAGCACCGTTATAAGAGGGTGGATACCATATTTACCCAGACGGGTTTCTGGAAGTATGTGGAGGCTCTTCAGATGAAGCGGAGGGATTTTGAGGACGCAATTGATATGGCGCCCACAATCAAACCCTTCCGCCACACATATCTCCATGAGGAGATTTATCGAGAGAAGGCGAAAGAACTGCTTCGGACAGATATCCATTTGAGTAAAATATTACTATGAAAGTTCCGGATCCTGCCTGCGGAAACCGCGAGGCGTTTCGTGTTTTGTGCTTCCTTGCACGAAATCCCGAGACTTCTGTGCGCCAAAAGGAGCGTGCCCGCCTTTATGCGGAAAGTACACGCTCCCTTTGCCGATTATAAGGTATATTCCTTGGAAGGCATATAATAAAATGTCTGAAGCTGGCTGCTTGCGTTATAGGTCACGGTGTAGCAGTCGATGGGCTGGCTCTCTTCCAATGCATTATCCAGAACCGCCGCAAATGTAACGGGTTTGGAAGGATTGGATCCACGCCGCTGAGAGTTGCGCTCTTCTCTTCTCATTTTAGGTGCCTGTGGAACTACCTGAACCGGATACACTCTGAAATCATAAAATCCGTTTGCTGCGTTAATCCCTCCTTGGCTGCGTATTTCAATAGTGTCTAATTTGGTTCTTGTATATATATAATCGACAGAAATCAATGAAAAGTTTACAGCAAATTTAATAAAAATGCATTATTTTTCTGAAAATAATAAGACGTGCATTGATTTGTGAAATTATATCTTGGGAACTTATGGGAAATTGATGGTTTGTTCCGATGGTATCGGCATGTTCATACATTATTTTAGAGAGGGGATGCTTTGAGCGAAGCGAAAGGAATGGAAATCATTATGAAAATTGATTTTGATTTAAAGGGAATCCTGCAAGGGGCGGTGCATAAGGACCGGTTTTGGATCCGTCTGGTGATTGTTGTGACCGCGGTAATTATGATGGGCTTTTCGTTATCATGGCTGCTGCTGGCGGATTTGGGGCCCGATCCGTATACCATGCTGAACAATGCGGTTTCACGGAAAATCGGTATTTCTCTGGGAACATGGCAGGCGCTGTTAAATGGTATTCTGTTGGTGGGAGTCCTGCTCTTTGGCGGGCGCAATATTGGCTTTGGAACATTGGCAAACATGTTGCTGGTGGGATATTCCATTGATTTCTTTTCCTGGGTGTGGAGGAAAGCGCTGCCCCTTGAAATATTCGGACAATTTTATGTGAGGCTGCTGATTATGGTTCCGGCGTTGATATTATTCATTGTATCCGCGGCGGTATACATGGATATTGAGATGGGAAGCTCCCCTTATGATGCCATTCCTTTTATCATATACGAACATTTTAAAAAAATTCCGTTTCGGCTGCTGAGGATTTTCTATGACCTGTTGTTTATTCTGGTGGCGATGGTTTTCGGAGGAAAGCTTGGTATCGTGACGGTTTTAATGGCATTTACCTTGGGGCCGGTGATTGAGCGGGTGGGGAAAATGATGAAAAAGATTTTGTAGAGGTTATGTTCTTTGCGGTAGTAGCGCGTTGTCTTCAGTCAACAATGCCGCCGCATCGCCGTCGAAAATCTGCCTTGCAGACTGAAAATTCATTCTGCGCTATTTAGCTGAAAGTAATCAGGTCAGTACACTAGGGCTTTTATTTGCAATAAGTTTATGATAAGATAAATATAGATTTATATCGACATAGAGACTTCGCAAGGAATGAGTGATTTATCCGTGCCCGCCGGAACGGTGAAATGATATAGATGCATTTTAGGATTTTCAATGTTTACGAGCTTTGATAAAAATGAGCCGGGGGAGTATGTAAATGGCTGATAACAATAAAAATCTCAAAAATTGTAGAATTTTTGTCCGTGACAGCATTACGGGGGAACTGGTTGCGGATACTCTTGTGGAAGGATATGATGCGAAAAGGAATGTGATGAATATTTCGGCGTCGGCTATAAGAGGTCCTGCGGAAAACAGACTGTCTTTGTTGGTGCTGACGAAGGGCGGGGTGCTGGAATTTTCGGGAAATCTGCGGAAATTTTTCAGCGGTATGGCAGAGATTGCATTGTTTGGGGAGAGAAAAAAGGAAGACCGGAATTTTACCAGATATGATGTGAATACGGAAGGGCGCGTGGAAGCATTGCTGATCGGAAACAATCGCGTCGATCTGCGCAAGCCCGTCCCTGTTTTTATTCTTAATTTAAGCGCTAACGGGATATTGTTTCGCGGGGATATTGATGCCTTCAGGAGGGGATCAAAGGTTCGGGTCAGAATCGGATTAAAGGATACCGCGTTTGTGGGGGAATATGAGATTGTGCGGTCTCAGAACAGAAACAAAGAGACTGCGGAATACGGCTGCCGCAATATTCTGCCCGAAGGGGAACCGGATGAAGAGGATGAGGAGATATCGGATCCCAAGCAGCGGAGAGAGGAAGCAGCCAAAAAGAGGATCCACAACGGAGAGAAAATAGACAATACAGGCTATGTCCCCCCTATGGACAGTGGTCAGGTTTCTTATGACAGGTTACAGCAGGAACTGGAGCAGGCATACGGATATACCGGCTGGCTGAACAGAGCCGCCGCGCTGGGGAAAACGGAAGACACGGAATCGGAAGCTTTCGGGAAAACATTGCATTTATTGGCGGAAGACATTTATAAGCAGGTGATCGACACGGACGAAGCCGCGATTCTAAACTGTATCCACAGAAAGCGGCCGGAGGAAGAAAGAGACAAACGGCACACGCTGAATATGACGCTGATCGGTGCATTGATGGGAAAATGGCTGCAGTTTGACGAAGAAAAAATTATCAAATTAATAGAAATGGGGCTTATGGGGGAGACGGACGAGAACGCTTTGGGAGAGAAGCGGAATCCGGTACTTTATACCAGAATCTTGACGGTGGCGGAACTCTATGATTCCAGAGCCTCACATCCCAATCATGAAAAGGCAGGAATTCCCCTTGTATTTTTAGAGCAAATGCGTTACAGGGGAATTAAGCAGCCTACCGGCTCCGTTAAAATGTTGGAATGGGTTTTGGCCGAGAATATCCTGCATTGTATTCTGCACAGGAAAATTCTTCTGGCGGATAATACCATCGGCCAATTGATCTATGTGCTGCCCAATGATGTCGAACATCCCATTCTGGCTGTGAAAGAAGAGGTTTATCAAGAAATTGCGCCGTGGAAGCTTCTTTGGATTATAGTGGATCCGGAAGCGGTAAATGGAAATAGAGGTGAAAAGCATTGAAAGTATTGAAGAGAATCTTTTTGAGTATTGCATTTTTGATTATGGTCTTTTGTATTATGATATTGGTCTGTGCGTTGAATCCCAACCTTACATCGCGGCTGGCAAATGCGGTGAACGGCGCGGAAGCCGGAGGGAATCCCGTGCTGCCGGAGAACGGGGTGTCGGTAGGTCAGGTTGATTTGAAGTTTCCCGGAAATACCGGCGGCACGGGGATCAATACCGGCTGGATCCGGGATCAGGGGAACGGCGGATACGTAACTCCGGGTACGCCGCCGGAAGCGCCTCCCGAAACGGTAAACGGCAGGACGGGTTATGAGCCTGTGACGGAAGAACTGGAGCAGATTCTGGAAGAGGAAGCGGATAATCTTTCCGGTATCATAGCTACGGGCGACTTAGGGGAAGGGCTTTCCTTTGATGCCGCACTTTATCCCTACTATGCCATGCTGGAGCCGAATTTACAGCAGCTGTACCGCCAGATATACGCAAATGCCCAAAAACTGAATACATCATTCACTCCGGCTGTGGAGGCCAGCATCAATCAGGTAAAAACGGTTTTTGAGGCGGTATATAACGACCATCCGGAACTGTTCTGGCTGGAAACAGACTATTCCTGTAAATATCTCGGCAACGGGAAATGTGTGGAATTGATTCTAAAGTATAACAATACCATAGATTATTTTGATCAGGCCAAGGCGAACTTTGACAGTCAGGCAGAAGTGATTTTGTCCGGCGCCAGAGGCCAGAGCAGTGTGTTTGAGCAGGAGAAATATGTCCACGACGCTCTTATGGAAATGGTGGAGTATGACGAGAATTCGGATATGAACCAGAGCGCATACAGTGCGCTGGTGCTGGGACGAAGCGTCTGTGCCGGCTATGCAAGGTCGTTCCAATACTTGATGCAGCAGCTGGGCATTCCCTGCTATTACTGTACGGGTACTTCCGGCGAGGATCACGCATGGAATATTATCAAACTGGACCAGACGTATTATAATGTGGATGTGACATGGGACGATACCGACCCCGCTACCTATGACTATTTTAATAAATCGGATCAGGAATTTGCCAATACTCATGTCCGCACCAGTTTGTCCGTCTATCTGCCGGCCTGCGGGGTGAATGTGGCAGGAAATGCGGGGGAAGTCAGTTCGGGGATCCGGGAGTTGATCAATGAAAGCCCCCAGCAGCCTTTAAACTGGGTCAGCCGAGGCAAGCCCAATTTGACTCCGGAGGCTCTGGCAGCGGAACAGCTGGCGGCAGAGAATCTGAAAAAGGCAGGCATTACGGAAGATCAGGTGCTCCACAATATAGGGGAATATTACAAGGATTGTCTGGAGAGACTGAAAGAGGTGGGTACGGGTGATCAACAGTTTATTAACGTCATTCCGGAATCGTTGTGGTCAACCGTAGAAAGATCTTACAGCAGCGGAGACTATTGGAAGGGGTATGTGGAAGCGGCGTTGAAGGAGCTGAAGGTAGAGAACTTTGCCGTGCAGCTTCAGGCGCAGCGTCTGGGCGGCGGCTACTACCGCCTGTACCATACGGTAGTTACTTATTAGTATGCGGTATCATTGATCTCTGGCAAAACTCCGCTTTTTATAGCTTGCTCATTGGAAAGTCAGCTATGAAACATAAGAAAAGAAATGTAAGAAAAAATGTAATAAAAGATAACGGAAGATGATGGATGATAAAGAAAGATAATGGGAAAATAATGGAAGAGGGTGCCGTGTCATCACCGAAACAGGTGATGGACGGCACCCTCTTATAATGCACCGGCAGCCTTAACGGTGCATACCAATGCTATTGTGATAATGTGAGAATTAAATGCTTTCGTGGAAAGTACGGCTGATAACATCGGCCTGCTGTTCCGGTGTCAGTTTTATAAAGTTTACGGCGTATCCGCTGACACGAATTGTCAATTGAGGATAATTTTCGGGATGCTTCTGTGCATCCAGCAGCATATCTCTGTTTAATACATTGACATTCAAATGATGCCCGCCTTTCAGGGCATATCCGTCCAAAAGATTTACAAGATTATCAACCTGTGCTGTGTTAGTAGCGCTCATAAAGTTACCTCCTTATATTTGATTCAATAATAGTAATGATTATTGTTTTATATTTAAAGAATATCACTAAAAAAATATTTTGTCTATAGTTTTTCAATATTTTTTCTTTCGGAAAAGTATTTTTCATGGAAGTTTACTTCAGGGAATCCTTTCACCGGTTTGAAAGAAATAATTGTCCGTAACTTTTTGTGCAAAACACTTCGGAAAGAGGAATATCCGGAAAAGGATTTCATATATTTGAGAAAGGGGGACACGCCATGGAACAAAACATTTTACAGCTGTTTCCGCTGGAACAGAGAGCATTCTGGAAAAGAGCAATGCAGGGACGGGAGAGACTGCAGGAAATAAGACTGCGGATCCACCGTCCGGTGATTCTCTACACCGGTAAAAGAGAGTATTTCCTGAATCCCGCCGGAGCCCTGACAGAGGAGAGAGAGGAAGCGGTCTGTATGGACAGGCAGGCTTTGGAAGCCATCTTAAAAAATATATGTCAGGATTCCTTTTATGCATTCGAGGATGAATTGAAACAGGGATTTCTGACGATAGCGGGAGGGCACCGGGTGGGCATTTCGGGACAAGCGGTATTGAATGAAAACGGTAAACTCAGAACCATTAAGAACATATCTTGTATCAATATTAGGATTGCCCACCAGATTAAGGATGCGGCGGACAAGGTGCTGCCTCTGATATATGATAACGGAGCGCTTTTGAACACTTTGATTCTGGCGCCTCCCGGATGTGGGAAAACCACGCTGCTGAGAGAGCTGATCCGGCAGGTGTCGGAGGGAAATGCATTTGGCAGAGGGCAGACGGTGGGAGTGGTGGACGAGCGGTCGGAATTGGCCGGATCTTTTCTGGGAGTGCCGCAGAATGATTTGGGAATCCGCACGGACGTGCTGGACGCCTGCCCCAAGACGGAAGGAATGCTTTTGCTGCTTCGCGCCATGTCCCCGAGGGTTATCGCCATTGATGAGCTGGGAAGCAGAGAGGAGATGGAGGCTTTGCGCAGCGCCGCCTCCTGTGGCTGCCGGATACTTGCTACGGCGCACGGGGAGACATTTGCCGATATGGAGAGACGGTTCGGGATTCAGACACCCGAACTGAAAAGATTGTTTCAGGTGGTATTGTGCTCACAGAAAAAATCAGGGAAATTCCTGACGGAACTGCTTTGGAGGGAATCGCGTATACCGCTGTAAACAGGAAACGGCAAGGGGCGGGGAACGGCAGGAAATAGGAGGGTGCACATGTTAAGGACGACAGGGGCGGCAATGATATTGTTGGGATGTCTGGGGCTGGGAATGTGGTATCGCAGCCAGTTCCTTGGCCGAGTAAAGAATCTGCGTATGCTGCGGCAGATATTGGATCTCTGGGAGAGTGAAGTACAATACGGAAAGGCAACCTTGGGGGAATGCTGTTTTCATATGCAGAAGCAGCTTCAGGAGCCCTTTCGGAGCTGCTTTGAGAGGCTGAATCTTAAGCTGAGGGAGGCAAACGGCGAATCCTGCGGCAAAATATTCAGGACGGTATTGGAGGAGGGAATGGCGGAGCTGCCTTTGCAGCAGGAAGACAAAGAAGCTTTCCTGCAATTTATTCCCGAAAACGGATATATGGACGGCCGGCTGCAGCTGCTGTCCATACAGAGGAGCAGGTCTCTGCTGGAAAACACCATAGAAAAGCTGGAAAGGGAAAATGCGGAGAAGTGCAGGCTGGCGGTAGGGTTGGGGGCAATGAGCGGTATGCTGCTTGTCCTGATATTGTGGTAGAGGCAGAGGTGGAGGTGCAATGGGAGTAAGTCTGATATTTAAAATAGCGGCGGTTGGAATCCTAGTGACCATACTCAGCCAGATTTTAAAACACAGCGGCAGAGAGGAGCACGCTTTCCTGATCAGTCTGGCGGGACTGATACTGGTTCTGACATGGATAGTGCCTTACATATATGAGCTGTTCCAAACCATACAAGCCCTCTTTTCACTGTAAAACCGTATATACGGCGGAACAAATTACCGCAGGCGGCAAGTGAAAAGCCTCGCAGCAGAGGACGGAAATGAAAAGGAGGTTTTACCTGTGGCGGAGATAATAAAGGTGTCTTTCTTGGGAATAGCAGGAGTGCTTTTGGCAGTGCAGTTTAAGGGACAGAAACCGGAATACGGTGTCTACATAGGACTTGCCATAGGAATCCTGATCTTTGCCTTCTGCCTGAGGCAGGTGGAGGCAGTGTTGTTTCAGTTTGAGAAGATCCGGGACTATCTGGGCGGGGCGGAAAGCTACCTTTCCATCCTCTTGAGAGTCATAGGAATCACTTATATCTGTGAATTCAGCGCAGGAATCTGTAAGGATGCAGGGTATCAGTCAGTGGCCGGCCAGATCGAAATTTTGGGTAAGCTGGCAGTCATGTTTGCAGGCCTTCCGATTTTATTTACCGTAATTGAGCAGATTCAGTCCTTCCTGTAATCGAGCAAGGCATTCGGCGCTTAAAATGGCGTCCGGCAGCCGGAAAGGAGGAGAAAGAGTGGATTTAAACACTGTATGGCAGGATTATGGTCTGGACAGGCTTCAAGAGGGGATGAATACCTTGTTTCCACAGAGAAGCTTGTCTTTGGAGAAGATTCTGGGAAAGGTCATAGACGGAGACATTCTGGGGGCTTTTTCGGAAATGTTTTCAGGAAGTATTTCCGATTTTCAGACACAGTTTACCGGTATGAGAAATGTATTGGTGTGGCTCCTGATATTAGGGATACTTTCATCTCTGATGCATCATTTTGTGGAAATTTTCGACAAGCATCAGGTGGCGGACATCAGTTTTTATTTTATGTATCTATTGTTTTCGGCGGTTCTTCTGGGCTCCTTTTCCCAAGCGGCGCAGGTGGCGGAGGAGACCATGGAAAATGTAATCCTGTTTGTCAAACTGCTGGTTCCGGCCTATCTAATGTCCGTGGGAGTGGCCACCGGATCAGTTACGGCGGGGGCATCCTATCAGATGATGCTGTTGGTCATCTATGGGGTGGAGCATATCCTGCTGAGCGGCCTTCTTCCGCTGATATATAGTTATGTTATGTTGTCCATGGTGAACGGAGTCTGGGCAGAGGAAAAGCTAACCCTGATGATCGAGCTTTTGGAGAAGATCGTCGGGTGGATATTGAAAGCGGCAATCGGCGTGGTTACGGGAATCAGCCTTTTTCAGGCATTGATTACCCCTTTAGTAGATTCCGCGAAATCTTCGGCGCTTCAAAAGCTGTTATCCACACTTCCGGGAGTGGGAAATCTGGCGGACGGTGTAGTGGAATTGGTTCTGGGATCGGCATTGGTTCTGAAAAACAGCATAGGGGTGGTACTGCTGATACTCCTTTTGGTGCTGTGTGCCGCTCCGCTGGTGAAAATAGCCCTGATAGCCCTGATACTGAAATGCGCCGCGGCCTTTATGGAAATCGTCAGCGACAAAAGAATTACGGCATGTGCCAACAGAACCGGAAACGGCGGGCTTCTGCTCCTGCGGACGGCGGGAACGGCAATGCTTTTGTTCTTAATCGCCATTTCCGCATGTACCGCTTCCGTCAGGAGATTTTAAACAGTCCCAAAACGAACATCCCTTCCAGCTCAAGGGGCGTTGAAGTGTCGGGACGGAACTGGAAAAACAGTCCCAAAACGAAAACGCCCGGAAGGGATTTCGGACGAGAATGCGTCCGAGCATCCCTTCCAGCTCAAGGGGCGTTGAAGTGTCGGGACGGAACTGGAATAAAAATTATGAATAGTTTGTTTCAAATGATTTGCAGAATCGGCACGTTTATGATTTGTGCGCAAGCCATCGTCCATTTCCGGCCGGAGGAGTCTTACGAAAAATATTTAAAGCTGTTGGTCAGCGCTATGGTGCTGATCCAGCTGTTCCTGCCTCTGGGCAGATTTTTATTCCTCGGAGGAAGCGAAGAACTGGCCATCCAGTCGGAAGCTTTTCTGAACCGGCTGGAAGCGGAAATTGCGGCGGCGGAAAAAGAAGCCTATGATACCGATGCCCTGTTGGAGCAGATGACATTGGAGGAAGTGAGAAGACGTATGGAGGAAGCCCGGACCGCACAGGAGAGCGGGGCGTTAACCGGTACGGATGCAGGAAATGGCATAACGGGGTTCGGAAGCGTACAAGAAGGGATGTCCGGAACCCAAGAAACGGAAGCCGGAACGCCGGAACCGGGCGCGTGGAATTTCCAAGAAACGGAAGCCGGAACGCCGGAACCGGGCGCGTGGAATTTCCAAGAAACGGAAGCCGGAACGCCGGAACCGGACATACGGAATTACCGGGGGGCGGAGGCTGCGGACTATCGGGAACCGGAGGACGATACCGGTACGGTGAGGATAGACCGGATACAAGTGGATGAAATCCGTGTCCGGCTTACGGAGGATTCTCCGTAAGAATCCATACCAAATGGCGCGGCAAAGAAAAGGGAGTGTTTACATGAGCGGTATATTGGAAAAATGGTTCAGGGAGAAAAATCTCCGAAAATGGTTCCGAAAAGACAATTTGATTGTATTGATTCTGGGTGGAATCCTGTTGGTCATCATCGCGCTCCCCACAAAGGACAGCCAAGGAACAGTGACGGAAAATCCGCAGGCAGACAGGACAAACGCGGATGAGACTTTGTCTGCGGACAACAAGGACGGGCTTGCCGTATCCGGCTCGGATGAGGAATACGCAAGACAGCTGGAGCAGCGGCTGCGGGAAACGCTTTCCCATATGGAAGGAGTGGGGCAGGTGAGTGTAATGATAACCCTGAAATCCTCTCAAGAGCTGGTCATTGAGAAAGAACAGCCCTATCTGCGGTCCACCACCACCGAGAACGACGGTCAGGGCGGAAGCCGTTCCGTCAGTCAGGTGGAGACGGAGGAAAATACGGTATACAGAACCAACGGGAGCATAAGCGAGCCCTATGTGATCAAGACGCTGCCTCCGGAAATTGAAGGGGTGGTGGTGGTGGCGGAAGGAGCCGGCAGCGGCACTGTGAACCGAACCATTGTAGAGATGGTACAGGCACTGTTTGGAGTGGAAGCACATAAAGTAAAAGTAGTAAAAATGGAAATAGCCAAGTAGCATATATCCGTGAAAAGGCTCATACAATGAAGTAGTAAATCGCAAAGAAGGAGAAAGACGTGAAAAACTTAATCAAAAAAAATCAGCTAATGATTACCGCACTTGCCATTATGATTGCCATTGCCGGCTATCTGCAATTTGCGGGTACAGGACTGGAGGAGGAATATCTGTCTACAGAGGGCGGTGCCGGTACGGCAGGTGCAAGTACTGTGGATTCCGGAGGTGTCATTACGGAGAATTATACGGCAGGCGGGCTTCTGGATCTGTCGGAAGAGGATCTGATGACGGGAACCCTGACAGAGATGGAAGGTTTGACGGGAACGGAGGGCCTGACGCAAATGGAAGGTCTGACAGGTACGGAAGGTTTGACACAAATGGAAGGTCTGACGGGAACGGAAGGCCTGACAGAGATTGAAAGTCTGGACTCTGAGGATGACATTATTGTGGATGATTATCTGGAAGACGGTATGGTCGTTGCAGGCGCGGATACTTCGGCGGCAGGCCAGCTGGCGGAAGCAACCCCGGATGAAAACGAGATTCCCGGTGAAGCCGTGTTTACCTCTACGGGAGGAGTGGCGATTCTTTCCGATGCAAAGCTTCTGAAAGAACAGACCAGAGCCAGAAATAAGGAGACACTGCTGGATATTATCGAGAGTGAAGGACTCACCGATACCCAGAAGCAGGAAGCAGTGGATACCATGGTGGCAATGACGGCCATTGCGGAGAAGGAAGCGGCAGCGGAAATCCTTTTAGAAGCAAAAGGGTTTAAGGACGTAGTGGTGAGCATCAACGGTAATGCCGTGGACGTAGTTGTCAACGCTACGGAGCTGGATGACGTCATGAGAGCGCAGATCGAAGACATCGTAAAGAGAAAAACGGAGATTCCTGCAGAGAACATCATTATCAGTACCGTGGTTCAGTAAATTTTGGTATAAATTACATAAAATATATGATATACTATTACGAAGAGATTTTCTTGGGCACAGTTTTGAATGAGGGCCGGGAAAATCTTAGACCTCACAAGCTGTTAAAGCAGCCGGAAGAATGCCTTGAAAACAGGAATGCTTCCCATGAAAGATATGTGTGCCGTAAAGCGGCAGGATGCTGGGCGGCGTGAAAGGATCATGCGAAAGGATCATAAGCTACATGAAGAGAGTATTTTTGATAGTGCTGGACAGCTTTGGAATCGGGGAGATGGAAGATGCGGCTTCTTATGGGGATGTAAATGTAAACACCTTGAGAAGCGTGTCCTCCAGCCCCTTTTTCCATGTCCCTCATTTGAGGGAGCTGGGACTTTTTGACATAGAAGGGGTTACCGTGGGGGAGCCCATGGGAGAAGGCAGGCATAAGGCAGCCATAGCCCGGCTCAAGGAGGCGTCCAAGGGAAAGGACACTACCATCGGTCATTGGGAGATTGCGGGAGTATACTCACCCAGACGGCTGCCCACCTATCCGGAGGGGTTCCCGGAGGAAGTGCTGGAGCCTTTTCGGCAGCAGACGGGCAGAGGGGTATTGTGTAATCGGCCTTATTCCGGTACGGCGGTAATCAACGACTACGGGAAAGAGCATCTGCGGACGGGGGATTTGATCGTCTATACCTCCGCGGACAGCGTGTTTCAGATAGCGGCTCATGAGGACGTCGTTCCCGTGGAGCAGCTCTATGAATATTGTAAAATCGCCCGGAAAATCCTTCAGGGAAAACACGGCGTGGGAAGAGTCATTGCGCGTCCTTTTACGGGGGAGGAGGGAAGCTTCATCCGCACCTCCCGCCGTCATGATTTTTCCATGGAGCCGCCGTCCGTTACCATGCTGGACCAGCTGAAGGCGGCAGGCAAGGATGTGATTGCCGTGGGGAAAATCAATGACATTTTTGCCGGAAAGGGCATTACGGAAGCGGTCTCCACCGGCGGCAATGAAGAGGGAATCCGGCGCACACTGGAATATTTGGACAAGGACTTTGAGGGGCTTTGTTTTGTAAATCTGGTGGACTTTGATATGCTGTACGGGCATCGCAGAGATGTGGACGGTTATGCCAAGGCATTGAGCTATTTTGACCAAAAGCTTCCGGAGATTATGGGAAAGATGCGGGAAGGGGACATACTGATGATTACCGCGGATCATGGCTGCGACCCGGCTTACGGGGCCACAACGGATCATACAAGGGAGTATACGCCTTTTCTCCTGTACGAACCATGCCCTCGACATTTCTTTCCGGAAAATTTGGGGACATTTTATACATTTGCAATCATTGGGGCTACTGTGTTACAATATTTCGGTATTCGGCCGGAATTTGAGGAGATTAAGCCGTTGGGTGTGCTTATGGATTAAGAAGAGCCGGTTCAGGCAGCAGGAGATGCCGGACGGCAATATTGAAATGTGATAAGATTCCGGCAGGCTCCGGAAAAAGGGAAACGATTATGGAGGATTATGACCCATGAGTAATTATACAGAAGAAATTAACCGCCGCCGTACTTTTGCCATTATATCCCACCCGGATGCGGGCAAAACTACATTGACAGAGAAGTTCCTGCTTTACGGAGGAGCCATTAATCTGGCGGGAAGCGTCAAGGGAAAGGCCACGGCCAGACACGCCGTGTCCGACTGGATGGAGATTGAGAAGGAGAGAGGTATTTCCGTTACTTCCTCGGTGCTGCAGTTTGAATACGACGGCTACTGCATTAACATTTTGGACACGCCGGGGCATCAGGACTTTTCCGAGGATACCTACCGTACCTTGATGGCGGCGGATTCCGCCGTTATGGTGATCGACGCGTCCAAGGGTGTGGAGGCACAGACCAGAAAACTGTTTAAGGTCTGCGGCATGAGAGGGATTCCTATTTTTACTTTTATCAATAAACTGGACCGCGACGCCAACGACACCTTTGACCTGCTGGACGAGATCGAGAAAGAGCTTGGGATTGCCACCTGCCCTTTAAACTGGCCCATCGGGTCCGGTAAAAGCTTCAAGGGTGTATATGACAGAGAGAAAAAGTGTGTCATCTCTTATTCCGATACGGAAAAGGGAACCAAGGAAGGCGTTGCCACGGAGATTCCCATTGAAGATGAGGCGCAGTTGAGGGCGCTCATCGGGGACGAAGCGGCGGACAAGCTGCTGGAGGAGGTGGAGCTTCTGGACGGCGCCAGCGCCGAGTTTGATTTGGGACAGGTACAGGCGGGACAGCTGACCCCGGTGTGCTTCGGCTCCGCGCTGACGAATTTCGGTGTGGAGATTTTCCTAAAGCATTTCCTCAGCATGGCTACCACGCCCCTTCCCAGAAAAGCGGATGTGGGGGTGATTGAACCGGCAGAGAACGATTTCAGCGCTTTTGTCTTTAAGATTCAGGCAAATATGAACAAGGCACACAGGGACAGAATTGCCTTTATGCGGATTTGCTCGGGCCGGTTTGACGCCCAGATGGAAGTGCGCCACGTTCAGGGAAACAGGGTGATGCGTCTTTCCCAGCCCCAGCAGATTATGGCGGACGAGAGAAAAATATTGAGTGAGGCTTATGCGGGAGACATTATCGGGGTGTTCGACCCGGGTATTTTCTCCATCGGCGATACCGTGTGTATGCCCAAGGAAAAGTTTCAATATGAAGGGATTCCCACCTTTGCCCCGGAGCATTTTGCCAGAGTGCGGCAGATGGATACCATGAAGAGAAAACAGTTTGTAAAAGGCATCGAACAGATTGCTCAAGAAGGAGCCATCCAGATTTTTCAGGAGTTCAATACGGGTCTGGAGGAAATCATTGTAGGGGTGGTGGGAGTGCTGCAGTTTGATGTGCTGAAATACCGGCTGGAAAACGAATACAATGTGGAGATTCGGCTGGAGAACCTTCCCTATGAGCATATCCGCTGGATAGAGAATAAGGACGAGATTGATCTGGACAGGCTGACGGGCACATCCGATATGAAGAAGGTCAAGGATATGAAGGGCAATCCGCTGCTTCTGTTTGTCAATGCATGGAGCGTGGGCATGACTCTGGATCGGAATAAGGGCTTGGTGCTGGCGGAGTTCAGCCGGAATTAATGTGAAAAAACATTTCACAATCCTGATTTGAATGCCTGCCAGAGCAGGCGTATGGGAATTAATGTGAAAAAACATCTAATTGTTTTAGCATTTTTTGCTCACGGCAGAGGCTGTTTTGCAAAGAAATTCTATGTCCCCCACGAAGCTAAAGCAATTAGAAAAATGTCGAAAACAGGGAGACAGGAAACCGATTTATGAAGAAACAGATAAGTATATTTCTTTCAGGCTTGCTGCTTCTGATACTTTGCAGCTGCGGGGAGGAAGATATTCTGGGGGAGATTCCCAGAGATTATGCCATAGCCACTGCGGAAACGCCGGGAGAAAGCGGACAGGAAGAGAATTCGCAAGCCGCTGCCCCGTCTTCGGAAGCCGAGGAGAGTAACGAAGGCTCCGGCTCGGAGGAGGAAGAGAGTCCCTTTTCCTTTTTGATGGAGGAGGCTTCCGTATATGCATATAATAATTTGTCGGAGATGGAGCGGATCTGGTATCGGGATATGGAGGAGATACTGGGAAGCTTCGGAACGGAACGGAAACTTTCCGGAGCGTGCCTTGAGAGCGGCATGGGGGAGGGGGATATTGACAGGATCTTTCAGTGTGTTCTGAACGATCACCCCGAACTGTTTTATGTGGAGGGCTATTCCTACACAAAATATACCCGCGGGGAAAAGATCACCTCCATCGTGTTTTCCGGCAGCTATACCATGGATTATGACACGGCATTGGTGCGCAAGACTGAAATCGAAGCGGCTGTGGAGGAAATTCTCGGGGGAATCGGCGGGGACGCCTCGGACTATGATAAGATAAAATATGTATATGAGACATTAATCCGGAATACGGATTACCGGCTGGGGGCACCCGACAATCAGAATGTTTATTCTGTGTTCGTCAACCATGCGTCTGTCTGTCAGGGATATGCCAAAGCCACACAATATCTCCTGAACAAGCTGGGGATAGAATGCAGTCTGGTGCTCGGGACGGTGGATACGGGGGAAGGCCACGCATGGAATCTGGTGAAGGCTGACGGAGAATATTATTATGTGGACACCACATGGGGCGATGCCTCCTACCAGATCAGCGGAAGTGCGGAAGGGCTGGCGGAGTATGCCATGCCGGAGATTAATTACGATTATCTGTGCGTCACCACTGCGGAGCTGCTGAGAACCCACACGTTGGGCGGGCAGGTTCCCATGCCTCAGTGTACCGCAACGGAAAACAATTATTATGTGCGGGAGGGTGCATTGTTCGCGGAGTATGACAGAGAACAGATGGGGGAACTGTTTCAGAAATCCTTGGAGCAGGGGAAAAAGGACGTAACGATAAAATGTACGGATTATGTCTGCTATAACAATGTGGTTTCCGCATTGATCAACGGTCAGGAAATCTTTGATTATCTGTCGGGAAACGAGGGTTCTGTGGCATATACCCAGAATGACAACCAGCTTTCCCTGACTTTTTGGGTGACAAACGAGTAAGGAATATGTTATACTAAACTATATGCAGCTGACTGCTCCATCAGGCAGGAAAGATGATAGAAATCTATTTTCAGGAGGGAATTCACATGGAAAAAGAAATAGATAAAAATGCGGTAGTACTGAAAGCCGAGGAGAATACCGGTGTGGTGCAGATTGCGGATGACGTGGTGGCAATGATTGCATCCCTTGCCACTACGGAGGTGGAAGGTGTAGGAGCCATGGCCGGAAATATTACCAATGAACTGATGAGCAAGGTGGGCATGAAAAAGCTCACAAAGGGAGTCAGGGTGGACGTACAGAACGGCAATGTGAAGGTGGATCTGGCTTTGACCATGGAATACGGCTACAATATCCCCGCCACCTGCCAGAAGGTTCAGAACAAGGTGAAAGCGGCTATTGAAAACATGACGGGCCTGAACTGTACCGATGTCAATATCCGCATTGCGGGCGTAAGGGTAAGATAAATCATAGGAAAAGTATTATAGCAAAAGGATAAATGTGCCAATGGGACGACATGAGCAGAGAGAACAGGTTTTTATGCTTTTATTTCGTGTAGAGTTTCACACTCCCGAGGAAATGCCCCGGCAGGAGAGACTGTTTTTCGAGGATAACGAGACGGTTACCCGGGAGAAGGACGCAGCATATATAGAAGCAAAGGAAAAGGCCGTTCGTAAGAAAATATCGGAAATTGATCAAATCATAGACAAAAATACGGAAGGGTGGGACACCACCCGCATGGGAAAGGTGGAGCTTACCATTCTCAGGCTGGCCGTTTATGAAATGTTGTTTGATGAAGACGTTCCAAAGGGAGTAGCCATTGACGAAGCGGTGGAAATTGCCAAGAAATTCGGTCAGGATAATTCCGGCGGTTTTGTCAATGCAATTCTTGCAAAAATTTCAAAGCTGGGTGATTGACATTCGGAGTGTTTATACGGTTGCACAAATAAATTCATATATTAAAAATATGTTCACGCAAGATTATCTGCTGAAAAATCTCTTTGTAAAAGGAGAGGTAAGCAATTGCAAGTATCATACGTCGGGACATATTTACTTTACACTAAAGGATCCTAAGGGCACTGTCAGCTGCGTTATGTTCGCAGGGAACCGGTCGGGTCTTTCTTTTCGTATGTCAGAAGGGCAGCAGGTAATCGTAGGCGGCACAGTGGATGTCTATGAACGTGACGGCAAATACCAGCTCTACGCAAAGCAGATTCTGCTGGACGGAAACGGCCAACTCTATGAAAAGTATGAGCGGTTGAAACGGGAGCTGGAGGAGCTTGGCATGTTTGCGCCGGAATACAAGCAGCCCATCCCCAAATACAGTAAGACGGTTGGGGTAGTCACTGCGGACACCGGCGCGGCGGTAAGGGACATTATACAGATTGCACACAGGCGGAATCCCTATGTGCAGATCATCCTCTATCCCGCCATCGTACAGGGGCAGGCGGCAGTTCCCAGTATCGTGAACGGCATCCGGGGGCTGGAGAGGCTGGGAGTGGATGTGATGATTGTGGGAAGAGGGGGCGGCTCCATTGAGGATCTCTGGGCCTTCAATGAGCGTGAAGTGGCTCAGGCGGTGTTTGACTGTTCCGTTCCCGTTATCTCCGCAGTGGGGCACGAGACGGATACTACCATTATTGATTTTGTGGCTGATCTGCGGGCGCCCACACCTTCTGCGGCGGCAGAGCTGGCAGTGGCGGATATCAGGGATACTTTGCGTGAGCTGAGGAGCCTTCAGGATACATTGGACAGGCTGATGCGCCGCAGACTGGAAGCAAAGCGGATGCAGCTGCATCAGGCAGAGCTGCAGATGAAGCTGTTCAGTCCGGCAAACCGTATCCGGGAACAGAAAATGCTGGCTCTTCAGATAGAAGAAAAGCTTCAGGAAAGGATGCAGCGTATTCTGGAGAACAGGAAGAGCCGGTTTATGATTTGTCTGGAGAGATTAAAGGGTCTCTCACCTTTGGAGAAGCTGAGCAGCGGCTATTCCTATGTGGAGGATGAACGGGGCAGAAATATTCGGTCTGCCGCTCAGGTTTCCGTCGGAGACAGGCTGCTGATTCGGCTGAAGGACGGACAGGTGGAAGCGGAGACCCGGCGTGTAGAGCAAAAGGAACCCCTTGAATCAGACTTGGATAACGGGACGGAGCAGATAGAGGAAGGCGGCTTGTAATGGGTATGGAGCAGGAACAATATAGCTTAGAAGAAAATTTTGTCAGGCTGGAAAACAAGATGGAACAGCTGGAGCGGGAGGACATTCCTCTGGAGGAGGCATTCCGCGCCTACAGTGAGGGTATGGCGATCCTGAAACAATGCAGCGAACAAATTGACCGTGTGGAAAAGCAGGTACTGAAGCTTAACGAGGAGGGACAGCTGGAGGAATTTGGTGATGGAAGCACAGGAATTTAACGAGATTTTGCAAGAAAAGACAAAAAAAATAGACAGGATTATCCAAAGCTTTCTGCCGGAGGAGAAGGGATATCAGAAAACGGTGGCGGAGGCCATGAATTATAGTATCACCGTGGGCGGCAAGAGACTGCGCCCTATGCTGATGGAGGAAACCTTTCGATACTGCGGCGGCATAGAGGAGGAGCTTCCTCTTTTGGAGCCTTTTATGGCAGCCATTGAGTTCATACATACCTACTCATTGGTTCACGACGATCTGCCGGCCATGGATAATGACGAGTACCGCAGGGGCAAGAAGACTACATGGCGTGTCTATGGGGAAACCATGGGGATTCTGGCGGGGGACGGCTTGCTGAATTATGCCTTTGAGACGGCATTGCAAGCCTTCGAGCTTTGCTGCGGCACTGACAGGGAGTATTACACGACTGTGTCCTACCCTCAGTATAATGTACAGCAGTTGTCCAAAGCCATGGCGATCTTAGCCCGGAAAGCAGGAATCTACGGTATGATCGGCGGGCAGACGGCCGATATTGAAGCGGAGAGACAGGAAGGAATTCTGGGAAAAGAGCAGCTTTTGTTCATCCATGAGCATAAAACGGCGGCTTTGATTCAGGCGGCTATGATGATCGGCGCGGCGGTTGCCGGTGTGACGGAGGAGGAACGGCTGGGACAGATTGAAAAGTGCGCATATAATATCGGGATTGCCTTCCAGATTCAGGACGATATTCTGGATGTGGTGGGTGACAGTGAGGAATTGGGCAAGACCGTGGGCAGCGATGCACAGAACCATAAGCAGACTTACGTGACCATCAACGGTCTGGAGCAGTCAAGGAGAGACGTAAAAGATTTGACGGAAGAGGCAATAGTAATTCTGGATTCTTTCGGGGGGGAGAATGCCTTTTTGAAAGAGTTGCTGTTGTCACTGGTACACCGCCGGAAGTAAATGCTTTTTACTTGGGTGTAGCACATCCTATGATGAAGCGGACAGGGGGAAAGGTATGCTGTTAGAGACCATTGAGAAACCCAATGACATTAAAAACATAGCCAAGGAGGATTACAGGGAGCTTGCGCAGGAGATCAGGGACTTCCTGATCCGGTCCATCAGTGTGACCGGCGGGCATCTGGGATCCAATCTGGGCGCCGTAGAGCTGACTATGGCGCTGCATCTGGCGTTAAACCTGCCGGAGGATAAGATTATATGGGATGTGGGACATCAGTCCTATACCCATAAGATTCTCACGGGACGCCGGGAGGGATTTCTTTCTCTTCGGCAGTTTCACGGCATGAGCGGTTTTCCCAAAAGAAAGGAAAGCGCCTGTGATGTGTTTGACACGGGCCACAGCTCCACCTCTATCTCCGCAGGCTTGGGCATGGTTAAGGCCAGAGAACTCAAGGGGGAAAAGAGCACTGTCGTATCCGTCATCGGAGACGGCTCCCTGACCGGCGGAATGGCCTATGAAGCGCTGAACAATGCGGCGAAACTGGAAAGTAATTTCATTGTGATTTTGAACGATAACAATATGTCCATCTCCGAAAACGTGGGCGGCGTGTCGAAATATCTGAACAATATCCGTACCGCCAGCGGTTATCTGGATTTGAAGGAAGGCATCTACAATGCACTGCTGGGAACCAAGCGGGGCGACAGCACCATCAACCGTATCCGCAGAGCCAAGAGCAGTTTTAAACACTTGGTAATTCCGGGAATGTTCTTCGAGGATATGGGTATCACCTATTTGGGGCCGGTGGACGGCCATAATATTGAAGGTTTGGTGAGAGTAATCAATGAGGCCAAGCGCGTAAAGGGAGCGGTTATTATCCATGCCATTACCCAAAAAGGAAAGGGTTATGCTCCGGCGGAGCGTCATTCCGCCAGATTTCATGGTGCGGAGCCTTTTGACATCGGAACGGGAATTCCCTCCCATCCTAGGGCGGAAGCCAATTATACGGATATTTTTTCTACGGTTATGTGCAAGCTCGGGCAGCGTGACGAACGGATTGTGGCGATTACGGCGGCCATGCCCGACGGCACGGGGTTAAAGCGGTTCCGCAATATGTATCCCAACCGGTTCTTTGATGTGGGTATTGCGGAAGAACATGCCGTAACCTTTGCGGCAGGGCTTGCGGCGGGAGGCTTGAAGCCCATTGTGGCGGTTTACTCCTCCTTTTTACAGAGAGCTTACGATCAGATTCTCCATGATGTATGCATTCAGAATCTGCCGGTGGTTTTTGCTATTGACAGAGCGGGATTGGTGGGCAGCGACGGTGAGACGCATCAGGGAATTTTTGATTTTACCTATTTATCCGGTATACCCAATATGCACATATGCGCGCCCAAGAATAAGTGGGAACTGTCGGATATGCTGAAATTTGCCGTGAAATTTGACGGTCCTATTGCAGTACGCTATCCCCGCGGTACTGCTTATTCGGGCTTAAAAGAGCATCGGTCCGGTATTGAACTGGGGAAGGCGGAATGGATTTACAAGGAGCGGGAGATTGCCCTCTTTGCCGTGGGCAGTATGGTAAAGACCGGTGAGACGGTGCGGGATATGTTGAAGGCTCAGGGCCGGTCGGTGAGCCTGATCAATGCCCGTTTTGTAAAGCCCATTGACGAAGAGGCCGTGAAGGAAGCCTGCAGGGAGCACATACTGATTGTCACCATGGAGGAAAATGTAGGCGGCGGGGGCTACGGTGAGAAGGTGCTGGATTACATGAATCGGACGGGGCTACGGAACGGATATTTGAGGATCAGCGTTCCCGATGCCTATGTGGAGCATGGCAATGTAGAGCTCTTAAAGCAGGAGATCGGCATTGACGCGGACAGTATTGTTAAAAGGATTTCGGAAGTGTATCCCGGGTATGGATTGTAATGTTATGGGGCTGTCCTAAGGCATTGCCTTGCGTGATCCCTGTGAAAACTACTGTTGTCGGATTGCATTCGGGAAAAAAGGAATCAAAAGAAAGGGTTCGTTAATCGGTATGAAGGAACGCCTCGACGTTATTTTAGTAAATCAGGGTTATGCCGCTTCCAGAGAGAAGGCCAAAGCCATCATTATGTCGGGAAATGTCTATGTGAACGGTCAGAAGGAAGATAAGGCAGGAACTTCCTTTGACCAGAGCAAAATACAGCTTGAAGTCAGGGGCAGCTCCTTGAAGTATGTCAGCCGCGGCGGACTAAAGCTGGAAAAAGCCATGGAAAAGTGGCAGTTTAAGCTGACGGATATGATTTGTATGGATATCGGTGCGTCCACCGGAGGGTTTACGGACTGTATGCTGCAGAACGGGGCCGCCAAGGTCTATTCCGTGGATGTGGGGCATGGGCAGCTTGCGTGGAAGCTGCGGAATGATCCCAGAGTGGTATGTATGGAGCAGACCAATTTCCGGTATATGGTGAGAGAAGACATTCAGGAAGAATTGGATTTTGCCAGTGTGGACGTATCCTTTATTTCTCTGACGAAGATTTTGATTCCCGCCAGAAACCTGTTAAAGCCGGAGGGTCAGATGGTATGCCTGATTAAGCCCCAATTTGAGGCGGGGCGCGGGAAAGTAGGGAAGAACGGCGTGGTGCGGGAGTCTGAGATCCACAGGGAAGTGATAGCTAAGATTGTGGACTATGCGGACAGTATCGGGTTCTCCGTGCTTCATTTGGAATTTTCCCCCATCAAGGGTCCGGAGGGCAATATCGAGTATTTGCTTCATTTAAAAAAGGAGCGGGAACTTTCCGATGAACTCCGCAGTCTGACGGAGCGTGACGCCGAGGAAGGTCTGCAGCTTATAATAGAGAACGGAAGCGGGATGTCCCGCCGGGAAGAGTGGGAAAAGCTGATCCGGGAGACGGTGGAGAATTCTCACAATCTAACTTGATTACATATGCCGCCGAAGCGGTTTAATCCGAAATTATGCGGATTGTGTGCTGCCGAAGCGGTTTAATCCGAAATTATGCGGATTATATGTGTCATTAAAGCGGGGTATCCGCAGCTTCGCGGTATGTTTGTGCGGTCATAGAAGGCATATACGAAAGCGCGGCGGAAACGTTTTAACCGGATGTTTGTAAAAGGGGGTATGGTGATGAAACATTTCTTAATATTTACCAACAGGCATAAGGACAAGAATCTGGAGACCACGAAAAGAATTTGTGATTTTTTGGAACGAAGAGGGCAGATGGCTACCACATGGGTGGAGGAAGAGGACTGGAAGGAAAATATGCGGGTAGATACCGAGGAGGCGCCGGCGGATCTTCCCACGGACGTGGACTGTATTATTGTCCTCGGCGGAGACGGTACAGTGCTTCAGGCGGCCAGAGAGACTAAGAAACTGAGCATCCCCATTATCGGTGTGAATCTGGGGACGCTGGGGTATATGACGGAAATCGAGCCGTCCAATTTGGAGGAAGCGCTGGAGCGGCTGATTGCCGGAGATTATATACAGGAAAGCCGTATGATGCTCAACGGAAGGATTTTCTGTGCCAACGGCGGCTCCGAGGAGGGCTGGGCGCTGAACGATATTGTGGTATCCAGAAGCGGTTCCTTGCAGATCATAAAGTTTAATATTTATGTCAACGGACAATTTCTCAATCACTATAACGCGGACGGTGTGATTGTGACCACTCCCACCGGATCCACAGGATATAATCTGTCGGCGGGAGGACCTCTGATCGAGCCTAAGGCCAAGCTGATTATGCTGACTCCCATCTGCCCGCACACATTGAATAAACGCAGTATCATCTTGTCTCCGGAGGATGTGATTGAGATTGAGATTCCCGAGGGAAGAGGCGGCAGGATACAGACTGTGGAGGCCAATTTTGACGGCTGTCATGTGATACCTTTAAGGACAGGGGATCGAATCCGTGTCGTACAGTCCGAGAAGACCACGGAATTCCTGCAATTGAATCAGGTCAGCTTTTTAGAGGTATTACATAAAAAAATGAGGGAAAATTAGTACGGTTCCGTTTTTTCCCGGATTCGGCGGCCTGCTGTGCCCCGATTTGGTCACCGCAGCCCCGCTACGCCTTCCCGATTGGGAATTGCATCCCACAAAGTGTGACGCACACCCCGGGGAAAGCATTTTTCGAACACGCGCTAGTACTGCATTGCGGAAATAACGGTGAATATCAGTGCCCGATATTTGTGTCAGGGCAAGGCGGAGGAGGGAGGCGATGCGGTGGCATCGTTGACTGACGACAACGCGGCACTGGCGCAAAGAGTGGGTGCTGAATTCAT
>CAJUTJ010000150.1 GCA_910589655.1 uncultured Acetatifactor sp. | reverse complement strand
TGTTCCGATGGGATTTCCCTTGGGATGGCAAGCACGAACCTCCGGGCAAGCTGGGAGTTCCATTGTTTTTCCTGTGCTCCGGCAGAGTTCCATAAAGTATTACGGTCGGCATACTCCGGCGGCACATGGGGCGGGAGCATGATTTCCTTATGGGTGGCTTCGGTTTTATAGGGATAGTATTTCTGCTCCTGGTCGTATTCAGAGAATAGCTTTTCGCCGCTCTGGCAGGCGGCAGAAACAGCGGATTCATTGTTTCTCCGCTTAATGATTGTGATTTTATAATGCGGGCATGGCAAGTGTGCGCCCTCCTTTCTCCCGGATTCCGTGCATAGAAAAAGCAGGATACCTTTTCAGATTTCCTGCTTGGGTGTGCCGCTGGCGGGCGGTAGGTTTTTAGTTTTTTGATAGGCTGCCCGTTTAACAAACCGGAATTTGCCATTGTTTTAGTTTTTCTTCATATCCAGCCTTTTTGCACTTTCTTCAGCCATGTCTGCTTCAATATCATAGCCATTTTTACGAAGTTTCTCAGCAATTTCCTGATACAGCTTATTTGCTTCCTTATCCTTCCCCATTTTTTCATATAGCATCGCCTTACAATATAACTCATCATAAAAAGATGTTCCTATTGCACCGGCTCTATCAAAATATTGGATTGCCTCATCATATTTTCCAAGTTTCCCACAAACTTCTCCGCCATGGATATATAACTCCCAGACATCCGGAAATTTTTCTACGGCCTTTAAAAAACATTCGTAGGCATCCCCTATTTTATCCGCATAAATATACGATACAATCAATAAATCCATTTCTTGGGGATTCTCCGGATCTGATTCTGCCCTTGCTTTTTGCTGGCGTACAGCTTCCTCCCCTTTCCCCACTGCAAAAAGGAAGGAAATACGGCAGGCACAGGCTCTGTAGAATAAATTTTTATCAAAATCGGAACCTTCATTCAAAATAGTATCATACCACTCCATCGCCGTATTTTTACAATATTCAAACATCCACTGATGAATGATTGCATAATTCCATTTATCTTCAGTGGAAAGCATACCGTCATGCATAAGCTTTTTATACTCCAAAACGCAATGTATAAAATCCTCCGGTTTCCGTGTCTTTTCATAAACAGCGGTCAAACGTTGTGCATAGTTATTGTATGCAACTGAGTTCTTTTTGTAAAAATCATCTACCGTTACTCCATAGAGCCTTGCTAAAACAGGAAGCGTCAAAACGTCCGGCAAAGTTGTTCCGCATTCCCACCTCGAAACAGTCTGTACATTTACATTCAGATTATTGGCTACCTGCTCTTGTGTATAATTTTTTGACAAACGAAATTTTTTTAAATTTTCACAGAATATAGTTTGATTCATATCTCATCACCTTAAAATATTTTATTTTTTTAGAAGCTTCTGAATTAGATTATAGTAAAAAATAAAAGAGAAGGTAATGTCTTATTTTGTGAGCGATATCGCAAAATTTGTATGGTCATAAACAAACTGACGTGGTCTGAAGTACGATTCACAATTCTTTTACCAGACATATTGTCAAATCATCATCATTCCTGCAGACGACATCTGTTTCACATATTTTTTCTTTATAATACATTCCTTTTCCATTAGGAATATAGCCTCTTTTTATATAGAATCTCTGGGCAGGATCGTGAATGGACGCCCCAAAATCCAAAGACAATGCCGTGTGTGACTATATCGTATCTTCCGCTGAATATCATTCTCCACGACTTATATCAAGACTTATCGTTCAAGTTGTTCACTGGCAAATCAACGCCGCAAAAAATGAAGTAGTCATTATGCACGCGCTTCGTGTTCTGCCGGATTATGGCGGGCGTGGATATTCAAAGCAGCTTGTCGAACATGCAATCCAGACAGCAAGAAGCAGAGGTTGGAAAGCAATACGGTTAGACTGTCTGAAGGGGAATGATATACCTGTCAAAATGTATCAGTCATACGGTTTTAAATATGTGGATACTGTGGATATTACTTATGTCGATATAGGTATTCCCATGCCATTTCATCTTTATGAGCTTGTTTTGGGATAAACAGTTTAAGCGCAATCAGCTGTCATGCCTTGCTTGAAGCAGCCGGAAACCACAAGGACGGTATTTCCTCCGTCTTGCGCTGACGCAAACATCAAGCACTGATTTCTTCCCGCCATAAATATCACATGTCCGGCAGCAGCCCCTCTAAATAGCGGGACAGCCGTATACAGGAAGCGTCCTCCACGGATGTTACCCTGTCCGGCCGTCCGGGAGCAACCGCGATCTCCAGCTGATTGTAGTATCTTGGGCATTTTTCATTACTTTGGATTTCATTTTTTGCGTAATAAAAATTACCTTCCCCGTCCCTCGCCGGGAAAATGATTCCCACATTTTCACAGTTATACAGTAAGGCATACGCCAGCACCTGAAGGCGGTCCGATCTGGAATATCCCCTGTTTTTCAGATTTTTATATTTTACGTCAAAAACGATATACTGCTCCGTGTCCGTATCTTGAAGGATGATGTCCGGCTTCACATTCCCGCCAATGTAATTTGCATAGGCCTTACCGCTTTCTTTCAAGACTTTAGATTTATAATCATAGGGGAGCAGCCTCAGCCCCGTTCCCGCTTCCTGATAGGAATGCACTCCGACGTGCTTCAAATATGCGCGCACATACATTTCAAAAAGCTTATCCATAGAGACGGCATAGGGCACCACATAGCCGGTAAATCCCGACTTTCCGTCAGCCCCCAGCGTAATTTCATTGAGCACCATCTTCGCCGCATTGACAACCGGTTTATAATAGGCATAACAGCCCGTAGTTTTTATCTTCCCGATATCATGGCGGGTAATCTTCGTATCGCTCACATGTGACAGCGCGGTCCGGCAGTAAGATATCATATCCCGGAAGGAGTTTTTATTCCCGCTTGCCGATCCGAAATATTTGTTTAAAAACAGAGCTGCCTTCCGCAGCGCCGCTTTCAGCACTCTGTTCTCCAGAATATCTTCGGAATACTGCAGATACCGACAGTACAGGCGGTCGCTTCTTCCCCGGAGCGTATTATACCGGATGTTTTTTGAGAAAAGTATTTTCCCCTTGGCTTTGCCCGTCATGTTCTCCTCTTGGCTGATCATCCTGCCCATAAGGGGGCGGCGGCAAAGCTCTTTTAACATGGTCAAAAAGACGGCGGCCGTTATAATACTGCTGTTTAATGCTATTTTGTCTTTGACATAAATGGGATCCTCCCTGTCAAAGAAAAGGAACAGCTCATTATTTTTTAAATCCTCAATTTCTTTTTCCTCTTCGCAGATTCTTGTGGTCTGCGGCGCCAGATAACGCTCAAACTCGTCGTCCTCCCGCAGCACATTCAGCATATCCACAACGGAGACGGGGAACCGCGGCTCTATCCTTATGATCACCTCACGCCCGTCATAGGATAACACGCTCCTGCCGTCGGTTCCCCGCAGACGGAAGATCCCCACATAATTCCCGGAATAAATCCTGCCGTTGACTCTCCGGATGCCCAGATTCACAGGCTCCCCGTCGGAAGCATATTGGACGGCATCGGGATCTACCTTCTCTCGAAGCCTGTCCATCGGGCTGTTATCGTTGACGTAAAAGAGCCATTGATTCTTTGAAGTTTCCTCCCAACCACTGCTTCGGACCATGCCTGCTTCCCTCCTCCGTCACTGAATTCCGGACAGCTTTTCAAAAATGTCCCTCACCCGCGTCTCTTCCGCGTTGGTATTTATTTTGCCGGCAATACATTCCAGCAAACCGTCGAATCCGTCTTCCGAAGCATCGGGAGCCTCAAACTGAAACATGCCGTCCTTATGATATTCCCGCAATATGGGCAGTATCTGATATTTAAATCTGTAATACAGCTGCTCCTCGGAGGATACAAGAAAATAAGTGTGGCCGATCTGCACGTCATCTTTGTAATATTCCCCGTTCAAATTGTCCGGTGCAAATAACTTTTCCACCTGATCAAACAAACCTGCCGCCTTCTCATTAACGTCCAACTGACGGTTCTTTTCTTCTTCCGAAAGCTCTTTCCCCAATCCGTATTCCAGAATCACATCCCTGTCCGGAAGCAGGGAGAAAAACAAGAACCGCCTGCGGATCGCATAGTCAATGCCGCCGATTGATTTATCCGCCGTATTCATAGTCCCGATGATATAGAGACGGTTCGGAAGCATAATCTTATCGGAATTCTCTATCCTATATGGCGTGGCCACCCCACTCCCCCTGTATTCCAGCCCATAAATCAATTCGCCGAAAACAGTGGCCAGATTGGCCCGGTTGATTTCGTCAATCACCAGAAAAAACTTGGTGTTTTCATATTCCGGTCTTGCCGCCGCCTCTGCCATCTTCCCCAGCGTCTTATTCACGGTGTCGTAAGAAACAGCCGACGGGCTGCCCTCCTCCCCTTTTACGGTTGTGACCTCGATTCCTCTGACAAAGTCCTCGTATCCATAGGAAGGATGGAACTGTACGATATCCCAAGCTATGGCCGGCGCCTTATGATTCTCTTCCTCCCATACCGAGAGCGGTTCTCCCGCCCCATACTGTCTGATCTGAAATTCATCCAATTCCCCGTCCGAGAGAACATTGGCAGTATCCGCAGCCCTTCCCATGTATTTTAGGAATTCTCTGGCTGAATAGGTCTTGGATGTACCGGGAGGCCCTTGCAGGATCAATTGATGAATCTCCAGTTCTTCCATTGCTTTTGCATATTCTTTGTACCTTTCCTTTGTGTTCACTTTATAGACTCCTTCTACTTCGATTGTCCGCCCGTTCCATGGGATATCGGTTCCCCTGTCCGCCCAAAACAGTGTCAGCCGGGATATGATTTCCCGAAATTGCCGGTTCCGCTCCAGATTAACATTGGCGTCATCGGATCCGTTCCCTATTCTTCTCACAGACCGAACCAAATTTTCAAATTCTGCCTGCGCATATTCCTTTATCAGCCGTATATTTTCATCCTGAGGGAACTCCGTTAAATACGCCCCGTAATTCTGTTCCAAACATTGATAGTAAGCTCTCAGGATTCTAAACATGATAGAATTAGGGGAAGAGGAAGCCCTCTCATTGATATAGTCATCCCTGTTCAGATCTTCGCTCCATCTGGTATACTCTTTGGGCTGCATCTCCGAAGCCGCCGCATACTCGATACCATTGACAATGATTCTGTCTTCCTTTTTCGCCGAATAAAAATATCTGGGTGGTTTCGCCGTTTTATCCCTTTTCCTTGTAGTGCCGTATATGTAGTTGTCCCGATTGGCTCTCTCCACAAACAGATAGCCGGGAGACTCAAAGGTTATCGCTTCACCGTCTAATTTTGCGCTTTTCCGCACCAGAACGCCCGGATGAAACAGAATCCTGTCCTCAATGTCGGCATCACCCAACAGCCCCTGTGTCAAAATTCTGGCTACAAGATTCACAATGGGACGATGGGTCAGATTCTCCCGATAGAAACTGTCCGGTGTCACGTCTTTTCTATATCCTGAGATGGATCCGGTATCCGCCAGAGACAAATCTTTCGTGTACGCTCCGGTGACCATGCTTTCCAGAATCCCTATACCGGTTTTGGCCGTCCGATCCAATATACCGTCCTTCAGATACTGCTTGAGCATAGGGAGCACCTGATATTTTACGGTCCGCACCGCTCCCTTCTGCCGGAATATTCCATGCCCCGGAATGTATTTTTCCCTGTCCGGAAGAGAGATTTGATTTTTATATCTAAGGTTTTCCAGCACGATTCTTTTCGTTCGGTAAAACATGGCATTGGGTGATATATCGTAGTCGGCATATATTTCGGTCGCCTCATCGCTCATAAAGCGATAGTCACTGTCCAACGTGCGGTGATAAAAATGCCGGAAAAATCCGTAATTCATTTGCTCCACATTGTCAATAACCGTACATTTGGTCGCGATAATATAGAAATTAGGGGGCACGGAAAGCCTGCTGCCCGATGGTGTTGTAATCGAATATTTTCTATTCCCGTGAGGCTCCAGAAGAGACAGCGCATCTCCCATGATACCGGAGATATGCCCTCGGCCGATATCCTCCAGCACCAGAAAATATTTTCCGTTTTCCCCCGCTTCCCGGCTTTTGACCGCTTCCTTTAAAAAGCTCAAGAAAATCTTATCGCAGGTTTCAAACCGGATGCTCTTATCATGGGTGCTGATTTCCGTTCCGGCTACAAACTCCTCATATGAATAGGAGGGGTGAATCTGTATGCGCCGGACCGTAACCTCGTACTCCTGTCCGCTGCCGCCCAAAGCCCCTTGCGCGTTGTATTTCGACAAGCGGCTTTGCCTGATAATCTCCTTCGCAACATATGTTTTCCCCACCGCCGTGCCGCCGGAGAGAATGAGATATTTATTCTTATCCAAAATGCCACAAAGTTCATCCACCAATTGTTTTGTCGCTATTGTCATACTGTATCCTTGTAGTGTGCCGTCTGCATCGTTAAATTTCCTAGAGCGTGTTTGAAAATTGCTTTCTGACAGATGTGCGTCACATTACCGCTATGTTTCACGCAGGATAAATTTTCGACCTCACCGGTGAAAATTTATTCTGCGGAGTTTCTCCGGATATCATGCGGACAGCACACTGTTTCTCAGGGAAACGCTGATTAAAACGTTTCCCGCGCCGGATTTGCGCTGCAGAGCAGCATAAACTGCCGCAAATCCGTGCGCATCCGCCGGAGGCTCTAAGGAAACGATGATTTAAACAGCGTTTCCTTAGGTAAAGTCGGGACGCTCCAATATTTCCCATACCGCCGATGCCACGCATTCCGCAAGCTTTGGCGGAACCGCATTCCCGATCATAATATAGGCGTCGGTCTGAGTCCCCAGAAAGTCAAAATCATCGTCAAAGGACTGGATTCTCGCGGCCTCTCTGGGCGTAATGCAGCGGCTCTGCTTTGAGTCGTAATGGATAAACCGGTTCCCGTCCCTGTCTAAATGGGAAATAATGGTGGTTCCCGGCTCCCCCTTTCGCAAAACATGGTATCTGTGAATGGGAGATTTCGCCCCTACCCTCTCTTCATAGAGATGGCTCAACGCTTTGCTGTCCGCATATTCCAACCGGTTCGTCTCTATGTCCTCGGCAAGCATTTTATAGATTTCTATATCTCTCAGGCTGTGTTTTCTGGCTCTGTGCCATGTGGTACGGCACTCCGCCTTGGTATAGGAGATCCGCCCCGACGGGGAAGGCTTATCTGTAATGGGATAAAGGGCCGGTAAATCACCTATGGCTTCGCCCACGGATTTCTTCCGGGGCGATTTGTACCGCGGAAGAACCTCCGTATAAAATTCACGGAGCAATGCCTGCGGGTCTTTCACCCTGTCCTTTTTCACTCCCAGAATGATGATCCTCTCTCTGTTTTGGGGAACACCGTAATCGCTGGCGTCAATCTTGGCATAGGTTTTTAAATCGTCCACGATCTCATATCCTATACTTTCGAATCCGGCTCTGATCAAGTCTGTTATCGGTGTCCCGTCGGGGATAGCGCTTAACAGCCCCGGCACATTTTCAAAGAGGAATGCCTTGGGTTGATATCTGTCCACAACACTGAGATAATGTTCAAAGAGATAATTGCGGTAATCGTCCTTCATCCCGTTGCCGTCCCTTACCCTGCCCGCTACGGAATATGCCTGACAGGGCGGCCCGCCTATTATAATATCAATTCCTCCGGCCTGAGCGACAAAATAGTCCAGTCCTTTTCCGCTGCCATAGGGGCCGGTTTTATAACGGCTCTTCTTCCCGCCGGGAAGGATTTCGGATTTGGGCGCCGTCCCGGCGTCTTCCCAGCCGGAGAAAAGTTCCTCCTCACGCCGAATGTCAAAGCACATAACCCGCTCTTCTGCATCCTCCATCTTCCATTTTGTTTTCAGCCGCTTGCGCAAAGTATTGACTTGAGGCAGGAGCCATTCAACCGCGGCGATATCCTCATATTTACCGCTTTTCAAAAAGCCCTCTTCCAACCCGCCGCAGCCGGCAAATAAATCAATCATTCTATATTTCATGTCCGTCACCCGGCCGCTTTAAATAAGACTTAAGCGCTTCCGCCAGCACCTGACCAAGCATGGGCGGAACCGCATTTCCCACTTGTTTGTATTGTTGTGACTGGTTTCCGGAAAACAGGAAGTCGTCCGGAAAACTTTGCAGCCTTGCGCTTTCCCTGACCGTGGGGATCCGGTTGTATTTATAGTGAAAATGGGATCGGTGCCCCGTATTGATGGTCAGGGACGGCTTCTTGCTGTGATAGCGGGTCAACGCCTCATGGTACTTATACAGCCTCCTGTATTCCTCCGGCAGAGAAAGGTAATTTTTCCCCTCCGGCACCAATGCAATCATTTTCTTCGTCTTCTCAATGGGAATGCTCCCCACATGATTATACACCTTGTCCGAATGTTCCCGCATTTTCCTCTGATAATCGGACAGAGGCGGCGTACTGTAATCCTGTACCGCTTCCCCCCGCAGTATTTCGCCTTCTTCCGTCTGGAGGGACGGCAGATCGCCGATGGCCTGTTCACAGGTCACGTAATCCTCGGGACGGCAGGTTGCATCCGGAAACCGGAACTTTACATTAGAATCGCGCAGCCCAACGAAGAACACTCTCTTGCGGATCTGAGGGATGCCAAAATCCGGAGCAAATAACAGCTTCGGCACCAATTCATATCCTATCTTCTCGAAGTCTTTTATAATCCTCTCGGCTCCCGCCCCTTTTCTTGCCTCCAGCATCCCCAGAACATTTTCAATCAGCACGGCCTGCGGTTTCAGCCGCTGTGTCAGTTCTACCATGGCCAAGTACAGGAAATTCCGTTTGTCGTTGATATCCATTGCTCCGGCATAGGAAAATCCCTGACAGGGCGGTCCTCCTATTAATACGTCAAGTTCTATCCCCTTTCCGTCTATGTATTCCACAATTTTGTCTATATTTTCATGGTCAAATAAATCCAAATCCATGGCCTCTGCATCCCCATGATTCCTGCGGAATGTCTCGAGAGCAGCCTTGTCATGGTCAACCCCCAGAACCACATGATATCCTGCGTCCAGAAAGCCTTTTGACAGACCTCCGGCGCCGGAAAATAAGTCAACACAAGTAAACGGTTCCATTTCGTATCCTCTTTCCAAACTAACATGCGCCGCCCGCGCGGCGCACTATGAAAGCCCGGAAGCAGGCTGCTTTGTGCTTCGCACTCCTGTGTCCGCCGCCTGAGCTTTCATTACAAATCCATGCGCATCTGTCGGAGGCTACTCCGAAAAAGCATCCATGGAAACCCTCAGTTTATTATCAAAAATCGTTTCCTCTATCACATGGATGCACTCGTCCGTTTTTTTCAAAATATCCTCGCCCCAGAACCGTATCACCGTCCATCCCAGAAAAAGGAGCTGTTTGTTCACCTCATCATCGTGCTCCATATTCCGGGAAATCTTCTTCTGCCAGTATTCTCCGTTGTTTGTTTTCTCCAGTCTGGGCTTGAGCACTTCCCAGTCCTTTCCGTGGAAGAACTCGCTGTCGCAGAAAATGGCGATTTTCTCTTTTGTCAGGACAATGTCCGGCTTTCCGGGCAGCCCCTTATAATTTTTCCGGTAACGGTATCCTTTTTGCCACAAAGCCTTCCGGAACTTGATCTCAATGGACGTGTCCTTCGACTTGATATGCTGCATATTCTTGCGGCGCTGCTGTGGTGTCAGATTATCCATGCGCAATTACCTCACATAGGCTGTCTTGTCAATTCCGGCCCGCCGCCTCGGCATTTATCTTCATGGTAAGGCTGATGCGCTTTTTGGGGACATCCACCGACAGCACCTGCACTTCCACAATATCGCCCACACTGACAGCCTCCAAAGGATGCTTGATAAAGCGGTCTGTAATCTGTGAGATATGTACCAGTCCGTCCTGATGCACACCGATATCCACAAAAGCGCCAAAATCAATTACATTGCGGACGGTTCCCTTTAAGATCATGCCCGGCTTTAAATCTTTCATATCCAGCACGTCACTGCGCAGAATCGGCTTGGGCATATCGTCTCTGGGATCTCTTGCGGGCTTCTCCAGCTCCTTTAAAATATCCGTCAAAGTAATCTCACCGATGCCCAGCTCCTCCGCCAGCAGCTTCTTGTCCTTAATGCGCTTCTCCAGACTGGAAACGACTGCCGATGCCCCTTGGGCAGATACGGTATTGGAAGCCTGCACATCCTTTTGAACGGGCTTATCATTTTGGTTCCTGTCACCCTCCGACACCATACCGCCCATAGCCGCGGCGAGGGCTTTCCCCATAGCCGTGTTGGTATTGCGCACCTGAATGGTCTTCTGCTTTTTCGGAGGCTTTGCCTGCTGCTTTGTCTGAGCAGACTGCTTTTCGGCAGCAGGGGCTTTTTTACCGGATGCTTTCTCCGCTGCCGCTTTCTTCTGCGCCGCCCGCACATCCTCCATGGTCAGTCCCAGCTTATCCAGCAGTTTTCCCGCCGCCTCATAGGACTCGGGATGGACACTGGTGGCATCCAGAGGATTGGAACCGTCCAAAATACGCATAAATCCTGCGCACTGTTCGAATGCCTTAGGACCCAGCTTTGCCACCTTCAGAAGCTGCCTGCGATCCGTAAAACGGCCGTTTGTCTCCCTGTAATCCACAATATTTTTCGCAATGGTTTTATTAATGCCCGAAATATACTCTAGCAGGGAGGCCGATGCCGTATTCAGATCCACACCGACTTTATTCACACTGTCTTCCACCACGCCGCTTAGAGCCTCGCTGAGCTTCTTCTGGTTCATATCATGCTGATACTGTCCCACTCCGATGGACTTCGGGTCAATTTTCACCAGCTCCGCCAGCGGATCCTGAAGTCTTCTGGCAATGGAGGCGGCGCTTCTCTGCCCTACGTCAAAGTTCGGGAATTCCTCCGTGGCAAGCTTGCTGGCAGAGTACACGCTGGCGCCCGCCTCATTGACAATAACATACTGCACGGGACAATCCAGCTCCTTAATCAGATCCACAATAACCTGCTCCGATTCTCTTGAGGCCGTGCCGTTACCCACGGAAATCAAGTCCACATGATACTTCTTAATCAGTTTCTTACATTCCGCCTTAGCCTCTTCCACCTTATTCTGGGGCGCCGTGGGATAAATAACCTTGGTGTCCAGCACTTTTCCGGTAGCGTCTACCACCGCAAGCTTACAGCCCGTCCGGAAAGCGGGATCCCATCCCAGAACCACTTTTCCTGCAATGGGGGGCTGCAGCAGAAGCTGCTCCAGATTCTTTCCGAACACGGCAATGGCTCCGTCCTCCGCCTTCTCCGTCAGGTCATTACGAATTTCCCTTTCAATAGCAGGTGCTATGAGACGGTCATAGCTGTCCTGAATCACCTCTTTCAGTATCGGGGTAGTGAACTCATTTTCGGAAAGGATGGTCTTCTTTGCCAGATACTGTAAAATGCGCTCTACAGGGGCGTTGACCTTCACATTTAAAATCTTTTCCGCCTCTCCCCTGTTCAAAGCAAGGACGCGGTGTCCCGCCACCTTTTTCACAGGCTCCTCAAAATTATAATACATTTCATAGACGCTCTCCGTCTTCTCATCCTTGGCAGTCCCGGTAATAACCCCCTCCTCCATGGTGATTTCACGGATATAAATACGGTAATCCGCCTCGTCGGAAATGCTCTCCGCAATAATATCCTTCGCTCCTTGCAGAGCCTCCTCGGCGCTCTTCACCTGCTTGTCCGCTTCCACATCTTCCGAAGAAACATACTTTGCCGCTTCCTCCAGCACCGGGGCTTTGGCATCCTGTGCCAATATGTACTGTGCCAGCCCGTCCAAGCCTTTCTCTTTGGCAACACTGGCTCTTGTCTTCCTCTTGGGACGGTAAGGGCGGTACAAATCTTCCACCACTACCAAAGTCTGGGCTGCCAGAATTTTCTCTCTCAGTTCTTCCGTCAGCTTTCCCTGTTCCTCGATGCTGCCCAATACCTGCTCCTTCTTTTCTTCCAGATTGCGCAGATAGAGAAGCCTCTCATGCAGATCCCGCAGCTGCTCGTCATTCAGGGAGCCTGTCACTTCCTTTCTATATCGTGAAATGAAGGGGATCGTGTTTCCCTCATCGATTAACTTTACGGCGGCTTCCACCTGCCATTTTTCCACCTTCAGTTCCTCTGTGATCTTTAGAATAATATCCATGTGACTAAAACCTTACCTTTCTGCTTTTGCGTATTTTCCGCTGTAACCATTATACTCAAAAAGCTGCTTTGCCGCAATCGGGAACTGTAACGGAATTATATTTAAAAACACCTGTATTCTTTGACAGAACGGATATAAAATGTTAAAGTATATATGAATATATTTATATTCAAGGAGTTAGATCGCATGGACAATTTTCAAAATGACCAAAATAATTGGGGCCGCAGCGGACAGCAGCGGGATCGCTGGAACAGCAATGCCTCCAACAGCAGCTATTACAACCAGCCGACCCACCGTCCCTATGGTCAGGGTTTCCTCATTGCCTCTTTGGTGTGCGGCATTGTATCCGTGACGGCATGCTGCACGGGTATTCTTTCACTGCCTCTGGGTTCTCTGGGCATCTTATTTGCCTTGTTGACTTACCGCAAAGGCAAGAAGATGAACGGCACCGCCCTGACGGGAATCGTACTCTCGGTTATGGGAATCATCACCGGGGTTTCCATGCTCATTTACTCCTTCTATATGCTTCCTGAGATGCTCAAAGACCCCGTCTTCCGGCATCAGACCGACATAATGTTCGAGCAGATGTACGGAATGGACTTTGCGGAATTTATGGAAGAATTTTATGGCTACGAAATAGATGTACCGGAATAAAATAAAAGGGACGGTACTGGAACATTTTTTCAGTCCCGAAACGAAGGCGCCCGGAAGGATTTTTTGACGCATGCGCGGCGAAAAATTCTTCCATATACGGGGGCGCCGCAGTGCAGGGACGGTACTGGAATAGGAGGACAACTATTATGATGAATGTATCTTCATTGGGCGATTACGGAAGTTACGGTTCAAATGCGGTCGGACGGGGCGGCATGTCAGGGGCTTCGGATTCTCCCTCCGTAGAGAACATAGAGCTTCCCGGAGCCAAAGCCAAAAAGGAAGCGGAACGCAAAGAACGGCTGGGTATCAAAGATCCCAATCAAGAATGCCAGACCTGCAAGAACCGCAAATATAAGGACGGCTCTGACGAGATGGTATCCTTTAAGAGTCCCGCCCATATTTCTCCCGAAAGCGCTGCTTCCGCAGTGCGGTCCCATGAACAGGAACACGTTACTAACGCCTATTCGAAAGCCGCAACCGGAAACGGCAAGGTAGTATCCGCCACCGTCTCCATCCATACGTCCATCTGTCCCGAATGCGGACGGAGCTATGTATCCGGAGGCACCACAGATACCCAGATTAAATATTATGATGAAGAAAATCCTTACCAGAAAGATCTGAAGGCTGCCGACCACGAAAAATACGCAGGCATGAATCTGGATTACGCTGTTTAAGTAAGGATAATATCGGAGCATTTCATGAAGCAATATAAGAAGCCTTATCAATTAAAAAATCTGGCAAAAGATAAATTGCAAGGAAAATACGGAGCAGCCATGCTGGTTCTGTTAATGTACGGTCTGATTACGGGCAGCGTATCCATGTTAGTCAGTTCTATTTCGGGTACCACAACGGCCACCGTTTACGCCATGACAGATTCCATACCTGCCGCCGTTGCTATCACTGTGATATTCGAGTTGATCAATCTGGCTGCTGTAATTGTCTTAGGCATCCTGCGGGCCGGAATGACTTTATTTTACTTGAATGTAGCCTGCGGCCAGCCCCACGCCACGGTAAATTTATTCTATGGCTTTCAAAGGGATTCCGGAAAGGCCTTGATCCTCTCCGGCGCAATGGGTTTATGCAACGCGGTATGTCTATATCCCTACCAATACTGCCTCAACGCTTATCTGAGAACCCACGACCCGAAAATGATGCTTATCACTTTTGTTGTGATGGCAATAGGCTTTTGCGTATATGTCCCTGTTTCTTTGGGATTATCCCAGATTTTTTACCTGATGCTGGACTATCCCGACCGCACCCCTAAAGAAACACTGGCGCTTTCTTTCCAAGTGATGAAAAACAATAAAGGACGTCTGTTCTATTTACAGCTTACCTTCATTCCAATGATAATTTTAGGGATCTGCAGCCTTGGAATCGGTTTTCTATGGCTGACTCCCTATATGCAGATGACTTACACCTGCTTCTATTTAGACATAATGAAACCTGCGGAAAATTAACAATCCGCAGGTTTTTTTTATTATACTTTTTATTTTCCAATTTACTGTGCTTTTGTATTGATCCACTTTAAATATCCGTTGATAAAAGGGTCAAGGGCGCCGTCCAGCACCGCATCCGCATTGCCCGTTTCCACATCGGTTCTTAAATCCTTTACCAGCTTATACGGCTGTAACACATAAGAACGAATCTGGTTTCCCCAGCCGATTTCCTTGATTTCACCGCGGATATCGGAAAGCTTTTCCACATTTGCCTCCTGCTTCAGCAGATACAGCTTCGCCTTCAACATCTGCATAGCCTTATCCTTGTTCTGGAACTGGCTGCGCTCATTCTGACACTGCACCACCGTGCCTGTGGGAATATGTGTAATACGGATAGCCGAGGAAGTTTTATTGATATGCTGTCCGCCCGCACCGCTGCTTCGGTAGGTGTCAATCCGCAGATCCTTCTCGTCGATCTCCACATCCAGATCTTCCTCAATATCCGGCATAACATCCAACGAGACAAAAGAAGTCTGCCGTTTTCCCTGTGCGTTAAAAGGTGAAATCCTCACCAATCTGTGAACACCTTTCTCGGATTTCAGATAGCCGTAAGCATTTTCGCCGTTCACCTGAAAAGTCACCGACTTGATACCTGCCTCGTCGCCGTCCAGAAAGTCCAGCACTTCCAAGGAAAAACCTTTGCGCTCCGCCCATCTGGTATACATACGGTACAGCATACTGCACCAGTCACAGCTCTCCGTTCCGCCCGCACCGGCATTCAGCTTCAATATGGCATTATTCCTGTCATATTCCTCGGAAAGCAATGTTCCGATGCGAAGCTCCTCGAACTCGCTGATAAATGCATCCATCTCTCCTCTGATCTCGGTGACCATTGATTCGTCTTCTTCCTCATTGCCCATTTCGATCAAAGTTAATATATCATCATACTGACCGGAAAGATTATCGCACTGCTCCACCACATTTTTTAAGTTTTTCAGTTCCTTCATTTGTTTGTTGGAGCGGTCAGGGTCATCCCAGAAGCCGGGAGCCTCCATCTCCATTTCCAATTCTTCGATCCGCTTCACCTTGTTAGCGAGGTCAAAGTGAATCCCTCACTTCCGCCAATGGTGTTTCGTATGCCTGAATTTCTGTCTTCATCTGATCTAATTCTACCAATTGCGTCACCTTCTTTCTATAAATTTTGCTATCGCTCTATGCCTTGCGGCCACAGCACTGCTTATATTTCTTCCCGCTGCCGCAGGGACAGGGGGCATTGGGATATACTTTGGCATTGTCACGCTTTACGGGTCCCTTGGGAAGGGAATCGTCTTTGTTGGTTCCCGTTACCTTTGCCACCTGCTCACGCTCGATCTTCTGCTCCACCTTAATGTGGAACAGCAGACGCACCGTCTCCTCTTTGATGTTCTGGGTCATCTCGTCAAACATATCGTAACCGCTCATTTTATATTCCACCAGGGGATCACGCTGTCCGTATGCCTGAAGGCCGATACCCTGACGGAGCTGCTCCATATCGTCGATATGATCCATCCATTTGCGGTCGATGACCTTCAGCAGAATGACACGCTCCAGTTCACGGATTGCCTCCGGCTCGGGGAACTCCGCTTCTTTGCTCTCATAGAGCTTCACAGCCTCTTCCTTCAACTGCTGTTTCAGGCTGTTTTTCTTGGAATTCTGTACTCTCTCTACCGTCACAGGCTGTAAAGGAATGGTGGGGATCAGCAGCGTATTCAGCTCATTGAAATCCCATTCCGACACATCCGCATCGTCATTGATGCTGATATCCACTGCATTCTCGGTGATATCCGTGATCATCTTATAAATGACGTCCCGCATGCTTTCACCGTTTAAGACACGGCGGCGCTCGTCATAGATAATCTCTCTCTGCTCACTCATAACGCGGTCATATTCCAGCAGATTCTTACGGATACCGAAGTTATTATTCTCAATCTTCTTCTGGGCGGATTCAATGGCATTGGTCAGCGCCTTATGCTCAATTTCCTGCCCTTCGGGAATCCCCATGGCATTGAACATGCCGATGAGTCTCTCGGAGCCGAACAGTCTCATCAGGTCATCTTGGAGGGAAATATAAAATTTGGACTCTCCGGGATCACCCTGACGGCCGGAACGTCCGCGGAGCTGATTGTCGATACGTCTGGATTCATGCCGTTCCGTACCGATAATCTTCAAACCGCCCGCTGCCCTTGCTTCCTCGTCCAGCTTAATATCCGTACCACGCCCCGCCATATTGGTGGCAATGGTAACTGCCCCATGCATACCTGCGTCCGCTACAATCTCCGCCTCCATCTCGTGGAACTTCGCGTTCAGCACCTTGTGCTGAATCCCCCGCTTTGTCAGCATACGGCTGATTTCCTCGCTGGCTTCAATGGTAATCGTACCTACCAGCACGGGCTGGCCTGTAGCGTGTGCGGCTTCCACCGCTTTCACAATGGCCTCCAGCTTTTCCGCTTTCGTCTTATATACCGCATCTTGAAGATCCTCACGGACAACGGGACGGTTTGTGGGAATTTCAATGACATCCATTCCGTAAATCTCACGGAACTCATTTTCTTCCGTCAGTGCGGTACCGGTCATACCGCATTTCTTTGCAAACAAATTGAAAAAGTTCTGGAAAGTGATGGTTGCAAGGGTCTTACTCTCCCTCTTCACCTTCACGTGCTCCTTCGCCTCAATGGCCTGATGCAGACCGTCGGAATAACGGCGTCCGGGCATAATACGGCCGGTAAACTCGTCCACAATCAGCACCTGATCGTCCTTTACCACATAATCCTGATCACGGAACATCAGATTATGTGCTCTCAGCGCCAAGATGATATTATGCTGGATTTCCAGATTTTCCGGATCGGCATAGTTGTCAATGTGGAAAAACTGCTCCACTTTTTTAATACCGGCCTCCGTCAGGTTGATTACCTTATCCTTCTCATTGACGATAAAGTCCCCCGTCTCCTCCTGAACCACTCCCATGATGGCGTCCATCTTGGTCATAGCCTGTACGTCCGCACCTCTCTGCATCCTTCTCGCCAGCAAGTCACACATCTCATACAAAGCGGTGGACTTGCCGCTCTGTCCGGAAATAATCAAGGGAGTTCTGGCTTCGTCGATCAGCACGGAATCCACCTCGTCAATAATGCAGAAATGGAGATCCCTTAAAACCAGCTGCTCCTTATAAATAACCATATTATCGCGGAGGTAATCGAATCCCAGCTCGTTGTTCGTCACATAAGTAATATCACAGTTGTATGCTTTCTGACGCTCTTCGCTGGTCATACTGTTCAGCACCACACCCACGGAAAGCCCCAAGAATTCATGCACCTGCCCCATCCACTCGGCATCACGCTTTGCCAGATAATCGTTGACGGTGACCACATGCACACCCTTGCCTTCCAGCGCATTCAGGTACGCGGGAGCCGTGGAAACCAAGGTTTTACCTTCACCGGTCCGCATCTCTGCAATACGGCCTTGGTGCAGGATAATGCCGCCGATAAGCTGCACGGGGTAATGTTCCATGTTCAATACCCGCCTTGCCGCTTCCCGCACGGTGGCAAAGGCCTCCGGAAGCAAATCGTCAAGAGTCGCTCCCTCCGCCAGACGTTTCTTATATTCTTCTGTCTTTCCCCTGAGCTCCTCGTCGGACAGCGCCTGCATGGCAGGACGCAGTTCTTCGATCTTATTGACCAGCGGATTGATCCGTTTCAACTCCCTCTGGCTGTGTGTACCGAATATTTTATCAACAACTTTCACTTAGTATTCCATACCTTTCTACTAAATTCAAAACACTTACTCTTTATTGTAGCATATGAAAGCCACAGTTTCAATAAAAAGCTGAAATCCCTTAGCGATCTTTTATTTCCATCGTAACAGTTCAGACAGGTCACTGAACCACGCTGTTTCTGCGTGATAAACCCGAGACAGACATGCGCGAAATCGCTGTTTTGCGATTTCTGTGCATTCCGGCGTCTCCACCATGCATGAAAGTCTGGGGATTTCCTGTGAAGATGCACACCCCCCGCAAGAACAGCGGGTTTGCGCACGGCGTCTCGCCGAATAAGCAAGGGAGCTTATTCTCTAAATTCAAGATCCATGAATCATGCCCTTTCATCCGAAACAATATGTTCGATTCCCTTGCCGAGGCCGGAAAGCTTTTCTCTGAAAAACAAAGGAAATTCCTTATATTCATTCAGTCTGTCAATTGGCAGCCAGCACATATATTCTTTGCCGCCCGTCAAGCCGGAGCCTGCGGCGCTGCCTAATTCCCTTGTTCCTCTGGGTTTCATCAGGTAATAGAATTCGATGCCGTGGCATTCTTTTCCTTCCAATGAACCCGTCCCGTCAAAGAAACATTCATTCACAAAAACAAGCCTATCCACCTCATATTGTACGCCCGTTTCTTCGAATACCTCACGGACAACAGCCTGTTCGGAGGTTTCCCCCAGATGGACGCCCCCTCCTATACTGTAATAATAATCATCCATGTTATTTTTCGCCATAAGCACGGCACCATCCTCTATAATAATAGCAGCGGCGCGATATCTGAAATACTGTTGATTCTTGGAGATACAGCAATCCTGTTCTAGCCGAAAGTCTTGTTCTACAAATTCTTTCAACCGCTCTCTCAATCCGTCCACATACCGGCCGGAATAAAAAACCTCTAGGAATTCTTCTTTACTGACCCAGCGGAAGGCAATGGTTTCCCCTTTTTGAAGCCTTATCCCATCCTTCGGAATACCGGTCACACATAAATATCCTTGATATATGGTGGTGTCCGTTATCGTATAATATAAATTCTCCAAATCCGTATTGGAAGTAATTCCTGTTTCTTCCCACAGTTCTCTCACGGCGCCGTCTATGGCGCTTTCACCTTTCAGTACGGAACCGCCGGCGCCGCTCTCCCACAAGCCCGGATAAGCAGCCTTACCGAAATCTCTCTGCATTAAAAGAATGGAGCCGTCCTTGTGCATAACAAATACTTCTGCCACTAAATGCCTTAACCCTTCCGGAATCTTTTCCCCCCGGACCAAATCGCATCCGGCTAATTTGCCATCTTCGTTATAGGCATCCCACAGCTCTATATTCCGCGGGCCGTTTTCAGTGTTTTCCCCACTTTCTATGCTTTTCTCCGTACATTTGCATTGCCCCGTCTCGTATCCTCTTGTGTAATGATCCATATTAATATCCATTCCTTTCCGCCGCCTGCAGATTCAGGTCTTCTGACAACGCCTGAATTTCCCGTTAATATCCAATATAAACCATGTATAACACAATCTTTATAATTTTGCAATTATTTGCAGCTACGGTTTTGCTCTATCGAAACAGTTTAGACAGGGCTGAACCGTCACAATAGCGCACACAAAACGGGGAAAGAATGCGTTTTTACGCCCGCATGTCTGAGGGTTTCCTATGAAGATATACGCAAACTGCGTTGACATAGCAGAAAAGATGAATTAAAATTTGAGTGCGCGCGTTGCGCGCAGAGGGATATAATGTTGAATGAAAATGCTCATTCAACTATTGATTTGAATGCGCGCGTTGCGCGCAGAGGGGTATAATGTTGAATGAAAATGCTCATTCAACTATTGATTTGAGTGCGCGCGCTGCGCGCAGAGGGGTATAAACTATGAAATATTTGCATTCCGTACATAGATTTTTTAAGAAAGAAACCGTACTCTGCATCGCCGCACTTCTGGCATTTTTGTCGGCTTTCTTCGTGCATCCATCCGCCGGATACTTTGCTTATCCGGATTATAGAGTGCTGGCCCTGCTGTTCTGCCTGATGCTGGTGGTGGGCGGCCTGCAGGACATCGGCGTATTCAAGTTTCTGGGACAGCTATTGTTGAAAAAAGCAACCTCCACCAGACAGCTGGCCATATTGCTGATTTCCCTCTGTTTCTTTTCTTCCATGTTGATTACCAATGATGTGGCGTTGATTACCTTTGTCCCCTTTGCAATCATGGTATTATCCATGTCCGGCCAAAGGGGGATGCTGGTTCCAGTTATTGTGCTCCAAACCATTGCCGCCAATCTGGGCAGTATGCTCACTCCTATCGGCAATCCGCAGAATCTTTATCTCTATTCCGCCTTTTCCCTTTCCATGGGAACCTTTCTGCTGTATATGCTGCCGTTGACCGTCCTCTCCGGCTTGCTCCTGTGCCTTAGCGCCCTTCTGTTGAAAAAGGAATCCTTAGGAGCGCTCTCAGGAAAAAGCACCCCGCCGGAAGATACGGCGCCCCCCTGTCCCCAATCCGCTCCCCAACCGGGAAAACTTGCCGCATGGCTGTTTCTGTTCCTAATCTGTCTTCTCTGTGTGGTGCGGATTCTGCCATGGCCCGTTATGCTTGCCATCATTATCATTTCCGTCTGTTTTCTGAACCGCAGTCTGTTTGGCCGGATAGATTACTTTCTTCTGCTGACCTTCGTCTGCTTCTTCGTATTTATCGGAAATATGGAAAAGATTCCTGTCATCGCTGACTTCCTGCGCTCTTTTATCCAAAACAGAGAGCTTTTGCTGGGTGTCCTGTTTTCTCAGGTCATCAGTAACGTTCCCGCCGCAATTCTTCTGTCCGGCTTTACGGATGCGGCGCGCCCCTTGCTCTACGGTGTAAATATCGGCGGCCTTGGGACTCTCATCGCCTCCTTGGCCAGTGTGATTTCCTATCGGCTTTATGGTACGGAAAAAGGGGCGGCAAAGGGTGCCTATCTGAAAACATTTACCCTCTATAATCTCGTTTTTCTGGCTGTACTGTACGGAGCGGCCGCTTTGCTGCTGCATTGACTGCTGCCGTGAGGTATTTTGACGCTGATTTTGTTACGGTTCACTCCGTTCACAGCATCCTATGCACAGAAAGCGCAAAACAGCGGTTTCGCGCATGTCTGTCTCGGGTTTATGACGCAGAAACAGCGTGAAAACACCTCGCGGCGGCAGCGAGTAAACAGTAACCAGCAGACGCACAAAAAGCTTTTTAGCCTTTTTGAAGACTTGCAAACCAAACCAAAACCACGGTATAATTATACTGTCCAAAAGAAAACTACTCGGGTATCAAATCCGAGGTATGTTATATGAAACCCTACACTTATAGATCAGGAGGAGTTTATCATGTCTACAGCTTGCAACGAACAGCACATTTATGTCAACATGCCGGAACAAAGCCCCAATTTTTCCACCTTGGAGGCAGCATTAGCCAGCATTCCTTATGAAAATCCGGAAAAAGAATTTCCTGCCCCCACGTCAGATATCCCTCCCGTAGTCATTCATATCGGCAAAGGTGTCTACCGGGAAAAAATCACTGTCACCCGTCCCAATGTAACCTTTTTAGGGGAAGGCGAAGACCGCGGCGATGTGGTGCTGGTCTACGGCGATTATGCACAGGAAATTATGCCCGACGGTATAAAACGGGGCACCTTCCGCACCGCTACACTGCGTATTGATGCTCAGGATTTCAAGGCGGTACATATGACGATCCAAAACGATTCCGGCTACGGTTATCAGGTTGGTCAGGCGCTGGCTCTCTATACGGACGGCGACCGCTGTTATTTTGAAGACTGTGCACTTCTGGGCGGTCAAGACACCCTCTTCACGGCCCCCCTTCCGGAGCAGGAATTCGAAGCAGGCGGCTTCCGGGGTCCCGGCGAGTTCCGCCCCCGCACCATGACCCGCCAAATGTTTAGAAACTGCTTTATACAGGGCGATGTGGACTTTATTTTCGGAAGCGCTATCGTTTACTTTGACAACTGTGAAATTTTCTCCAGACTTCAGGCCGGAAAACCTTTTCCGGAGGATTCGGAGAAAATCTACGGTTATGTCACCGCCGCTTCCACCCCCCAGTCGGAAAAATACGGCTATGTATTCAAGGACTGCAAATTAACCAGCGACTGCCCTCCCCATTCCATCTATCTGGGCCGTCCTTGGCGGGAGTATGCAAAGACTGTGTTCCTCCATTGCGAGCTGGGAGAGCATATCCACCCTGTGGGCTGGATGGATTGGAAAAAGCCCCATGACCATTTCTATTTCGGAGAATACAATTCCTACGGTCCCGGCGCCTCCTCCGGGGAAAGAGCGGATTTCTCCCATCAGATAACGGAAAGCGAAGCTGCCGAATATACGGTGGAAAACGTGTTAAAAGGATGGAAGCCGGGATTATAACCCCGGCTTCCCGATTTTTGATTGTATTTAAAAGCTCTTTGCTTATTTCACCTTGCAATACAGCACTTCCATATTCCCATGATTCGTCTCGATGCTGATCACAACGCCGCCGCGCAGATTATATGTATCATCCTTATATTCCTTTGTATAGACGGTATCCGAATACCGGAAACTGGTAACCGGCTCTTTGGAAAGGATACCCATGATATAGGTGGACATCATATTGGTAATTTCCGTCAACGCGGAGCTTTCCATCTCATCCAGCTTCTCTATATCTCCTATCTCCAGAGTACTGATGGTTGTATATAATTCTCTGGCAATCTGCTCCGAAAGCCCGTACAGGAAGACATACTCACTCTCCCCTTTGACCACTCTGCGGACGAAAACTTTTCCTTCCACAAATCCCTTATACAGACAGGACTTTGCCCTCTTCACTTGAAGTCCATAGGTATCTGCCAAAAATTTAGAGACAATCAAGTCAATGTTTTCCGCAGCTCCGGCCAGCGCATTTTGGTCTTCCAGCGGAATATTGGGCATGATTTTTCTGTCGCATCCACAGACATGCAGAGCAAGCCATGTGAGCAGCGTTCCCACAAAGCTCTTTAATACCAGCTGTGAGAAATCTTTTTCCAGCTTTTCCTTATAGTCCTGAATGGTTTGTATAAATTCCTTATGAATCCATACATGTTGAGTATACCCCACATACTGCAATTTCTTCTGAATCTTTTCCTCCGACTCAAAATGAAATTTTGTGTAGTCTATGAGGAATTCAATCAAATCATAGCATTCTTTCTTTTTCTTCTCAAAGTCACCGCTTCTGGCAATAGCAAGCAGATTGTCTATCTTACAGAATAACTGGTAATGCTGCTCATCGATCTCTTTGTTCCCGATGCGGTATTGTTCTTTCCACAAACATGTTTCACTCATAGCTTCTTCCTTTCTGATAAAATACACTCCGGAATCCGGTCTCTCCGCGTTTGTCTCGTTTTGCGTCAAAGGATTCCTCCGTTATCATACCACCATTTTTTACCAAAAGGAAGACTCTTTCATTGTTCTTTTTTCTGTGCAAAATCACTGGTTACTGTTCACTCGCTGTCGCCGCGAGGTGTTTTCACGCTGTTTCTGCGTGATAAACCCGAGACAGACATGCGCGAAATCGCTGTTTTGCGATTTCTGTGCATAAGTTACTGTGAACGGAGTGAACAGTAACAATCACTGCGCTTACTGTCCACTCCGTGACCGGTAACGTATGCACAATTTGTCCTTGAAGCCTGCCCGGTAAGGACAGACTACTCATTTGTCTCATCTTCTTTTCCGGCTTCATTTTCTTTCGAGGTAATCTGTTCGCCTACACCGGCTTCCATATCCTCGATTTCCTTCTGCATGGACTGAAGCTTCGTGTCCTGATGAATGGCCCGCATAATCAAATTCACATCCTCCGGAGAGAACATGCCGATGGCTTTGCTCAGCTGGCCGATATTCGCTCTGTTTACCTTCAGGTGCCCTCCGCCGGAAAGAGCAATATTGATAACCTGTTTCGGATCCGTCACATCTCCCAGACAGATACTATTGCTTTTCTCGTCACAGACAAACATTACTCCGTTATAGACGATCACTCCGCCTTCTGCCATATGACCGTAAGGAACCTTGGGAGCGGAAATCAGATTTTTGATAGGATTCTCACCACCCTTAGCCGCCGCCTCATATATTTTTAATGCCTCACCTCTGTCTTCCGACTCTTCCGAAGGTTTGCTCTCCGACAGAGATGTCCACTTATTATTCTCTTTTTCGTTCTTTTCGCTCTCCGCTTCCAGCTGTTCCTGAAGCAGATGATACGCCGCATTTTTCCGGCCCTGACCGTCCGCCCTGACCGCGTCCGAACCTTGTCCGGAAAAACGGCTTCCCCTTACGCCGAAACTTGTTGCTGCCGTTTTTGCGGCAGACTGGGCAACTCCCATGCCAATTCTCATAATAACCTCCATGCCGCTTTAGCGGCTCAAATAGATATGAAAAACGCTGTCTTTCGCGTTTTTCTAACTGCTTCAGCAGTTTGGGAAACTTAATACTTCTTAGGCAGTGTCTTTTGCTGCCTTAGAAGTATTTTTCACACTACTTCCCTCCTGTTTCCGCCTTTTGCCTGTGGGAGTATATCCTGCCTGCGTCAGCATATGCCGATAACGGCTGCTTATACTGAAACGCGGCAGAAAGCATCCGGTAAATCCGTCTGCACCTTCCCGCAAAAAGAAACCACGGGTGGTATGAAGAATTTCATTTTACCATCCGTGGCTGTCCTTATATTTCATATGAATTAATATCGGCTTTCTCTTTCCGATACTTTAGTCTGTTTCTGCGGACTTCGTTACAATTTATTCCGGCTTCATTACAATTGCAAAATACCATAATCCATTTGCCGGGAGGATGGTGAAACAATCTCAATTACCGGTCCGGCGAACTTATTTAAACAAGGTTTTAAACAATCCCCTCTTTAACACCTGTGTGCCCGCACTGATCAGGCTTCTCTCTATCTGCGCCTTTCTACGCTCTGCCGCCCTTTCCTTCTTTTTTTCCTCGGCTTCCTTCTCCTTTTCCTTCTTTTTCGCTGCGGCAGCTTCTTCCTTTTCTTTCTTCTTCCGGAATTCTTCCTTTTCTTTTTCCAACCGGACACGCTCCTCTTCCAGTTCCGACTGCTGGATCAAAACTTCATACGCGCTGATATTATCTACACCGTCGTCATACTTTTCCATTCCGTCGCAGTTGATCCGTTTCAGCCTCTCCACATTATCCACAGGCCCCATCAGGCTCTGGGGGCAGATAATGGCTGTCTGCTGCGCCATACCCGGTACCCCTTCCTCATCCAGAAAGGAGGTCAGCGCATAGCCCACTCCCAGCTGCATAATCACGTCTTCCGTTTTGAAAGCGGGATTTACCCGGAAGGACTGCGCCGCCACCTTCACCGCTTTCTGTTCTCCGGGTGTATATGCCCTGAGAGCATGTTGGACACGGTTGGACAACTGTGCCAGCACGCCGTCCGGAATATCGCCGGGGCTCTGGGTCACGAAATAAATACCCACGCCTTTGGAACGGATCAGCTTTACCATCTGCTCTATTTTCTGTACCAATACCTTGGGTGCATCGGAAAACAGCATGTGCGCCTCATCAAAGAAAAATACCAGCTTCGGTTTCTCCAGATCACCCGCCTCGGGCAGACTTTCGAACAGCTCAGCCATCATCCACAACATAAAGCCGGCATAAAGAGTGGGGTTTCGCACCAGCTTTACGCTGTCCAAAATGTTTATAATTCCCTTTCCGTTTCCGTCGGTGCGCATCCAGTCAAAAATATCCAGCGGCGGCTCGCCGAAGAACAGTTCCCCGCCTTGATTCTCCAGAGGAAGCAGCGCACGGAGTATTCCACCGATGGATTGAGTGGACATATTGCCGTAAGAAGCCACATACTCCGCCCTGTGCTCGGATACATAATTCAAAACGGCACGCAGATCCTTTAGATCAATCAACAGCAATCCTCTGTCATCGGCAATCCGGAACACAATGTTCAGAACACCTTCCTGCACCGCTGTCAAACCCAAAATGCGTGACAAAAGCTCCGGCCCCATATCGGAGACGGTAGCCCGCACGGAATGTCCCTTCTCCTGATAGATGTCCCAAAAGCACACGGGATAAGATTTATATTCAAAACTATCCCTGATGCCGAATTTATCAATTCTCTTCTCCATACTCTCGGAGGGCACTCCGGGAGAAGCAAGGCCGGATACATCCCCTTTCACATCGCACATAAATACAGGGACTCCCGCATCGGAAAAAGATTCCGCCATAGTCTTCATGGTAATGGTCTTGCCGGTGCCGCTGGCGCCTGCGATCAAACCATGACGGTTGCTCATATTAAGCTGCATTGTAACTTCATTTCCACTGTCGTCCAGTCCCATATAAATCTTGCCGTCTTTGTACATTTCCTATCATACCTTTCCTATCGCCCTCTGACTTTGCGTATACACAATACGCGGCACAGGGCTCAAATATTAGCTGTAAACTATGTTCCAGAGCGTGTTTGAAAATTGCTTTCTGGCAGATGTGTGTCACAATTTGTGGGAGATTTGTGCCAAATGAAGGGCGCATAGCGGGCTATGTAACTTGAATTTGGCGAAAATATCACGCAAAGTGGGGCGTGCAGATGTCAGGAATGAATTTTCAAACACGCTCTAGCATAACATATCCAAGAGTTGTCCCGCAACTTTATCTACGGCATTTCCCGCCTATTTAGAATGCAAGCCGTAACAGTTCAGACAACCCCTCCCGTGAGGTCAAAATCACGTCTTTATGCGATTTTGCGAGACATGCGGGCGCCAAAACGCATTCTTTCCGCGTTTTGTGTGCATTATTGTAACGGTTCAGTGACCTGCCTGAACTGTTACTGTAAGCCAGACCTCCCCTTGGGTTTTCAGTAAAACTCTTCCTCATGTTTTTTAAAAAATTCATAATACGCTTTGACATTTGAAAGCTCCGTCCAACGCTTCACGTCCACCGGATCCTCGTCCAGATCATAGATTTTCGCCCCCCGCATAGACAACAGGAAGGGGGAATGAGTAGCCATGACAAACTGACATCCAAAAAAACGGGCGGAATCTTCCAAAAAACGCAGCAGCTCCTGTTGACGCTGAGGCGATAAGCTGTTCTCCGGCTCGTCCAAAAGATAAAGCCCGTTCTCCTGTATCTTTTCCGAAAAATACAAAAAGGCGCTCTCCCCGTTGGAATGCTCCCGCACATTGTCCATCAGATTGGCACGCACATATTTGGACTGGGTCTTGGAACGCGCCTGAACCACTTTTTTCAGTTGTTCGTAGTCCTCCAGAGACCGCATCCGGAAATGAGAATACTTATTCTCCAAGTATTCCTCAAACATATCCTCCCGCTTCCTGTCAATTCCTTCATTCAGCGATCGCAGATTCAGCATAAAATCAAAAACATCATCACTGGTAATAATCCTGCTTTGCTTCGGAACCGGCTGTCGAGTCTCAAAATCACACAGCTTACAGTATGTTTCAAAAAAGCTGCTGCGGTTATACAAAGTATCCCTCTGCAGTCCCAAGGTCTCTCCGATTATATTCAGCGCCGTAGTCTTGCCGGAACCGTTGCCTCCGTAGAGAATCGTCACCGTTTCAAAGTCCAGCATCCGGAGATTCCGTTGGGACAGGATCCGGAAAGGATAAAACGAGTCATAGCAGGTCCGCTTCTCTCCCCAGAAAAAATCAGTTTCCTGCTCTCCGGTGGGGAAGGTAAAATGCGATAAATAAACCATGTATATCCTCCTCAGTTCTCTTTCATATTAGAGTATATTTGGAAATGCTGCCCTCTAAATTTTGTTTCAAAAAGGCCGTGGACGAAACCGCTGCTTTGCGTTTCCCGTGCATATGTTACCGGTCACGGAGCTTCCCGCTTATTTCCTTTGTGCTTGTGGCAACGGTTGTTTAGGCACCACCGGAATTTACTTTCTCGCCAGCTCCAAATCCATTGTATAATATACCGTCATGATTCCACCGCTGTTTACTATGGCACGGAAAATTCCTTCAAATAATTTTTCGCGGGGGACTGATTCCAACCTCATGTGATCCGGATATGTTCTCAGCAGCGATATATATTCGTCCGCCGTGAAATCTTTTGTCGTATGGTACAACATATATTTTACATCAGTAAATCCGTAGGCAAGCGCTTTATCAGCCAGCCTTTTTGCATCCGTTTCGCCGAACTCAACGGGATTGCTCTCTTGATGCATATATTTCCGATAAAGTTCCTGTATTTCATCCGTCAATGCTCTGCGTCCTTTATCGCTGCCGGCATGATAGGCGAAACGGGCAAACACACCGCCGCTTTTCAACAGATTATAAACTCTCCCGTAGCCGTATTCTTCCGGAATCCAGTGAAATGCAGTAGCCGCATATATTAAATCAAAAGAATTATCTGCACATATATAATCTTGCAAGATTTGATTATATAACGAAAAATTTGTATATTTCCGGAATTTCTCTTTTGCCAAAGCCGCAAGGTTCTCTCCCGGTTCAATTCCAACAAAGCGGCAATGAGCATCAAGAAATGGCTGCGCCGCTTTTCCTGTTCCCGTGCCGATTTCAAGAACATGGCTATCTTGATTTATTTGTTTGTAGTTAAATATCTCCTCATATATCTCTTTTACATACATCGGACGACTTTTATCATAATCCGCTGCAGAATTATCAAAAGTTTTTTCAAAATTTCCCATCATGATTCACTCCAATATAAAAGCTCCGTTCATCTTGACCGTTAACGGAGCCGGCTGGCTTTGTCATTCTCTGACAGGCAAAAGTTTAGAATACATACCAAATCAAAAGCGTCTCCGGCGGCATTCGCCAAGTGTCTGCTTTGCAGCCACTTGGCTCATTGCCCGAGGGAATCAAGGAAGCCCCGTTAAACCTCTGCATATTTCTGCAGAATGAAATTCTTCACCTGCTGATTGTTCTCAGGCTTGGTATCCTCCAGCGTTGCATGGATATACGGCTTTCTCTCCTTCATAAACTTCAGCACCTGCGTGTAATCCATCTCACCCAAACCGCAGCCCACGGAATTCAGCTTTCCGTCTCCTACCACAAAGTCCTTCAAATGAACCATTGCAATATCAGATCCAAGGAGCTCGATTGCCTCCGCAAAGATAGATTCTCTGTCCTGATAATTTGATATATCAAGCATATTCACCGGATCAAATATAATCTGCAGATTCGGGGAAGCGATCTCGTCCAGTACCTTTCTAGCCCTCTTGGGAGTGGAGACTATATGGCGGTATACAGGCTCAATGGCGAACACCACGCCCATCTGCTCGGCATATTTTACAATGGGGCGGACATTGTTGATAAATAATTGCAAAGCCTCCTCCGTATGGCATTCGGGAGTAAACGTATATGTCTCATTGGGAGCGCCTGTCTCCGTTCCGACCACGCCGCAGCCCAGCCATGAGGCAAAGCGGATATGTGCCATATAGCGGTGAACCGTCATGGCCAGCTGCTCTTTATTGGGGTCTGCCAGATTCAGATAGCAGCCCAACACAGCGATATCCACTTCATTTTTGGCAAATACATTTTTAATATACATGGCCAGCCCGGGAGTCATAGCCTCATCGGTGGTGGGGAATTCATCAATCACCTTTGCCAGAGCCAAATGTCCGCACTCAAATCCCAAATTATGTACGTCTGCGATGCGCTCCGCAAAGGGAAGCTTTGTTGTGTCATGTAATCTGATTCCTAACTGCATACTTCTTTCCTCCGTTTCATTGATTGACAAGTAATAGAAAAATCGTTTCTAGCTTTCGTCCAATTCATCCACTCCGATGAACTCATAAGCCTCTCCCGTCTGTCCCGTGATTTTTACATTTTCCAGAGTCAGCTTCCTGATATTGCTTGCAAACAGCCCCCTCTTGGTGCTTCTAGGCACAGTCTCGGACATGGCCGGAACATCCTCCTTGGGATTTTCCGCATAGCTGACGGAAACATTTTTCAGGACAATCTCCTCGATTTTCTGCTCGGGAAGCCCTTCAAAAAACGCTGCGGCCACATGGCAGTTGGTACACTCCAAGTTTTCGAACACCATCTTTTTAATAGAGGGCGTCCTGTCATCCACAGGATACAAATCTCTGGACTGCACATACGGCGTATGGCCGTCCGGATCACAGAAGTAGAAAGAGTTCGCAACCAGCGGAGTCATCACATGATCCAAATCCAGATTTCGGAATGTGATACCGTCTATCACGGCATCTTTACCTCTGCCGCGTCTGGTTTTAATGCGCAGACCTCTGTCCGTGCGGCGGAAAATACAGTCTTCCACAGTGAGGTTGACAACGCCGCCCGCCATCTCGCTTCCCAATGTAACCGCACCATGCCCGTCCTCCATAAGACACTGGCGGATACGGATATTTTCCGATGGAGTTTTATATTTCTTTCCCATATAAATCTTGCCGCTCTTTACAGCGATGCAGTCATCACCCACAGAGAAATGAACCCCCAGTATATCTACGTTTTTGCAGGATTCCGGATCGCACCCATCGGTGTTTGGTGAATCGGCAGGGTTGGAGACAAACAAGTCAATCAGCTTTAAATCTTCACTGAAATAGGGATGCAGTGTCCATGAAGGAGAATTACATACCTTCACTCCCGCCATAGTGATCTGTCTGCAATTGTTGATAAAGAACAGACGGGGACGAAAGCTTTCCTTATAGTTCATGGGCATCTTCCACCAGTCCTCTTTGGAAGCATTGCCGTTGACGGTTCCCTGTCCGTAGATCACTACATCCTCCACATTCACCCCGCAGATAATACCGGTGTACATGTTTAAAGGATTTCCTTCCCAGCTGCCCAAATTATAACCGTCGGTTTCGTCGTAGCTCTCGATCCATCCGGGAAAAACAGGAAATTTCTCCGGCTCCGTAAAAGCTTTCAACTCCGCTCCTTCTGCCAGTTCGATCCGCGTATGGCTCTTTAAGAACAGAGAGGTAATCCGGTAAACTCCTTTCGGAATCAGCACACGGCTGTGCTCGGGACAGGCAAGAATAGCCGCCTGAATGTGATGAGTGTCATCCTGTTCTCCGTCGCCTCTGGCGCCGAATCTCTTTACGTCAAGTGTCACAAATTCATAATCCGTCCGAAATGTCAGTCTTCCCGCTTTCTCGGCGCCGTCCCATACTTCCACTTGATACTCCGTGTCCGGTTTCAATCCATACAGAGAAACAATGGTCTTCTCCGCAGTCAGCTTTTCCTCTCCGTTGAGCAGCACGCGGTAAGGCTTTTTCGTATAGTATCGCCCTCCGTCCTTTATTTCGATAACGACGCTTCTGGCTGTGTTCATTACATGAATAATGTCCATAATCTTTCTCCTATTCCGGTTTTGTCCCCTTCCTGCAACGCCCTTTTCGAAGGAAGTGATATTTTGCTGCTAACTCACCAAAAACCGCTTCCGAGCGTTTCCGGTCCGGGGCTGTTTTCTATTTACCTGTTCCGGGACTGTTTTGTTTTCCTGTTCTGTCCCTTCCCTACATATAATCCGCATATTTTTCCGCAAGAAGCACATATGTCTCACCGGCATGGGCAATGGCTGCGCGGATCATCTTCTCTGCTTCTGCCTCACCGGCAGATCCGTCCGTAAATCTTCCGTCCTTGTAATAGTCTGCTGCCGTCTCTTTTACAACGGCTTTAAAAAGATCCGCCAATTCTATGTAGTACTCATAAAGCTGAGGTGAAACATTGTCAATGGTATGAATCAAGGCATCCAAAAAGCAGGCGGTCTTTTCCATGGAAGCCGCGCTCTTCCTCTTGGCATCCAGCAGTTCCATCTGTTTTAGAAGCTCGGGATAGCACTCTTTCTTATTACACTCAGTCTCATAATAAGCATAAACCGGATATACCCATCTTGCCGCCTCAAAACAGTCCGCGTCCACACTGCCCGTGTCAAACAGCCCCTCAGCAGTTCTCGGCAGCTTTTTTACCTCCTCCGCAGCAGCCGCCACAGCATCCTTGTCATTTTTTGTAATCGCCTCCATTGCCGCCAATAATTGATCCTTCATGCCAATACCTCCTACTGTTTTATTCCGTTGCCATTTATGGAAATTTTATATTTCATGACGATTTATTTCGATAAAAACGGATAGTATACGATCCATTAGATAAACCTCTCCTTGAATATGTATTACATCCTCCGTCAGCTCTATGGTTCCCGTAAAATCATTATGTTCCATCATATACAGGGCAATATTACACTGATTGAGTGTTTCATTATCTATTGTTAAGGTGTTCCCTTTGAACGGAACATCTTCAAAATAAATTTTAGGAGCATACAAGGCCCAGCCCCATTCACTGTCATCCGCCTCTGTCAATTGATCAAACATATCATCACTGCCGCTGATTTCTAGATTCAGCAGATTATTTTCCGCGGAAAGCACCACCTTGCCGACTCCGAATTCCGTAGTGCCAATCTTAAATGAACCCATAGCTCCAACTCCTCCTTAAACATTACTCAACCGGTATTCCGTACCGCAGTAAACGGGACTGCTTTTTATACGAATACCCTTGCAGCTTTTCACCAAACCACAAGGGTATCAAATATATTATATCGCATGCTTCCTCTGTTGACAAGGCTTCAAAAAATCCGATTTTTCGGCTTTCCAAACTCCGTTACTGTTCACTCCGCGACCAGTAACGCATGCACAGAAAACGCAAAACAGCGGTTTCGCGCAGGTTGCCCAAGCGATTATTCTAATCGCTTGGGTTTGATCACGCAAAAAACGCGTGAAAACGCCTCGCGGTGGCGTGGGTGTGAAAAGTAACCAAACTCCTCAGAAAACCGTAAAGGCATTGTCCGAAAGAGAGATACCATGCCGTAATTTGATATTTGCGTTGGGAATTACCGGGATAGATCCTTAAAAAACGGAATATTAAAAACATTTGCCAAGGAATAGAATAATGGGATAAAACTATGTGTAAATACGCGGATGCCGTTCAGGTATCCGGCGGAATAACCGAACCGTTGGAACCTCCTCCCGGACCGGATTGTAAAACGGGAATCGTCACATCATAGACAGGGGAAGAATTAAATTTACAACAATTGTCTATGCTGCTTAGATTTTCTAAGCCAGTGTACTTTGCTGACTTAGAAAATCTTTGCATACTTTTATAAGGTAACGCCTTGTTTAAAGATAGCCATATCATGGAAACCGGCTGCCTCGCTGCAAACCTTCTCGCCGGATGCTACTTCAACCACATAATTGAACAGGTTCTCCGTCTCCGCCGCCATGCTGCTGTCCTCAACCAGTACACCCGCATTAAAGTCAATCCAGTTGGACTTTCTGGCTGCCAGATTGGAATTGGTGGCAATCTTCATGGTGGGAACGGGGGATGCAAAAGGAGTGCCCCGCCCTGTGGTAAACAGTACAATATGTGCACCTGCCGCCGCCAGAGCCGTTGCCGCCACCAAATCATTGCCGGGAGCGCTTAACAGATTCAGTCCGGGAGTTTTCACCGTCTCGCCATACTGCAGTACACCCTTCACCAATGCATTTCCGGATTTCTGTGTACAACCCAGTGATTTATCCTCCAAGGTGGAGATCCCTCCCTTCTTGTTTCCGGGGGAAGGATTCTCGTAAATCGTTTGGTTATGACTCTTGAAATAATTCTTAAAATCATTGATCAAATCAACCGTCTGGCGGAACAGCTCTTCGTTTGCACAACGGTTCATCAAAATTGTTTCCGCACCGAACATCTCCGGAACCTCCGTAAGAATAGTGGTGCCTCCCTTGGAAATCAGCAGGTCGGAGAAACGGCCCACCAGAGGGTTCGCAGTAATGCCGGACAGTCCGTCGCTGCCGCCGCACTTCATTCCTATCACCAGTCTGCTGACACTGACAGGTTCTCTCTCAAAAGCGGAAGCATAGTCGATCAAGCCTTTGATAATTTCCACCGCATCCGCAATCTCGTCCTCGGACTCCTGTGCCACCAAAAATTTTACTCTGTTCTCGTCATATTCGCCGATATAAGGCATCAATACATCAATATTGCTGTTCTCACAGCCCAGTCCCAGCACCAGCACACCGCCTGCATTGGGATGATTGATCAGATCCGCCAGAATCTTTCTGGTATGCTCTTGATCGTCTCCCATCTGGGAGCATCCGTAAGGATGAGGAAAGGCGATAACCTCTTCCACCGTTCCCTTCACAAAAGCATTTGCCTGCTTTGCAATGGCAGTTGCCACATTATTGACGCAGCCCACCGTAGGAATCACCCAGATCTCGTTGCGGACGCCTACCTTGCCGTCAGGGCGGTTAAAGCCCATAAAAGTAACGTCTTCCGTGGTCTGCTCTTCTACGGAAGAAGGCTCATAAGTGTACTCAAGCAAATCACCCAGCGCCGTCTTCACATTATGGGTGTGAATCCAGTTGCCGCACTTTACGGCTTCCTTGGCATTGCCTATGCGGTAGCCATACTTGATGACTTCGCCGCCTTCAGGAATGTCACAGACTGCCATCTTGTGGCCTGCGGGAATTTCCTCCAGCGCCGTAACGCTTTTGGTTTCCCCCTGAATTTCCACCTGTATGGTTTCTCCCGCAGGAATCACATTCAGCGCAACTACCACATTATCGTTGTCATTAATTTTTATGAAATTCTGCATAATGCCGCCCTCATACCATTTGTCTTAATATCATCCAAATATGCCGTTACCGCATCCGTCAGACCGGGAACCTGATTCAGATCCTGTCCGTGGAAATCCTCGTTTCCAAGATAATCGGTTACAAAAGTCCTTGTATCCTTCCGGCAATTATCGCGGAAGAATTCCAGCACAGGCATGTCGTCCTTAATATTATAAGCCTCACCGTTTCTGTCACCGATTAATACACCGTCTTTGATCTCTGTACCGGTGTAGAATGCCATCAGCGCTGCAATGGAGAAAGTCATATGTGCGGGAAGCTTACCGAATTTATCCACATATCCCAGCAGACTGGGCAGACACCTTGCCCTCCATTTGGAAACGGAATTTAAGGAGATTGCCAGCAATGCATGATCCACATAAGGGTTATTGAAACGATTTACCACTTCACCTGCAAATGCCTTCAATTCATCCTCGGGAAGAGTCAGGGTAGGAATCACTTCGTCAAAAATAGTCTTATTCATAAAATTACGGATATCGTCGTCTTCCATGGACTGTCTCACGATATCGTTGCCGCAAAGCCATGATGCCAGTACGAAAGAAGTGTGCGCACCGTTCAGGATACGAACCTTTCTCTGCTTATAGGGATGATGGTCATCGGTAAATACTACGGGCAGTCCCGCACCGGGCAGGTCAAATTCCTTGCTGATATCTTTGTCGGATTCAATGACCCAGAGTGCAAAAGGCTCTCCGGTTACCATGATATGATCCTCGTAGCCCAGCTTCTCCCACTCTTCCTTCTCGGCAGCGCGGGGATAACCGGTAACGATTCGGTCTACCAGAGTAGCGGTAAAAATACACGCCTCCTCCACCCATTTCTTAAACTCATCGGATAAGCCCCAGAGCTCAATCAGCTGCATTACACACTTTTTCAGCATAATGCCGTTATCGTCAATCAATTCAACGGGCAGCATTACAAGACCCTTGCTCATATCGCCTTTAAATGCCTCAAATCTATGATATAAGAACTTTGTCAGCTTTCCGGGGAAAGTCTTAGGAGGATTCATTTCAAAACGGTCTGTATTGTCAAATACGATACCTGCCTCGGTAGTGTTGGAAACCACAAAGCGCAAAGTGTCAATTTCAGCCAGCCCCATAAACTTATCATATTCGTTATACGTGTCAACAGCGTCCGCAACACTGGTAACCACTCTGTTCAAAATCTTGCCCTCACCGTCCACATTACCGCGAAGGGAAACGGTATACTGACAGTCCTGATTATGGAACATTTCCAGACTGCCGAACTCAATGGGCTTGATCAACACGATATCGCCGTCGAAAGTTCCCTGCTCGTTTGCAATATCAATCATGTAATCAACAAATGCACGGAGGAAATTGCCCTCTCCAAACTGTACGACCTTGATAGGCCTCTCCTTCTTACCGGTCTTAGACTTGTTTAAAAGCTCCATTTTTAACCTCATTTCTGCGCGGCTTTGTTGCGCAAAGCCATAAATAGACTTACAAGTTTGCGGATGCCGCACAGACACAAACCTGCAGATTGAAACGTGAACATCGTAACCTTCAATCTTGCTCCCTTCTGTCCGATTTACGGACAAGTCATTTTTCGTATCCTCTGTACTTCCCATTACCGTAAAGAAAGCAACCCCTGCCCGCTTTCTCCATCTGCTTTTCCACAGATTCTATGTAAGTACTTTCATAAAATAATTTTACTGCCAAAATTATTTTTCGTCAATATACAAAAGCGGAAATATTTCTGTTTGTATAACAGTTTGTGCAACAGTTCAGACAGGTCACTGAACCGTTACCAGTTTGTTGCCGTTGTTACTGTTCACTCCGCGACCAGTAACGCATACACAGAAACCGCAAAACAGCGGTTTCGCGCAGGTTGCCCTCGGGTTTGTCACGCAAAAACGCGTGAAAACGCCTCGCGGCGGCGTGGGTGTGAAAAGTAACTTGCTGTTCACTCCGTGACGAATAATCTTAGTGTGCTGACCTGTTCATATCCGGTAAAACTCCGCAGAATATTTTTCTGAAAGTGCTGCTCCACAAACGCAGACGCAGCAGTAGCTGCCTCTAGGCGAAGGCACTGAAAAAGTCCAAATTACCTAAAAAAGAACACAATATGTAGAACTGTTAGTTTATAAAAAACACATATATCGTGTCTTCGTCAGGCAGATACCGACTTTTTCAGTGCCCTCCTCTAGTCTTGGGGGTAGTGCTATCAGGAAAATAGGCAGGGGGATTTGCCTGAATATGAATGTGTCAGTACACTAATGCTCCGCGCCGTCCCAAAATCGGATGGAGCACTATATTTGAGCATATTTTTGCCCATAGAAATTTTCCGCAAATATGACTTGAAAAAAAGAGAGGGGTTAGCTATAATTTAAAGTAAAGCATTATTGTAACCACTTACATTTATCTTTCACGAGGTAACACCTATGACAATTTACGACATCTCCGAAAAGGCCGGTGTTTCCATCGCTACGGTTTCCCGTGTCTTAAACGGAAGCAGCAACGTCAGTGAAAAAACGAAAAAAAAGGTACTGGATGTAATCAACCAGTACGAATATACTCCCAATGCCTTTGCACGGGGGCTTGGACTGAACACCATGAAAACCATCGGTATTATGTGCGCAGACAGCTCCGACTTGTATCTGGCAAAAGCCATTTACTACATAGAGCAAAAGCTCCGCGCTAACGATTACGACAGCATTCTCTGCTGCACCGGCTATGAACTGGGGACGAAAATGTCCTCCATGAATCTGCTGATTACCAAAAAGGTGGACGGTATCATTTTGGTCGGTTCCAACTTTATCTATGAGAGAGAAAGCGACAACAAATACATTGCCGACGCTGCCATGCAGGTTCCCGTTATGCTGCTGAATGCGGATCTGGACGCGCCCAATGTTTACAGTGTGGTTTCCGATGACTTCACGTCCATGTACGATGCTACATTGCAGATGATTAACACGGGAATCAACGATATTCTGTATTTTTATAACTCCACCTCCTACAGCGGAAAGCGCAAGCTGGCAGGCTACCGGGCGGCAATGGAGGAACAAAAGCTTTTAAGCAGCGGCAATCTCATGCAGTTCTACCATGGCTCCCATGAGGACATCCCCGCCATGACAGGACATTTAATAAAACTGAACAAAAAAGGACTCAAATTCCACGGCGTCATTGCGGCGGACGACACTCTGGCTCTGGCCAGTGTAAAATACGCCAGAGAGATGGGCTATCGGATTCCGGAAGACTTTTCCGTATTAGGATATAATAATTCCATGCTGGCCAGCTGTTGCGAGCCTGAACTGACCAGTATTGATAATAAGCTGGATACTCTCTGCCAGCATTTGATTACCACACTGCTGGGCGTGCTCAACGGTAATGAAATGCCTAAAAAAACTATTTTTTCCGGTGAGATTGTAAAGCGGGGCACCACCCGTTAAGATATTACAATAAAATATTGACTATTTATGGAGGAGAAGAAATGAAAGCATTTATGGACAAAGACTTTCTGCTGGAAACCGAAACTGCGAAGAAGCTGTTTCACGACTATGCGGAGAGCACCCCTATTCTGGACTATCACTGCCATATCAATCCCAAAGAGATTGCAGAAAACCGTCAGTTTGAGAATATTACTCAGGTTTGGCTGGGAGGAGATCATTATAAGTGGCGTTTGATGCGTTCCTGCGGCGTAGATGAAAAGTACATCACCGGCGACGCTTCCGATTATGAAAAATTCTGCAAGTGGGCGGAGTGCCTCGGCAAGGCAATCGGTAATCCCCTGTACCATTGGAGCCATCTGGAGCTGCAGAGATATTTCGGCTACAACGGTATTTTAAACAAGAACACTGCCGAAGAAGTATGGAAAATCTGTAACGAAAAGCTGGCACAGCCTTCCATGAGCGTGCGCAATATCATCAAACAAAGCAATGTAACTTTAATCTGTACCACCGATGATCCCATTGATTCCCTTGAATGGCATAAGAAGATTGCCGAGGACGATACCTTTGACGTGAAAGTTCTTCCCGCATGGAGACCCGACAAAGCCATGAATATTGAGAAGCCCGAGTATCTGGATTATCTGGATAAGCTGGCTGCAGCGGCAGGCGTCCCTAAAATCACCACTTTTGCCGCATTGAAAGAAGCTTTAAAGAAGCGTATGGACTTTTTCTCATCCATGGGATGTAATGTCTCCGACCATGCTCTGGAATATGTTATGTATGTTCCCGCAAGCGAAGATGAAATCGAAGAAATCTTCTTAAAGAGAAGAAACCGGATGATTCTCACCAGAGAAGATGAGCTGAAGTTCAAAACCGCATTTATGCTCTTTGTGGGCCGGGAATACCATAGGCTGGATTGGGCAATGCAGCTCCACTATGGATGTAAACGTGACAACAACACCCTCATGTTTGAGAAGCTGGGTCCCGATACGGGATACGATTGTATCAACAATGACGCTCCTTCCGCACAAATGGCAAACTTCCTCAACGCTCTCTGTGTAACCGATGAGCTGCCCAGAACCATTCTGTACAGCTTAAACCCTAATGACAACCAGTCCATCGGCGCGGTTCTCGGCTGCTTCCAAGATTCCACTGCCGTAGCTAAGGTTCAGCAGGGAAGCGCATGGTGGTTCAATGATCACAAGACCGGTATGGTAGAGCAGATGACATCACTGGCTAACCTTGGCAATCTGTCCGGCTTTGTAGGAATGCTTACCGATTCCAGAAGTTTTCTGTCCTACACCAGACACGAATACTTTAGACGTATTCTGTGCAATATGATCGGCAGCTGGGTGGAGAACGGAGAATTCCCTGCAGATTACGAGACGCTTTCCGAAATTATTAAAAATATCTCTTACTACAACGCAAAGAACTATTTTAAGTTCCCCCTGTAACAAAGTGCCGCAAGCGGCACTTCGGACTGCGGCGGATTTTTCCGGCACTTCCAAGAATGCTTCGCATTTCCACTGACTGCGGCGGAATTTTTCGGCACTTCCAAGAGTGCTTCGCATTCTTCCCTGACTGCGGCGGATTTTTCCGGCACTTCCAAGAGTGCTTCGCATTCCCACTGACTGCGGCGGATTTTTCCGGCACGGAACAAAGTGCCGCTTGCATGATATTTCTAACATAGAGGTAAACAAATGCCCCGGTGGAAATCACCGGGGCATTTTATGGTATGAGAGAAAATTTAGAGGAATGTTTCATTCCAAGAGATATTCTACCTTAAAATAAAATACTTTTCTAACGTTTTTATGCCCTATTATACAAAAAACACTGTTTTTTTATGACAAATAGTGTATACTAATATTTAAGGATTACTCATAGATATATTCATCATGTGACTAGTACAACGAATAATTAATTTCTGATACATTGGCGCAGAATGATTATTTCATATGCAAGGCGGAGGAATGAGGCGTAGCGGTGGCTACGTCGATTGACGACAACGAAGCAGATGAAAAATCAGACAAGCCAAGGTGT
>CAJUTJ010000149.1 GCA_910589655.1 uncultured Acetatifactor sp. | reverse complement strand
TTTCCGTTCCTGCGGCTGTGCCGCTTCCTGTCTGGAAAGGGTGGAAAGGATAGGAATGGAATGGTTATTTAATAAATCCGTATTTGATAATTCTTTACTTGATAGTTCTTTATTTAATTGCGTTGGATTTTCCTGCATAGGGTTTTCCAATGTTGGATTTTCCGATACAGGCTTGTCCAGTGTTGGATTTTCCAATATAGGCTTTGGCTGCACTGGAAATTCATGTATCACATAATCAGCCGCCCCCAACTGTCCTTTTTCGTTCCGTACTCTGGTACGGGTCACATATCCTGCCCGTTCCAGTTCCCGTATTGCTTCCCGGATAGCGTCTATGCCCTCCCGGTTGATTTTGGAAAGCCCCTTTAAGGTGTAGTCCCATTCTTCGGGCAGGGATAGCATTTGTGAAAGCAGTCCCTTTGATTTTAGGGAAAGGTCAGTATTGCGCAGGTGGTGGTTTGACATAACGGTGTAGTCCCTGTTTTTTTCCACTCGGAATACTGCCATGTTATCAGCCCCTTTCGTCTGTAATTGGGATAAAAAAAGACGCTCATTTCTGAACGTCTGATTTTGCAGGAATGGTTGTCCTGCATGGGTTTTTATTCAATTTTCAGTTTTTAAGTGTACATTACCTTTTTGTCTGCTGTTCCTAAACCTTGATTTTATCGGGTTTCTTGCAAGTTACGTTATCTAACCTCATCTTTTACAAGACCCGCATTTATGGAAATGATGGACTTAGCCGAGCAGGGGAAAATCGGGACGATTATCGTCAAAGACCACTCAAGGCTTGGGCGTAACCGCCTTGTTGTCGGGCAGTTATTGGAAGAAGATTTTGACCGCATGGAGGTACGTTATATCGCTATCATGGACAATATCGACACCGCTAAAGGCATCAGCGACCTTGTCCCCATGCAGGATTTATTCAATGAATGGCACGCCAAGAACACAAGCCAGAAAGTAAAGAATGTATTCCGCAATAAGGGGATGTCAGGAATCCCGCTTACAAGCAACCTGCCATACGGCTATAAAAAAGACACTGAAAATCCCCGAAAATGGATTATCGACGAGCCTGCGGCAAAAATAGTAAAACAGATTTTCAGCTTATGCGTGGCAGGGCTTGGACCGACGCAGATAGCAAAAAAACTGAAAGCCGACAAGGTAATGACGCCGACGGTTTACTGGAACAGCATTGGAATGGCATACCGCAAACCGCCCGCTACCCCCTACCACTGGTCAGCAGCCAGCGTGGTACGCATCCTCTCCCGACAGGAATATATCGGGGACACCGTTAATTTCCGCACCATGCACAAATCATTCAAAAGCAAGAAGCGGCTGGAACTCCCGCAGGAGGAATGGCAGATATTTAAAAACACCCATCCCGCAATCATTGACGAAGAAACCTTCATGCTTGTGCAGGAGCTTCGGGAACACCGCCGCAGACCGACAAGGAGCGGGATTATCAGCATGTTTTCTGGTCTGCTCTATTGCGCCGACTGCGGGGAGAAACTCTATTACAGCACGGTGAATAATTACAAGAGGGAACAGGCTTATTTCTTCTGTTCTTCCTACCGCAAAAACTCTGATGTATGCTCTGCCCACTATATCCGAGAAAAAGTAGTGGCAAAGGCAGTATTGGACAGTATGCAGCGTGTGTTCTGGTACGTTCAGTGTTTTGAAAAAGATTTTGCCAGAAATCAGATGGCGGCTTTCGGAGAGGAAAAGAGGAAAGAATTATCCGAAAAGCGCAGGGAGCTTGCACAGGCAAAAAAGCGGGTGAAAGAGATTGACAGCCTTATCCAGAAGATTTATGAGGACAATGTAAGCGGGAAAATCTCTGATGGGCGTTTCGCCACCATGTCAATGGCATTTGAGGACGAGCAGAAACAGTTAAAAGAATCCATCCCCAATATGGAACAGTACCTTGAAACCGAAACAGACAAGAGTGACAGCCTTCAGCGTTTTATCGACAGGGTAAAATGCGTCACACAGCTTACGGAATTAACCCCCGAAATCGTACACGAGTTTATTGAGAAGATTGTCGTGTCCAAGCCAGAATATATTGACGGTCAGCGTTACCAGAGCTTAGATATTTACTACAACAGCGTCGGCATTGTCAGAGAACCGATGCCCGAAGAAATGGAAGAACTGTTCCAAGAGCATATGCGGAACAGAACATCCAGCCAGAGCAGCAAAACAGCGTAGCCGCAAGGCTGCACTGTCTACATAGCAACATATTAAGATATTACAATTTTTAGAGCAACTTCCTTACGGAACACCATCCAAAACACCGTTTTTTTATATAGTGGACGTTTGCCTTAAAACCTTATGAAATAAAATAGAGCCAATGAACTGTGATTTTATTTCACAAGTTCATCGGCTCTGCGTCTTTGCGTCTGGCTCTGCGATGACTGTCATCCTCAAATTTGTTACTTCAATCAATGTTTCCTGTCTGCACTTCGGACAATAGAGAGGATAGTTTTTTAAAATAGTGTCCTCTCTGATTTTGTTACGGGTTTTGTTTCCGCATATAGGACAATATACCCATTCTATTTTATGTAACACGACATATATCCTCCTCAAAGATTTATCAAATATACATATGCTTCCTCGTTATCAAAAGTAAAACTCCTACAATAATTTCCACCATTTTTCTCGATTATTTTTATTGAAGCAGCATTGTCCTTTTCAACTGATAACTGCAACTGTTTCAGACCGTATTTTCTCGCAACCAAACATATTTGTCTTAATATTTCAGTAGCATACCCTTTTCTTCTTTCTGACGGTCT
>CAJUTJ010000148.1 GCA_910589655.1 uncultured Acetatifactor sp. | reverse complement strand
CCATACCTGACATACCAATCATTTCCTTTCAAGAAGTATAGAAATAATTGTACACGATTGTGCGGGGATTGTCAGTTACTAAATATAATATATCAGATTTTTTCTTTGGCGGATAGACATAAAATCGTGCGTTTACCGTGTGAGAAAAGTCTATAGAATCTGCATGTTACTGTTCACTCGCTGTCGCCGCGAGGTGTTTTCACGCGGTTTCTGCGTGATAAACCCGAGACAGACATGCGCGAAATCGCTGTTTTGCGATTTCTGTGCATAGGTTGCCGTGAACGGAGTGAACAGCAGCATCTGCATAAAATGTGGAATAATATGCATTTGAGCCGGAATATTAATAATTTCTTAGGATACAATTAGTACATCATTATGATACATAACAAGTTTACTATGTATAATGAATCGTGAATCTGTTGGAGATTCGCTTCGTAAAGAAAGCGGTGTGGAAAGCTAATTGAGAACATCATAATTCAGTAAAAGCAGGAGGTTTATGAAATGGTAAAAGAATGGAGAACAAAGTGGAAAAGGAGACTGGCATTGCTTGCCGGGGTGCTGGTACTCGCCGGAAGCATGTCGGGCTGCGGACGGCAAGGGGCTTCCGGAGGAAGCGGTAATGGCGGCAACGGAAATGACGATATGGCGGTAAAGGGCGCTTATCTGGAGAAAGAGGTGTCTCTGGCAGGGATACCGGAAAATGCTGCAGTCAAGCAAATCTGTACCGTGGAGGAACAAGTACATCTTTTAACTGTGAACGAGGTAGGAGAAGGGCTTAAGCTGCAGGAGTGGGCGCTTCAAGAGGACGCTTTTGTAGAAGTTACGAAGCCATGGCTGGCAGATTTTATAATACCCGCCGAATCATATATGGATATTCAGCTATTTCAGGACGGTAATGGAATACAATACCTGTACTTTCAGACAATAGACAGCGAGCTTGAGACTTATCGGGGAAATCTCTGGCAGGGGGACGGCAGTGAAGCAAAAGATATCACACCGGAAAAGTGGTCTGTGATTAATGAAGATTACGGCAGGTACGAATTTATAAACGGAATTACGGCATTGAAAAACGGTACTTTGGTGGTACAATCCTCTCTCTCTGCAGACAGGATAAACGGCGAAGACGGAAGTGTGCTGGACAGTGTACCTCTTACCCAGTATGGGGAAGACTTGATTACGGACGGTGAAAACGTATATCTCTTTTCCATGAATATGTCCGGCACAATCGAAGGGGTGGAAAAGTGGACAGGGGGAAGTATTAAGGATGCGGTTACTCTTCCCTTTGGCCAGAATTCTTCCTATAGCGTAAAGCTCTGTGCTTTGCCTGACGGCACGTTGATTTCGGCAGACACGGATGGGATTTTTCAGTGTGAGGCGGGCTCGGAGGATTGGAAGAAGTTAATTTCCGGTCTGGAAACCAGTTTTTCTCTTTCGGGTATCTGGTGTACGGGACTGACTGCATTGCAGGACGGCAGGATATATGCGCTTTTTAATCAGGAAGACGGCACATCCAAGCTGATGGTATATGAGTATGACCCTGAGGCGGTGCCCGTGGTGAGCACGATTCTGAAGCTCTATGCAGTGGAGGAGAGCAGCCTTCTGCAGAATGCGGCTGCTCTGTATCACAGGGAGCATCCGGACATATTGATAGAAGTCCAGTATGCTTATTCTGCCGAGGATAAATATTCCCGGGAGGGTTTGGACTATAATACGGTACAGCAGCAGATTAATACTATGCTCATGGGAAGTGAGGCTCCGGATATTCTTGTACTGGATCATTTAAATAAGGAATCTTATGTGGATAAAGGACTGCTTTTAGACTTGTCGGATATTATTGCCCCCATGGAGGCAAACGGCGAGGTGCTTTCCAATATTACGGGATTTTACCGTAATGAAGAAGGCAAACAGTATATAGTGCCTATGCAGTTTGGTTTTTCCTTTGCTTTGGGAAGGGATATATCTGCTGAGGATATGGTTTCTATGCAGACGCTGGCAGCTTTTCTCGGCAGCAGAAGCGAGAGCTACATGGGTCCCAGAACGGCGGCGGAGCTGGTGGATCTCTTTTATCCCTATTTCTGTGAAAATATGGTGGAGAACAAAGAGCTGAATCGGGAGGTTCTCACGCAATACCTAGAAGCGTTAAAACAGATTGCCGATAACAGCGGTATGATTGAACAACGGGATAAAAATGAACGAGGATACAATATGTGGGAGCTGGCTTATCGCGCAAAATTTGCCATAGAAGCCAGTGACGGGTTTAACGGGAGCATGTTCCCCTTGTCCATGGCGAATTATATCAAGGGAGACTTTACGGCATTTGAGAATGTCTTTATCCCCCATGTGGAAATGGGTGTATCGGCTAAGAGTGAATATCAGGATATTGCAAAGGACTTTATAGCCTTCTGCTTGTCCGAGGAGGTTCAGGGCAGAGATTATTACATTGGATTCCCCATAAATACAGGAAGTCTGGAAACCCTTGCAAAGTTTGACCGTTCCGAGTATGCGGCATGTACTTCGATAGAAATCGGCGAAGGGGCGGAAGAACTGTTTGATATTGACGCCTACCCCGAGGAGACGGCACAGAAGCTGGTGGAGTTATGTAAAGGGTTGGATCGTCCGTATACGGAAGATGCAAAGATTAGAGAAGTATTGATTGATACATTGCCGTTATATCTGCAAGGTATGCAGTCTCTGGAGGAAACGATAGAGAAGATCGAAGGCGGGCTGAAAATGTATTTGGCGGAATAGTGTGGGAAGATAACATTACACAATCCTGACTGGAGTGCCCGCTGAAGCGGGTACTCCAAACTACTAAAACAGTTAGAAAAATGCTTGGAAACATCCGGAGAACAAGAACCATAACTTTTTCTGTTCCAAATACTTTTCAAAACTCTTGAAAAAAAGAATTGACATTTTATAAAACAAATGCTATTATGTTTCTTGTGCAGTGCTGATAAAGCATATGCGGAAGTGTCGGAACTGGCAGACGAGCAAGACTAAGGATCTTGTGGCAGCAATGCCGTGTGGGTTCAAGTCCCATCTTCCGCAGTGGTTAAAAGTGTGGGGAAACCTTGATTATATTGAGGTTTCCCTATTTTTATT
>CAJUTJ010000147.1 GCA_910589655.1 uncultured Acetatifactor sp. | reverse complement strand
TTAAGAGAATGACGAAGTTGATTGCACTGGCCGGATGGTAAAACAGCCCGCATTTTTTAGTGAATCGTAATCTCTGACACTATGTTATGGAAGAAAGAAAAACTCCCACAAAAAAGCGGGGGTTTTTCAGTGTCCTCGATCAGATTAAGAGTTTCTGGGACGACTCCGTGGGCAATCCCATTATCATGAAACTGAACCCCGATATGCTGCCGGTTATGATTGCGGCAGTGGGCGTGGAAGGGATGGATAACGGCCAGATCAGCACTTATGTACAGGAATCCATTATGCCCGAATTGGAGAGTATCGAAGGGGTGGCAAGTGTCAGCGCTACCGGTCTGCTGGAAGAGAGCGTCCATGTGATCATCCGTCAGGACAAGGTGGATGAGCTGAACGCTAAAATATTTGCAGCCATCGACGGTAAGATGGAAGAGGCAGAGGAAGAGCTTGCAGACGGCAGAAAGCAGCTGGAGGACGGGAAAAAAGAGATTTCCGACGGTTGGAAGGAGCTGAACGACGGACGGAAGGAATTGGAGGACGGCAGACAGGAGCTAACCGACGGCCAGAGAGAGCTGGATGAGAACAGGGATAAGATTGACGAGGGCAGAGAGGCGCTGGATGAGGGCCGGGAGCAGCTGGAGGCCGCTCAGGCAAAGACGGCGGCGGAGCTGGCGGCGAAGAAGACGGAGCTGCTGGGAGTAAAGGCGCAGCTGGATAACATGAAGAGCAGCCTGACATCGGCAAAGCAGCTGGCGGAAGGAATCGCACAGATTGATGCGGGAATTCCGCAGTTGGATGCGGGAATTGCACAGATGGATGCCGGAATCACCCAGATCAATGGGGGAATCAGCCAGATGGACGGCGCCGTCGAGGGACTTTCCCAGATCAAGGATACTTTTGAGACTGTAGTCGGATCGGGAGATGCCAATGCTATTGCCTCTTTACAGGCAGCGCTTTCCGCGGCGCTGGGAGGGAATGAAGAGATTCTGGCGATGATAGATTGGACGGATGCGTCTTCCGTGGGTAATCTGATTACCGGATTGGAGGAACAGAAAGCCGGACTGGAAGCACAAAAGGCTGCGTTAGAGGAGCAGAAGGCCGGCTTGGAGAGCCAGAAAGCGGATCTGTTATCCCGGAAGGAAAATATGGTTTCCGCGCTGAACGCCCAGACCTCCGGTCTTGGGTATGAAGGGTATGCATCCATGATAAACCAGCAGCTTGCCGCCATGGGCATGGCAGATCTGGACACTGCCATTGCTACGGTGAATGCGGGCTTGGCCGAGCTGGAAAAGGGTGAGATGACGGCGGCCATTGAATTTGCCAACGGCAAGGCATCCATTTCCCTTGGGGAATATCAGATGGGGCTTGCCGATACACAGTTGGAAGCCGCCCAGAAACAGCTGGATACCGGTTGGGATACTATGAAAGATGCCGAAGATCAGCTGAATACTGCGGCAGACCAGTTGAAGGATGCCCAAGATCAGATGAAGGATGCCGAGGATCAGCTGAAGGAAGGCGAGGAACAGCTGGAAGACGCAAGGCAGAGCGCGTATGATTCCGCGAATCTTAATAATATTTTGACGGTGGAAACCATAGAAGGCTTGCTCACGGCACAGAACTTTTCCATGCCCGCGGGGTATGTGACGGAGGACGGCATTGACTATATGGTCCGTGTGGGAGATAAGCCCTCCACGGTGGAGGAGCTTCAGGCCATGCCCCTTTTGGATCTGCATTTGGACGGAGTCCCCGTGATTACTCTGGGAGATGTGGCGGATGTTTTTTACACCGACAATTCCCATGAGATTTATGCCAATGTGGACGGAAGCGCCGGTATTATGCTGACGATCCAGAAGCAGACTGGATACTCTACCGGTGAGGTTTCCGACCTGCTGGCAGAGCGGTTTGAGGAGCTGACGGACGGAAATCCCGACCTGACGCTGATTACTTTGATGGATCAGGGAATTTACATAGATTTGGTGATGGATTCCATCATCAATAATATACTTTTCGGCGGTGCGCTGGCCATTTTGATCCTTCTGGTATTTTTAAAGGATCTCAGGCCCACGGTGGTGGTGGCGTTCTCCATTCCCATCAGTTTGGTTACGGCAATTGTATGTATGTATTTCAGCGGTGTGACATTGAATATTATTTCCCTGTCCGGTCTGGCGCTGGGTATCGGTATGCTGGTGGATAACTCCATCGTTGTCATAGAAAACATTTACCGCCTGCGGAGCGAGGGTTATTCGGTGAAGGAAGCCGCCATGGAGGGAACAAAAGAGGTTTCCGGAGCGATTATGGCATCTACCATGACTACCGTATGTGTGTTCCTTCCCATTGTATTTACGGAAGGGATTACCAGACAGCTGTTCGTGGATATGGGTTTGACCATCGCTTATTCGCTGTTAGCCAGTCTTGTGATCGCGTTAACCGTAGTGCCGGCCATGTCTTCCAAGATTTTGGTGAAGACCAAGGAACAGAAGGAAGGTAGATTTTTCGGCGGGCTGGCAAAAGGGTATGAGAAGCTGCTGGCAGTGTCCCTGAAGGGGAAGCCGCTGGTATTTATTGTGGTTCTGGCATTGCTTGTGTCTTCCGTGGCGCTGGCATTTACCAATGGTACCGCTTTTATGTCGGACATGGATTCCAATCAGCTTACAGTCCATGTGGAGCTGCCGGATGACGCTACGCTGGAGGAGACGGCGGCTTTGACCGATCAGGTGGTGGAAGCCATCCTTTCCATAGAAGACGTGCAGAACGTGGGCGCTATGACCAGCAGCTCCACTATGGCGCTGATGGGCGGCAGCAGTTCCGGGGGCGCCGTGAATGTCACGGAAATCTATGTGGTGACAAGGGACGATAAGTCCATGAGCAATGAAAAGATCGGGGATATTATAGAGGAAAAAACTGCGGATTTGGATGCGGAGATTACCATTGACACTTCCAGTATGGATATGAGCGCCATGGGTGGAAGCGGTATTTCCATTCAGGTCAGGGGACGTGATCTGGATACCTTGCAGCGCATCGCAAAGGAAGTGACGGCCATTCTGGAGAGCGTGGAAGGCACTGCCGATGTCAGCGACGGGCTGGAGGAAGCGGAGGAGGAGCTGCGCGTTCTCATTGACCGCGACAAGGCGGTAAATTACGGATTGACGGTGGCACAGGTATTTACCCAGATTACCGCCAAGCTTTCCGAGGCAAGCAGCAGTACCACACTGGTAGCGGCGGACAAGGATTACAGCGTTTATGTTATGAACGGCAGCGACATTACATTGACCAGAGCGTTGGTGGAGGATATTGAAATCAAAGGTACGGACGAAGACGGAGAAAGCGTAAAGGTGCCTTTGTCCGAGATGGCATCTTTTGAACCTGCCTACGCGCTGAGCGCCATCAACCGTGCGGAACAGACGAGGTACGTGGGAGTATCCGCGGCCATTGCGGAAGGCTATAATGTGGGACTGGTGGCGGATGACGTGGAAGAGGCATTGGCTGACTATGAGGTTCCTGCCGGATATCAGCTGGTATTTTCCGGTGAAAACGAGATGATTGAGGATGCCATGCAGCAGATGATGCTGATGCTGGTTCTGGCCGTTGCGTTTATGTACTTGATTATGGTGGCGCAGTTCCAGTCGCTGCTGTCCCCGTTTATCATTATGTTTACTATACCATTAGCCTTTACCGGCGGGTTTATGGGGCTGTTTATCAGCGGCAGCGAGGTCAGCGTTATTGCCATGATTGGTTTTGTCATGCTGGCGGGTATTATCGTGAATAACGGTATTGTTCTGATTGATTATATGAACCAGCTCCGGGAAAGCGGCATGGAGAAGCGGGAAGCCATTTTGACGGCGGGAAGAACAAGGCTGCGCCCCGTGCTGATGACGGCTCTGACGACCATTTTGGCTCTGTCCACCATGGTGTTCAGCAACGACATGGGTTCCGAGATGGGGAAACCAATGGCGGTGGTAACAATCGGCGGCCTGCTTTACGGTACATTGCTGACGCTGGTGGTGATTCCCTGTGTCTATGATATTTTAATCAGGGAGAAGAAAGGGAAAGAAGAATGAAGGAAAAAAGAAAGACGGTTGATGGGGAAAAGAAAGGTGATTGAAGGAAAAAGAAAGACGATTGATAGAAAACAGGTATTAGATAGGCAACAACGATAAATGAAGAACGGGCTTTCCTGACTGATTTTATGGGACTGCACATGTTTGTGCTTTGCCGGAGCGTGTTTGATAAATGCTTTTTCCGGGGAGTGGCGTCTTCTCCCAAATTGAGACGTTGCTTTTTACTTGGCGTGCCGTATGGCTGAGCCGTTGTGTTACACTTTACAATGGGTATTCTGCCGGGGAATATCCCATTGTCTAAGGGGGGTGGGATTATGGCCAAAATGACAGGATTGGAGGAGCCTTGGGAAATTCCTTCCAAAGTACTTCGAATGTATGACGCGGTGATTCAACTGATAGAGGAGGGGGAGGATGCATCCACTGTCCGGGTTTCCATGATCACTGACCGTGCGGGTATCGGAAAGGGCACGGCATATGACTATTTTGATACCAAAGAAGATATCGTGGCCTGTGCGGTAGTGTTCCACATACAGCGGATGTTCGGTTTGCTGGAGCAGGAGCTTCAGAAACAGGAATGTTTTGAGAAGCAGCTCTCTTGGCTGCTGGAGGAGATGGGGCGGGAAAGCGGCAGGAAGTATTGCTTTATCCGTATGGTGCACATTTTGTCGGATCATTCCGATTTCAGCCAATTGGTGCGCCGGAAGATGATGTCTGAGTCTTTCCGAAAGTATCATCCCATAAAGGTTTTTGAAAATATTTTGACCCAAGGCATAAACAGAAAGGAGATCCGGAATGATCTGCCGCTGGAATTTATGGTATACACGGTGTTTTCCGGTCTTCTGACTTATATGCTTAGTATCAGTACGGAAGAGTGCTTTCAGATAGATCCGGACAAAATGAAGTTCTATGTGCATAGGCAGATAACACGGCAGCTGTGCTGCAGTGAGCCGGACCATATGTGATAAAAATTTCAGGTTTGGTCATGGGAATTATAAGCAGCCGGAAGCCGGGCTTTGATTCACCGTTGCACAATATTGTCCAAAGCTTTTTTACGGCGGCATCAGCTTTGTGGATGCGATTGTCGGATATGGCTTTGGCGAGAAAGTTTCCACGGACAAATGATGCAATCATTTCGGCTGGATCAAACCGTGGTTGCTGTTCACTTCGTTCACAGCAACCTATGCACAGAAATCGCAAAAACAGCGATTTCGCGCATGTCTGTCTCGGGTTTATCACGCAGAAACAGCGTGAAAACACCTCGCGGCGACAGCGAGTGAACAATTACAAACCGTGACAAATTTCATAAAAAAATTTGCATTTTTTGTTGACAAACGGAAGTGTCTTTGATAAAATAACCTATGTTGATTGCTTCGAGTATAATGAGAGCAGTCAGAGATGCTGCTGTGGCTCAGTCGGTAGAGCGTCGCATTGGTAGTGCGGAGGTCACGGGTCCGATTCCCGTCAGCAGCTTTTGTAGAAGTCCTGAATATTCAGGGCTTTTTCTATTTCTGTATGATAGTTCATTGCGATCTGTAATATGGAATTTGTTAGAGTTTTTGTTAGCTTCCTGCAAAACGGATTACAATCCCCCGAAAAGCCTATGAATCAGCCATTTAATTTATATGCGATTCTCCCAAAAAAGAAAAAGGAACAAAAAATTATTGTCTTTTAGGAATTAATTAGATATAATGTAGGATAAATAAGAAACGAGAAGTAAAATATCATATAGAGTAGCTTTAGGAGAAGCAGATTGTCGTTGGTGACAGTCTTTTTGCTTCTCCTTTTTTATAATATGCTCCGCATCGAATGCGTCTTGATTGATAGGCGACTGAGCCGTGCTTTTGGTGCGGATAAACGAAAACTGAAAGATATTTTATCAAAGCGGGCAATAGAGATCATGTGTGTGGAATACAAAAAGATTTTTATAGAGGACATAATTCCTTGTGTTAAAGAATATTTGAACAATGCCAGAGATCCCCTTTTTGAGAGTCTTCTTTCCAGTAATACGGGAAAAGAAATCAGAGATACAATTTGCAGACATAGGAATTTAGTAGCTGATTGGCAAATTTTGAGGGTCGCTCTCCGTAAATAGTATTGCTTCAGAGGTGTCGAGGACAGGTCAAAGCAAATGATATATAAGTATCGACAAAAAGGATTGGGTATATCAGACGGAGTGCTTCAGACAATCAAAAGTTTTCATCATGCGGTTGGATAAAATTGCAAAACGGTCATCAAAACAGTTACCTTTTTCATGCTTTTAGGTGTTAGTGAAATTTTGATGATTAGTCTATGATGCAGGGTTTATATAGGGTATACATAGGGATTGGTGATATAGTATCAGTGCATGTGTAGTTTGGGTCTTGATCCAATAGATATAGAGAACCAAACATGTATGTAATTATCAACAAAATAACAATAATAGGAGTGTGATGTATATATGCTGCTTGAAAGATATGAAATAAGAATATAGTATGTATCTATGAATATTCAGTACGAAACGTGCAGGGAGTTGATAGATACATGTTAAACATTCAGACCGTCGAACAGATATTAGCCGCTAATGAAAAACTGCCTATCGGCATGAAGAAATACAAGCGGATACCCTCTGTCTTTCCAAAAGCGAAACACATGGATGAACTATTGACACTGGTAAAAAAAGCCATTGTGCTATCCAGTGAAAACGAGGATGACCTCGACGCGATCCGGCAGCTCGGAGAAGGCTGGGTGGCGGAGGAAACTCTCGCAATAGCGATATACTGTGCACTCAAATATTCTGACGATTTTGTAAACGGTGTTGCAGCCGCAGTCAACCATGATGGCGACAGCGACTCCACCGGTGCGGTTACAGGAAATATACTCGGAACGGCACTCGGCTTTGAAGCCATTCCACAAAAGTATCTTGATAAGCTGGAATTAAAAGATGTCATTCTTGAAATTGCGGAGGATCTTCACCACGATTGCCAGATAACGGAGTATGGACTGGGAGATGATTTGTGGGAAAGCATATCCTTTACGGATGGGGCTGTTTTCAATTTCTCTTCATTTCCAACATAAATCAATTTGACAGACGCATAATAACTATATATAATAAAAGTACGAAAAATCATACGAAATTATGAGGTGATACTATGTTAGCAGTAAAGAGCATGGATGTGCGTGAAAATTTTAAGGAATGGTGTAATAAAGTAATAAGCGGCGAAACGCTTATTGTGTCACGACCTAAAAATGAAAATGTAGTAATCGTATCAGAAAAAGAATATAACGAAATGGCAAAAGCCAGAAGAAACGCAGAATATCTGGCTATGCTGGACAGGAGTTATAAGCAGTTAGAAAATGGGGAATCCATTTCTTTCAGCATGGAAGAATTGCAGGCAATGGAATCTGATGACTGGGAACCTACTGAAAAAGTATTAAATTGGATGGAACGGATGAAACATAAAGATGAATGATTTTACCTTTACAGACAAAGGATTTTCTGATTACATTTATTGGCAGTCTCAAGACAGGAAAACAGCAAAGAGAATCAATAGTCTATTAGTGGATATTAAGCGAAATGGGGCAATGCAAGGCATTGGAAAGCCGGAGCCGCTGAAATATCGTCCCGGATATTCCAGACGGATTGATGAAAAAAACCGCTTGGTATACGATGTTGATGAATTGCAAAATATTAAAATCATATCATGCAGAGGACACTATGATGATTAAGACTGCTATTCCTAAAATATCTGATTGACGTGTTGTAGGCTTTTTGTTAGAATCTTGTTAGTAAACTTACAGCGAACAATGAAAACGCACGCAAAGCTGTGAAAAGAACTCCGCTAAAATACAGCGTTTCACGCAACATCAGGCAAAACCGAGATAACACAGATAAAGCGTTATTGCTTTTTGGTAGTGCGGAGGTCACGGGTTCGATTCCCGTCAGCAGCTTTGGAAAACCCTTGAAAATCAAGGGTTTTTTCTATGTCATAAATCAAAAGGCAATCAAAAAGTACAACGAATATTAATTAACTGACACCTTGGCTTGTCTGATTTTTCATCTGCTTCGTTGTCGTCAATCGACGTAGCCACCGCTACGCCTCATTCCTCCGCCTTGCATATGAAATAATCATTCTGCGCCAATGTATCAG
>CAJUTJ010000146.1 GCA_910589655.1 uncultured Acetatifactor sp. | reverse complement strand
CACGAGACCTCCCCGGGTACTCACACGCTCTTTCCCTCTTATACTCACTCCATAACTACTAAATACAGTTCCGTGCAGTTATCGGACTTTGGTTTGTTTGGCAACCTTATCCCTGCATTTAGCCTCAAATGTAGCAAGCCAGAGTTTTGCCTAATCCTTTCTTCAGATTCCACCTCACGATGGACACCCTTGGCTTCGGCTGTATCCTTCCCACTGCCGGGCGGATTGGGGACTTTCACCCGTTAGAACGTGTGCCCACCGGGCACACCAAAACGGAGAAACGGCATAGCCCGCAAGCTACGCCGTTTCCCGAAAACATTTCTAATACTGTCTTATGAGTGCCGCCCAAAGCGGCACTTTTTTAATGTATTTTATAAATCGCAGGTATGAACGGTTCTGGGGAAAGGAATGACATCACGAATATTGCTCATACCCGTAAGGTACATCACACACCGTTCAAAGCCCAGCCCAAAGCCCGCATGTCTCACGGAGCCGTATCTCCTCAGATCCAGATAAAAATCGTAATCCTCCTTATTCAGGCCCAGCTCCTCCATCCTCTGTTCCAAGACTTCCAGCTTGTCCTCACGCTGACTTCCGCCGATGATTTCCCCGATTCCGGGAACCAGACAATCCATGGCCGCAACCGTCTTTCCATCCTCGTTGAGTTTCATGTAGAACGCTTTGATTTCCTTCGGATAATCCGTGACAAAAACAGGGCGCTTAAATACTTCCTCTGTCAGATATCTCTCATGTTCTGTCTGCAAATCGCAGCCCCAGTGCACTTTATAATCAAAAGAGTCGTTATGCTTCTCCAAAATCTCGATGGCTTCCGTGTAAGTAACATGACCGAAGTCGGAATTTGCCACATGCTCCAGCCTCTCAATCAGGCCCTTATCCACAAACTGGTTAAAGAATGCCATCTCCTCGGGAGCATGATCCAGCACATAGCGAATCACAAATTTCAGCATGCCTTCCGCCAGCATCATATCATCCTTTAAATCCGCAAATGCCATCTCGGGCTCGATCATCCAAAATTCCGCCGCATGTCTGGTGGTATTGGAATTCTCTGCCCGGAAAGTAGGGCCGAAAGTATATACATTCTTAAACGCAAAAGCATATGTTTCCACATTCAGCTGTCCGCTGACGGTGAGATTGGTGGCCTTGCCGAAAAAGTCCTGTGAAAAGTCAATCTCTCCGCCCTCTGTCCGGGGAATGTTGTTCAGATCCATTGTCGTTACCTGAAACATTTCACCCGCTCCCTCACAGTCGCTTCCGGTGATGAGAGGCGTGTGCACGTAGACAAATCCCCTTTCCATAAAAAATGTGTGAATGGCATATGCAATCAGAGAGCGAACCCGGAATACTGCCTGAAAAGTATTCGTTCTGGGACGCAGGTGGGAAATCGTGCGCAGATATTCGAAAGAATGGCGCTTCTTCTGCAAAGGATAATCTGTCGTAGAAGGCCCCTCCACCAATACCTCTTCCGCCTGCAGTTCAAAAGGCTGTTTGGCCTCCGGTGTAGCCACCACCAGACCTTTTACAATCACCGCCGTGCCTACATTCATCTTGCGGAGATCTTCAAAATTGGTGAGCTTATCCCCGTAAACCACTTGAAGCGGCTCGAAGAAAGTACCGTCATTGATCACCAAAAACCCAAAATTCTTAGAATCTCTGTTGCTCCTTACCCAGCCGCCTACAGTAATTTCCTTTCCGATATACTCCTCACGGCTGCGATAAAGATCGCGAATGTCTGTCAAATCCATTTTTGTTCCTCCTATTCCAGTTCCGCCTCTCCCCTCCCGTGCCCATGCTCCGGGAAGGGATTTTCATCCGACTACGCGGCTGAAATCCCTTCCGGGCACTTCCGGTCCGAGGCTGTTTTTTCCAGTTCCGCCTCTCCCCTTCAATATTCTGCATCTACTGAATCTGGATATGGTCTATCAGGTAGTCCATAACCTTCTGCATCATAAGGGAATTGCGGTATTCTTCCGCAGAATTTTCTCCCAAAAACTCTTCCACGCTACCCGCTCCGGCTTCTTCCGCGTATTTCTCTAAAGTGTCCTTCAATTCCTTATCGCTGACATTTAAATCTTCCTTGTTGGCGATAGCTTGTAAGGTAATATCCTGCTTAGTCAGTTCCGCCGCATAATTATTGATATAAGTGTCTGCATCCATACCGAAAAAGGTATTTGTATAAGTGTCCGCATCCAGACCGTACTCCGCCGCCGAATTAACGGTACGGCTCACATATACCTTATTGTTTTCCAATAAAGCTTCCGGAAGCTCCCCGTATGTGCACTGTTCCATCAGCGCCATCATTATGGCGTTCCTCACGCTTTTATTGTAATCCGATTCTTTGCTGGCATAAAGCCGGTCATAGATATTTTGCTGCAGCTGCGCCACCGTATTGATGTTTTGCAATCCCATGGATGCCACCACATCATCGCGCATCTCTACAATGTAGTTAACTGTCACCGTAAATTCCACTGCCTGTCCCGCAAGTTCCCGGTTGTTATTGTAATTTTCGGGGAAAGTCAGATTCAGAACCACCGTCTCTCCCGGACGGACGCCAACCAGTCCTTCCTCAAAACCTTCGATATAGCTGTGGGAGCCAAGGAGTAAAAATGCTCCGGAAGCCGTTCCTCCGTCAAATGCCACACCGTCATTCTTCCCCACATAATCAATGTTCACCGCATCTCCGTTCTCCGCGGGGCGATCCGTGATTCCGCTGTTTTCCAATGTGGCAAACCTGCTGTAAGTGTCCATCACATAAAAGTCCCTCTCACTGTCGGTGACAATGATAGGTTCCACATTGACGCTCATGTTCTGATAGTCGCAAAGCGTTACGTAATTATCCGCGTCCAAATCCCTCAGCGCATTCTCTTCTTTACTCTGGCCGCATCCGGTGAACAGCGCTGCCGTCAAAACCGCCGCCAGAATACTTGCCGCTTTCTTTTTCAATTTGATACCTCCCTGCCTGCTGCAACAGACATTCCACATAAATTCTTACCTTGTATACTCCGGCGTCCCGCATCTTTTCCGATCGCAAACGAAGGACAGAGTACATTGAGACTTGCATCCCGCAAAGCGGGGGCGCCTTGTACCGTCCCTCCGATCCGATCCGCTTCTCTCTCCAGACTTCTGTCATCGTTAACCGCCATTCCCCGAAAGAACATATTCGGTTTCACTCGCCCTTGCTTCTGCTGCATCACATGACCCAATTCATGCCCCAGATACCGCTCCTGTCCCGGCCCGATATACACATGGCTGCCTTGAGTATATGCCAATGCCCCCAGCTCTGCCGGTTTCCCTGAACCATAGTGTATCCTCACATCATCAAAAGATACTCCCGACATTGCCTCACATCTTTTCTGGATATGCGGCGGAATCCCGGTTCGATTACCCTGTTGCTGAATCCTTCTTCCTTCTCCGGCTGTCTGATACGACATCCCACTCCCTCCACACCTTCCCGCTAAAGCTTTTTTCAAACATCAGCGCTTTATTGCATTTATCCTCAAATAGCACATACCGCCGCAGTATGTTCCTCCATGTATTTTAAGTCCGTTACCCGCGACGAATGGATTTATTGTACCACAAAAGCAGAATAACGTAAAGCCGTCTGACTAAGCGAGACAAATACTTTTCTGATATAGTGTATCATACTTTTGTGAAAAAACCATGAAAACTGTAAAATGTTTTATTGCTTACCCCCATGTTCATATGCTACAATAAACATAAATCACAAAAAGATTTTCTATGGTTCATGCCGCCCATACCGCATGAACGGAAAGTCAATGCCTGCGGCATTCGCCGGACGGGGGATTACACATCTCTATGGCTCATTTTCCGCAGGAATACAAAATATAAATCAGGAAACGGTTCCGAAACGGAAACACTCATCCCTCCTTCTCAGGAAAAAAGCATTGAAATGCGGGAACGGAACCGGAATAGGAGGTTAACCCTATGAAACCGTGGGTCATCACATTGATCGTCATTGCCGTTGTGCTGACGATTGCTGTCATTGTGCTCTATTTTCTCGGCAAGAAGGCACAGAAAAAACAGGCGGAACAGCAAGAAATCTTAAACGCAAACAGACAAACCTTCTCCATGCTTATTATTGACAAAAAGCGGATGAAAATGCGGGATGCCGGCTTACCGCAAATCGTTATGGATCAGGTTCCCAGACTTATGCGGGGGTCTAAAATGCCCATTGTCAAGGCCAAAGTGGGACCCCAGATTATGTCCCTGATCTGTGAGGACAAAATCTTTGACTCCGTACCCGTCAAAAAAGAAGTTAAAGCCGTTGTCAGCGGAATTTACATCTTAGAGGTAAAAGGGCTGCATGGAAAGCAGGAAATCCAGCCCCCCAAGAAGAAGAGCCGTTTCAAGCGTGCTTTGGAAGCCGCTCAGGAAAAAGCCGGAGCAAAACCGATAAAATAAGATATTACAATAAGGCAGAACCAAAACGGTTCTGCCAAATTATTATTTTCCGGCCTTCCACACATGCCGGCGCCGCCGGCGCAAACCATGGCAATGAGAATGCCGGCTTAAAACGGATTCAGTTACCAATAAATTAAATAAATTATAGGAAAACCGAGGAAATAAAATGTATGAAGAATTGATACAACAGCTTCACCCGCTGCCTAACTTTATATTAGACTGGTATAACGGTCATGACTCCTATTCCGAGGGGAATGTGGAAGATACCATTATCCGTATCATCGCCGAAAATCCCCCCGAAGACTATGCAAAAGCCATTTCCGCCAATCTAAATTGGTCCACCTATTACCACCTTACGGGAATCCGCCAAAATATTTTGAACTGGTATCCCTTTCGCCCCGACTCCGAAATTTTAGAGATCGGATGCGGTTTAGGCGCCATTACAAATATGCTCTGCTCACGCTGTTCCCATGTCACAGCCGTTGAATTGTCCCAAAGAAGAGCAACGGCCGCCCTTTTACGCTGCCGTGAACAAAGTAATCTGGATATTATTGTAGGCAACCTGAACGACATACCCTTTACCAAAAAATTTGACTATATTACACTGATCGGCGTACTTGAATATCAGGGAAGTTACACGGACGGCGCCAATCCCTATATGGATTTCCTGCGGAAAATAAAGACTCTTTTAAAGCCCGGCGGCAAGCTCCTAATCGCCATAGAAAACCAATACGGCTTAAAATACTGGTGCGGCGCCCGTGAGGATCATACCGGCATTCCCTTCGAAGGCTTAAACCAATATTCCATCAGTTCTAAAAAGGTTCGCACTTTTTCCAAAGATGCCTTGGACGGGCTGATACGTGACAGCGGCTGGAGCCACACATTTTTCTACTATCCCATGCCCGACTACAAGCTGCCCACCGTAGTCTACTCTCAAAGCCAACTGCCTTCCGATGCATGCATGCTTGACATCCGCCCTTACTATACACCGGATGCCGCCACATTGATTGCGGATGAGCGCAGTCTGTACGAGGATATTATCCGCAACCAAGTTTTCGAATTTTTCGCCAACTCTTTTCTGGTTGAGTGCTGCGATGACCCTCAGGTAGGGGAGGTTTCCTTTGCCACGCTGGCCTCCATGCGGCTCCCCGAATACCAAATCGCTACCCGGTTTTACGGAGAAACAGTGGAAAAATATGCGATACATCCTTCCGGACGACAGCACATTTCCGAATTGCTGAAAAACGAGCAAAAACTGCAGCAGCAGGGACTGCATGTCTGGCAGAGCCGCCTTGAGGGGGAATATGCCGTTTCGGAATACTGCAAATTCCCCACATGGGAAAAACACCTTTTGGATCTTTACGCTTCCGGGGAAATCTCACAGATATACGCCGTCTTTGATTCTCTTTGGAACGAGATACTGAATTCTTCTCCTGTGGTCCCTTGGCAGGAAAATATACTATACACATTTGGCTTGGATATCGTTCCGGACGAGGAGAAATACGGCCCTATATTGGAAACCGGCTATATAGACATGATATTCCGCAATGCCTTTTATACGGAAGACGGTATCTATTGGTTTGATCAGGAATGGATTTTGGAAAATGTTCCGGCAAAATATGTTATGTACAGGGCACTTGTACAATTTTACAGCACATGGAAGCAAGCCGCCAGTAACCTCCTGTCCGCGCAGGAGCTTATCCTGCGCTACAATTTATCGTCTTGCTGGAATGATTTTAATGTGTTGGATCTCCTTTTTGCCAAGGTTGTGATAGATCCCACACAGCTGGCAGAACACAGATTCTTCGAAACGGAAAACAAGCAGATTCCTGTTACCAATATCAGAAAAATTTTAGGCTAAACGACAATGGACTACCACCAAAAAGCCCTTCAAACACGCTCTGCCCCCCCTTGGGAAAAGGCGCTAAGGCAAACACCATAAAGCAGGATTCGGCAAAAGGCAGAACCGCAACGGTTCTGCCTTTGTTACATGTTATCCAGACAATCGGCGCCGGACTGAGCGATAACGGCTCTTATATAGTTTGCTATAACATCAAAACTTACATTTTGATTTTCATTGATAAGCGTGGTCACTTTTCTGTCATAGGCAGGATGCCCCCAGCGATTATTTCGATGGGCAATATTAGGCTTTGTAAAATCCCACGGCACGGCATTTAAAAGCACACCGTTCCATGCTCCGTTAAAAGCATCCTTAAATTGCCCGTCACTGTCAAGATTCATGCTTTCCACAACATTACCCGGTATAATATGGCGGGCTTCTCCTCCCGCCCCGTTCATCCCCATATTGGTACGCAATTTGCCCGAATCCAAATACTGCATTTGGATAACGTTTCTTTTGGCATATTGTATGGCCGGAATTGCTGCGGGAGCCTTGGATGCTTCCTGCTCCTTGTTCCGTTTCCGCATTTGTTCGGGCAGGTTCCTCTTCCGGTAAGCCTGAGAGCCTCTCTTCATCAGTATATCAGATGCAAGTCATACCTCTAAAAATTACTACAAATTAGTAGTAAAAAATGTTCCATACTTACGTATCCTGTTTCCGGTCTACTTCGCGCACTCTAATTTCATCGTAAGCTCACAGACAGATATCCGCGTCTGCTCCATCCACAATTCATATTCCAATGTAATTCGGATGCCTTCCGCCTCCTCCGAAAGCCCTATGCGGGATGTCTCCGTCTCCATCCTCAATATTCCGTAGGGAGTGGCGTAGTCCGTCACATGTCTTTTGCCCGTCTCAAAGACCATGCGGCCGTTCACCATTCCTTTTTTGTTCAGCTCCAGCAGATTTCCTTTCAGTTTCAGGCTGTTTTTCACTCGTTCACCGGAGTCCCCGTCCGTTTCCTCGTAAAAAATGTAATGGCTTCCGTTTCGGAAATAGTATTCACCGGAAGCGGTGATTTCCGTGCTGTCCCTGTTTCCCGTATCGTCCCATTGTACGCCTTTGACCGTTATTTTTATATCTCTTGTCACATATCCCCCACACTATGATGTCCCGCCCTCTGTCCGGCGGACCAAGAATCCGTTTGAATGGTCAGCAGTCCTCTAAATGAATGGTTTTGGCAGACAATATGCCGTATTTAATAATAGAATTGGCAAAGCGCACAAATTTCTCCGCCTTATCGCTGACATAGAACTGATAGCGGTTGCTGCCGAGCTTCGGTTCCTCGTCATTCAGCATATCCATCTCAAGGAGCATGTCTTTTAATTCCCTAGCCGTTTCATATGCCGGATTCACCAGACTCACTCTGCCGCCCACAAGCCGCCCCAGTGTAGAGCGGATGAGCGGATAATGGGTACATCCTAAAATCAATGTATCAATGTCTATATCAATCAGTTCCGCCAGATAACGTCCGGCAATCTCATCCGTCACGGGATCTTCCCAGAGCCCTTCTTCAATGAGGGGCACAAACAGAGGACAGGCCTTACCGTATATGGTCACGTTTTTGCTCAACTCTTTTATGTATTTGCTGTACATTCCGCTGCCGATTGTGGCTTCCGTACCGATCACGCCCACTCTGCCGTTGCGGGTGGCTTCTACGGCTGCCTTGGCGCCCGGTTTCAGCACTCCCATGACAGGGATATCGGCGTCTTCTTCCAGTTCATCCAATGCATAGGCGCTGGCAGTATTACATGCCACCACAATCGTTTTTACCTGAAAAGTACGCAGAAAGCGCACGATTTGCTCCGAAAAGCGTGTGACGGTGTCCTTCGATTTACTTCCGTAGGGAACTCTCGCCGTATCACCGAAATAAATAATTTTTTCATTTGGTATCTGGCGCATAATCTCCCTTACCACCGTAAGGCCGCCCACACCGGAGTCAAAGACTCCGATGGGAGCGTCCTTACGGAGCAGCTCCGTTTTGATCTGACTCATGTAAAGCCTCCACAAATTTGTTCCATTCTACCAGCAGTTTACTGCGGAAACGTATGTCTTCCCTGTCTGCCTTTAATAAAGTCCAATAGATATCCTGTTGGGCAGAAAAGTCATATTCTTCCTGTATTTCCTGTCCCTCCTGCCCGCCGTCACTGCATATCCTATAGGTGTCGGCCGTCAGAACCAGCTCCGGATAAAGGACTCCCCACCATCCGAAAGCCGCACACACACATGCCGCAATTTTAACTCCCGCCCAGATTCTTTTCATGTCAATCTCCATTCCCGAAGACAGCCTTGTTTCCTTTTGGCTGCCGATTGCCATGGCTGAACCGTTGCGCCGTCTTTCTTTTCGGCTTCCGGTTGCTATAGCCGTATCATTATGCCGTCTTCTCTTTTCTGAATAGAAGTATTGACTTCTTATATTAAATTATACCGTTTCCCCGTTGTTTCAAATGCCTGCCGTTTAAGACTTTTGCCGGTCCAAACGAATCTGCCGGATAATGGATATCTCCTGATTATCTATATGCGTTTTCGCCGCCTGAGATACCGCCTCCTTATCCTTTTCCACAAGACTTTGGTAGATAACCCTGTGTTCCTCCACCAGCCGCTCATGCTGGCTGCTGTCCTTAATATACTCAAACCGATAACGATACATTTGTTCCGACAGATTGTTTACCAGCTGAATCAGCCTCTGGTTTCCGGTAGCGCAGACAATAATATCATGCAAGGCTACATCGGCATGGGCGATCTTCTTTGCATCCTTGGTCTTCACTGCCGCTTCAAAAGCTTCGCAGGCTGCCTTGAGCTGTTCCAGCTCCTCCTCCGTGATCCGGTCACAGGCAAGCTCCACGCAGAGCACATCCAATGCGCGGCGTACTTCCAGCACGTCGTTCATGCTCTTTTCCGTAATCTGCGCCACCTCCGCCCCGCGTCTGGGAATCATAGTGACCAGCCCCTCCAGCTCCAGCTTACGGATTGCTTCCCGAATGGGCGTCCTGCTGACCCCCAGCTTCTTTGCAAGATGTATCTCCATCAGACGCTCACCGGGTTTCAGCTCTCCGGTGAGAATGGCCTGTCGGAGCGTGTTGAACACCACGTCTCTCAAAGGCAGAAATTCATCCATGCTTACCTGTAAATTATCCTGCATACTTCCTCTCATTCTGCCGCACAAACGGCATTTTATTTCCCGTTTCCGCGCTGTTCTCCGCGCATAAGCGCATGTCAGCAAAAAGTGGTAACAAAAATTTGTTTTGCGAGCTGTTCCTGAGCCAGACGATCCAGCGCCGCCTCTGCCAGACGCTTCTCCAGAAAGATGCCGAACACCGTAGGGCCGCTGCCGCTCATCAGACTGTTCACCGCCCCCAGCTCCTTCATTCTCTGCTTTAAAGCATCGACTACCGGATATTCCTGTACGGTTACACTTTCCAACACATTTTCCATACGGTCCAGAATCCCCTGAAGGCTCCCCTTGCCGATTGCCGCCACCATGCCGTCAATATCCGGGTGCTTTTCGATTGCCGCCACGTTCAGGCGCTCATATACATACCTCGTGGACACATTGATATCGGGCTTTGCCACCAGCACAAAGCACTCCGGCGCCGGTTCCAGCGGCGTAAGCTTTTCTCCGATTCCTTCGGCAAGAGCCGTTCCGCCTATCACACAATAGGGCACATCGGCTCCGATGGATGCGCCCAGCTCCATCAATTCCAGCAGACTTGTATCCAATCCGAACATCCGGCTGATTCCTTTCATGGCAGCCGCAGCATCCGCGCTTCCGCCTGCCATTCCCGCGGCGATGGGAATATTTTTTTGCAGATGAATGTGTATTCCCTCCCGGATATCATACTTATCCTTCATCAAATTTGCCGCCTTGTATATTAAGTTATCCTCTTCTATAGGCAGTTCTTCCGAATCGGTTGTAACCATAATTCCGCATTCTGTTCTGCTGAATGTCAATTCGTCATAAATCCCCACCGTCTGCATGACCATCCTTACCTCATGATAACCGTTGGGCAGCTTTCCCACCACATCCAGCCCGAGATTGATCTTAGCATGTGCTTTCATCTGAAACTTCATTCCGGCCTCCATCCTCTATCCGTCCGGTTCGCTCAAGAGCATATTGGAACCGTTTCAAAACAATATCTCCAGTATACCGGAACACGATAGACTCCGTAAGTTGTTTTGACATTGTATTTTGTATACATTATATGTTTTTATTATAATTACTTTTACAATTATTGTCAATGAACCCTAAAGTTTTCACTAAATTATCCGATATAAAAAATACAATCACGGATGATGCGCCCAGAAATGGGTAGAACGCGGCGACATTCGCCAGAAAAGAGGTATATTATGAGTGTAAATGGAGTTACACAGACACAGGCAAATGCCTACACTTATGCTTCTTCTGCCAGTGCAGAGAACACGAAAACCACATCTGCAGCAGATAACAAATCTACTGCTGCCGATACCGGTGTTGTATACGAGCCTTCCAAGAAGACTTCCACAGCATCTACGAAGAAGACCTATACTCCCGATACCAAATTGATTAATAAGTTAAAGGCTGATGCAGATGCACGTACTTCACAGCTTCGCTCTCTGGTAGAGAAGATGATGTCCGGTCAGGCAAATGCTTACGGCAACGCAAACGACATCTGGTCTTTCCTTCGCAAGGGTAACTACAAGGTAGATCCCGCTACCAGACTTCAGGCTCAGCAGGACATTTCAGAAGACGGTTATTGGGGCGTTAACCAGACTTCCGACAGGATTGTTTCTTTTGCTACCGCATTGACCGGCGGTGATCCCGATAAGATCGAAGAGATGAGAGCTGCTTTCCAGAAGGGCTACAAGCAGGCAGAGCAGACTTGGGGCGGCAAGCTTCCCGAGATTTCCCAGAGAACTTACGATGCCGTTTTGGAGAAATTCGACAAGCTGGCTGCAGAAGCAGGTATCACCGAATAATCAAGTATTACATTTTAAAAGGGCTGCCGGGAAATAGACAGTCCTTAAACAGGGGAGGATATGCATAAGCCACATCCTCCCCTGAATATTTTCTATTTCTTTATCCCGAGCCATAACATCCACTGTCCTCTGGTCAGTCTGCCGAATGTCAGGGACTGAAATCAATATAAACCGTCAGCTTCCCTTTACCACCAAAAGCTTCTGCCCGGCCTTTATCTCATCACTCTCCAGCTCATTCAACTGCCGCAGGCTTTCCACCGGCACATAGTATTGCTTGCCGATATTCCACAGGTTATCCCCCTCTTTCACCATATAGACTACCATTCCCGGCAGATTGCTCATTCTGGACATATCCAGATCGGATACGGTGACTTCGCTGATCAAGTTGACGGGTATGCTCTTAAACACCGTGGTGGCAAAGCATAGAACGGCCTTTACATCCATCTCCTCACCGTCCAGCATGGTTACTTGAAGCTGTTCCACCTCCGCATGAACCTTTCCCATATCTTCCGGTGCAATATCGGGAACTTCCAATGTATAGCTGTAGGGAATCTGTGCCTGCGTACAGCCATAGGGAGATTCGTCCTCTCCGGTGATGTACATTACCTTGACGGATAACGCACCCTTCAGCAAAATGCCGTTTTCTACGGTCTCCTGCTGCTCTACGATCACTGTCCCTTCACTGTGCAGCAGCTGCAGAACCGTTCCGTCAGACACATGGACATGCTCCGTCACCTTCGTTTTCCCCGTCACTTTCGAAAGGAGTCTGCGAAGGCTTGCCTGATGGGTGATGGTGCTGATTTCCTTGGAGACGCCGTAGATGTCCGAAATAATTTCCAGCTTCTCTTCCTCGTAAACCCGAATGGCAATGTCAATCACCAGCTCCATGCCGATGCTGCGCTCCTCCCCGTCGAAATCAGGGCGCACCGCAAGCTCCTGCTGCCCCAGATGGTAACGAATATCCGGCAGCATCCCCTCTCTGCAGCCATGGCATTCCAGTACCCCGCTGAAGGGAAGCGTAGTCTCAAAGGAGCGGATGGGATGATCCTCTCCCTCGCCTTCATACAATAAAAACAAGCGCACATCCCCGGAGATGGTCAGCTTTTCTTCCATCACTTTAAATTCCACATCGGCCAGAGAGATATTGTTCCACAGAATCTGGAAAATGTTGGGATAGTTAGAGGGCAGCATTATTTCGTCCTTTAAGCGGAAGATATCGTTTTTGCAGATTGCGATCTGGGCAAGCTCCAAAGGCATTCTGCGGTACTCCACGGTCTCGTCGCCGTGAACGGCAATGGGAGCTTCTTCGTCATAGAGCTCCTCCACCTTCGCCGTAAGCGTCACCAGAGACTGAATATTCAGCTTGCGTGAATTAATCATGCTGACGGTCAAATCCTCCACGTCACACTCCAGAACCACCGTATCGGACGGCACCGCGTCCTGTAAGTGCATTTTCTCCTCCAAGGACAGCTTTCCCTCCAGCACTACAAGGCTGCTCCCCTCTTCCGCAGTGTGGTATAGGATGACATAAGCCAAATACCCCCGCACCGTCACCGTGTCCGTTCCGGGCTTAATCTCTTCGATAATGACTTCCGCCTTCTCCAGATTTAACGCGGAGACATCCGGTTTATTTTCAGAGACATTTACGTCATCCTCCAAAGTAATCTGAGTGACCGCTTCCGCCCTGACACGATCCATATGTATATTTCTTTTCAACAGTTCCACTAAAAATACCTCCATATATATACTGGTATAAGTATATATATGAAGGCAATTTGCGTTATATGACCGCCCCGATCAATTCCGTCAGGTTTTCCACATGATATTCCTTCATATAGTCCTCAATTCCACGGACCACCTCCGTTGTAACATAAGGATTCACAAAATTCATGGCGCCGATGCTGACCGCGCTGGCTCCCGCCAGAATGAATTCAACGGCGTCCTCCGCAGAACCGATTCCGCCCATGCCGATAATGGGAATTTTCACCGCTTTTGCCGTCTGATATACCATACGCACCGCAACAGGTTTGATGGCGGGTCCGCTCATCCCCCCTGTCTTGTTGGCAAGGGCAAAGGTTCTCCTGTGAATATCAATCTTCATGCCGGTAAGGGTATTGATCAGGGACAGGGCGTCCGCTCCCGCCGCTTCCGCCGCTCTGGCCATCTCCGTAATATCGGTGACATTGGGGCTGAGCTTCATAATCACAGGCTGTCTGGCATGTTTCTTCACTTCCTGCGTAATTTGAAAGAGAGCCTCCGCTTTTTGTCCGAAAGCAATGGCGCCTTCCTTGACATTGGGGCAGGATACGTTAATCTCCAGCATGGCTACCGACTGCTCGTCTCCCAGACGCTCTACCACTTCCACATAGTCTTCCACAGTCTTACCGCAGACATTGACAATAATATTCGTATCGTATTGTTTTAAGAAGGGGATATCCCTCTCCATCAGCATATCGATTCCGGGATTCTGCAGGCCGATGGCATTCAGCATTCCGCCATAGACTTCCGCCACTCTGGGAGTAGGGTTCCCCGGCCAGGGTACATTTGCCACGCCTTTAGTGACCACCGCCCCCAGTTGATTCAGGTCAACGAATTCCGAGTACTCCATACCGGATCCGAAGGTTCCCGACGCCGTCATAACGGGATTCTTAAAGGTGACACCGGCAATGGTTATCTGTGTATTCATATGTTGCTTTTCTCCTTTTCATACTATCAAAATGTTGCGGCTGCAGGCTCCCCTCAAATCAGGACATCGGCCGCTTCAAAGACCGGCCCGTCCGTGCAGATGCGGGCATTATGCACGTTGGAATGGTGATCGATTTCTTTCGTCTTCACCACACATCCAAGGCAGGCTCCCACACCGCAGGCCATATGCTCTTCCAGAGAGATATAAGCCTTTATGCCGTGCTCTTCTGCGTATGCTTTGACAGCGCGGAGCATGGGCATAGGACCGCAGGCATAAATCAAATCGGCATCCAAACCGTTTTCCTCAACGGCATTCATTACATTGCCCTTGGTTCCCACGCTTCCGTCTTCCGTGGCAATATAGACCTTTCCGTACCGTTCCAAATCCTCTCTCAGGAAAGTATGACTGTCCCGATATCCCACAATGATCCGTTTGTCCCCTTTTGCCTCCTTCGCAAGCTGTAATATGGGGGGCACACCTATACCTCCTCCCATCAGGAATATTTTCTTTCCCTGAGCTTCCTCCACAGGGAAACCGTTTCCCAGATTTCCCAGAATATCAATGGAATCTCCCTCCTGATATTTTGAGAATTCTTCCGTTCCCCGGCCTGCTGCACGATAGACAATGCGGAGCGACTTCCTGTCCTCCCCCACTTCGCATATACTGATGGGTCTGGGAAGCAGCGTGCTCTTATCCTTGGGATAAATGCACAGGAATTGCCCCGGTTTGGCCTCTTCCGCCAGATTCGTCTTAATCCACATATCATAAATCCGGGGAGCGGCCTCCTTTTGTGAAAGAATTACGGCTGTCTGTTTCTGTTTCATATTGATACCCATCTGTGCGCCGCGGCGCGCACTCAAATCAATAGTTGAATACGCATTTTTATTCAACCTTCCGGATATGCCGCCAATGGCGGCACAAACAATGAATAAATTGGTGTTTCCGTTTTTTCTGCATTGTGCAATTCTTCCGGCAGTTAATTTACTCTTTCCAGACTATTTTGCCGCCGCAGATTGTCTCCACCACTCTGCCCTTTAATTTCCATCCGGTGAAAGGAGTATTGCAAGCTTTGGATGCATATGTCTCCGGCATCCATTCCCGATTGGTGTCGATTAAAATCACATCGGCAGGGCCTCCCTCTTCCAGAAACCCCGCATCCAAACGATACATGGCGGCGGGATTTGCACTCATCAGCCGGAGCAGCTGCTTTACGGTGAGATAACCTCCCCCCACCAGCTCCGTGATGCCCAGCGCCAGAGAAGTTTCCAACCCGATAATCCCGCTGGGCGCCTCGGTGATGGTTCCCGCCTTTTCCTCCGCCGTATGGGGCGCATGATCCGTTGCGATGATATCAATGGTGCCGTCCGCCAAGCCCCGGATAATTTCCTGCCTGTCCGCCTCTTCCCTCAGGGGCGGATTCATTTTCGCCAGCGTTCCGTACCGGATGGCGGCCTCCTCCGTCAAAGTAAAGTGATGGGGAGTGGCCTCCGCATGAATATTGGAGCCTTTTTTCTTGGCCTGACGAACCAGTTCCACACCTTCCTTTGTGCTGATATGCTGGATGTTGATGCAGGCGCCCGTTTCCAAGGCCAGTTCCAGATCCCTTCCGATCATGTCGATCTCCGCTTCTCTGGGAGAGCCGCCAATGCCGAAATACTCGCTTGCCTTCCCTCGATGTATGCCGTTATTCTCGATAAATTTGGGATTCTCCTCATGGAAGCTGAGAGGCAGATCCAGCTCCGCCGCCGCTTTCATGGCGCTGCGGACTATCTCTTCCTCCAGCAGAGGGACTCCGTCATCCGTAAACCCGGAAGCTCCCAGCGCCGCAAGCTCCTTCATGGGAGTCAGTTCCCTCCCCTTCATGCCCATGGTCACATTGGCGCAGGACAAGACATGGATTCCCGTCTCCCTTCCTCTGTCCAAAACCTGCCGCAGCACCTCCGCAGAATCAATGGGCGGATTCGTGTTTGCCATCATAACCACCGTTGTAAACCCGCCCTTTGCCGCTGCGGCCGCCCCTGTGTCAATGTTTTCCTTCCGGGTAAAACCGGGCTCCCTGAAATGAACATGAACATCCACCAGTCCCGGCGCCACCAAAAGCCCTTCCGCGTCTATCACCTGACACTTTTCACCCTGATCCGGCAGTTTTGTGCCGATTTTAGTAATCTTGTCCCCTTCTATCAGAATATCATAATTGCCCTCTCTTCCGGACTTAGGGTCAATCATATATCCGTTCCGTATCAGCAGCATATGCGCCTCCTAACCTTACATACATCCCTTCCCGCTGCCATGCAGGAAAATCTACTCATACGCTGCATACCGTGGAATGCGGACATAATGCGATTAAGATCCGCAGAGAACACACAGCTCGGCGCAAAGCCGGCCGGAATTTTCATAAAATCCATGGCGGATAGGGCAAGGGATGTAACTTCTATGGTACTTTTTTATGCTTTTAAAAAGGAATGCGACAATATCGTCACATTCCCCCACATTTGACGTTCCGCCATGTCTGCCGAAATACGGAACCGTCTCCTATTCGGCCATTCCCCATGACAGGCTGAACTGTCCTTTCAAAACATTTCACATGCAATGTATTCTCTACAGATAATCGGCAACAGATAAAAATGCACCCAGAATAGAGTTGATCAGGGTCAGCACCAGAGTAATGGTACACATAATGATACCAGCAATAGCCATTCCCTTTCCGCCCTTTTTCATTCCCTTAACGCCCAGCACAATACCTACAATAGTCACCGGATATCCCGCAATAGGCAGACACCATGCGATGAATCCAACGATACCAAGAACCATGGAGGCTATGGACATACCCTTTTCTTCCTCTTGAGGCACTTGATAAGAATTGTTTTGATTGGTTGATGAATTGTCACTCATTAGTATTCTCCTTTTTTATTTAATTTTACTCTAAACCCGACATATTGTCTACTGTTTTTTTAGCGCGGGCAGCCGGAAATCGGTTACTGGTTATTGTTCACTTCGTTCACAGCAACCTATACACAGAAATCGCAAAACAGCGATTTCACGCATGTCTGTCTCGGGTTTATCACGCACAAACAGCGTGAAAACGCCTCGCGGCGACAGCGAGTGAACAGTAACAGTTACTGTTCACTCCGTTTTCGGCTGCCTGTTTTGGGCAAGGGGCAGTTATTCAAATATTACTGTCTGGTCAAGATATTCCATCTTTATGACAATATAGGGATAAGAGGGTGTCTTATTGCTCTTATCCGCACTCTCCGGCCCTAACAGGCTTGTGCTGACATAGATTGCCGTATCCGTCAGATACAATTCGTTGACGGCTATACTATAGCCTCCGGTAGCCTGCTCGCCGTACCCTGAACAGATATAGAGATACTCTTTATCCGTGTATGTAATCTGAAAGGGTTCCGCTTTCTTTTCCTCGATAATCGTCTTCAGCTCCTCCGGTATTTTCTCCTCGCTCAGCACCGTAAAATCAAGATCTCGAAGCTTAATCCTTTCCTCACTTAAAAAGGTGCATCCCGAAAGCATGACAACTGCTGCCACAGCTAATACGTACAAGATAATCCTTTTCATGTTTCCTAAACCTTTTTATGTTTTGCTGTATTCTATGTACAGAAAAATTATTTTATGCTAAAATGATTACCAAACTCCTTTTTCCGCCGCTTTTCCGTCCCATGGAACATCAGGCCGATGGAGGAAGTGTGAAGGAAATCACTAAGCTCGAAAAGACCTCGCTAAATGATTTCACGCTCTGCGAAGCAGAGCTTCTTCCCAAACTGCTAAAGCAGTTAGAAGAATCGCCTCAGCGATTCTTACAGACTTGCACCGATTCATTGATTGTTTGTGCCGACTGTGTCGGCATGTCTGGAAGTATTAAGTTTCACACAGGAAAAACGCGAAAGACAGCGTTTTTCATATCTATTTGAGCCGCTAAAGCGGCATGGAGGTTTTATAAACATTCATTATGGAGAGGGTTACATTATGATACGACTGATTCTGATTGCTTTGTATTTGTTCTCGTTCCTGATTCTGTCCGTTCCCGTTATGCTTGTGGAGTGGATCGTCGGAAAAATCAATCCCGCGGCAAAGGACAAAAGCTGCAAAGCTATTGTGGACTGGGGCTTTCGATGTGTTGTCTTTATCGCCGGCACAAAAGTGATTGTCCGCGGCAGAGAAAATATCCCTACAGATACCGCCGTGCTGTATGTGGGCAACCACCGCAGCTATTTCGATATCGTGCTGACATTAAACCATTTTCCCCGTGTTACCGGCTATGTGGCAAAATCGGAAATGCTGCGGTATCCGCTCTTGAATATCTGGATGAAAAATATCCATTGCCTTTTCCTTGACCGAAGCGACATCAAAAAAGGCATGAAAACCATTTTAGAAGGAATAGAAGATGTGAAAAACGGCATTTCTTTGTGTATCTTTCCCGAAGGAACCCGGAACAAGACGCCGGACACTTTTCTCCCTTTTCACGAGGGAAGCTTTAAAATTGCGGAAAAGGGAGGCGTTCCCGTAATCCCTATGACGATTGTAAACTCCGCCGGTGTATTCGAAGATCATCTTCCCAAAATAAAAAGAGCCACCGTTGTCATTGATTTTGGCAGGCCTATTGTGATCGGTGAACTGGACCGGGCGGAGAGAAAAAATATGGGAGCACATGTCAGCGGCATTATTTCCGAGAAATATTTCGCTTTGAAAAAGGAGTACGGCCTGTAGCCTTTTCTCTTGTGCGGCGTTGCTTCCGTACATAAAATCTGTCTTTGCTCCGGAGAATTTATTTGGGCAGGCTGACCACAAAGGTGGTCACTCTGTCCGCGCTGTCCGCCAGAATCGTCCCGCCGTGAAGCGTCACTATCTCCCTTGCTATGGCAAGACCCAGTCCGGCTCCTCCCTTGTCCGTGGCACGGGCATCGTCCAAACGAAAGAACTTTTCAAAGATAGATTCCAGCCTCTGTGCGGGTATGGTCTTTCCAATGTTGCGGAAGCGCAATGTGATATCATCGTCATTTTCTACGGCACATATATTGATTTCCGTTCCGGCATCACTGTAAGCAATGGCATTTTTCAATATATTGTTAAACACTCTGGCCAGCTTCTCACTGTCCCCGTAAACCGTAAGATTGTCCTTTACTTTTAAATTTACCCTGTTTCCATGCTCCTTCAAAATAGGATAAAATTCATCCGCCAGCTGTATCAGCATAAAGGAAAGGTCAACGTTTTCCTTTTCCAAAATAATCTGCTGCAGGTTGTATCTGGTAATTTCAAAAAATTCGTTGATCAGTTTTTCCAGCCGCAAGGCTTTCTCCAACGTAATCCGGATATACTTTTCCTTCTGTTCCTCAGGCATGTCCGGCGCTTCCTCCAGAAGACTCAGATACCCCACTACCGATGTCAGGGGCGTCTTCAGGTCATGAGCCAGATAAGTAATCAAATCGTTTTTTCTGGCGGCCTCCTGTTTCAATACCTGCTCATTGCGCTGCATATCGGATTTGATCTCTGCCATTTGGGCAGAAATCTCCGCATATTCTCTGGGAAATACTTCCGTTACCTCCCTGTCATGGTGCATATACTCTCCCATCATTCTACCGGCCTCCTGAATCACTTTCCTTTCCCGCTTGGCGGCAGCGGCCAGCACAATAATTCTGCCAATCGTCGCACTGGCCAGCACAAATACCAACAGCCCGCGAAACAGATACTCTTTCACTCTTCCCCAGCGAATCTCCGCCCGATAGAGACCCTGACTGTTGTATTCATAGTAAACAAATTTCCTGTCCAGCCAATCCAACAGAAATCCGTCCAGCATTGTATCGAAAAAGGCCAGCAGAAAATAACACAAAAGAATTCCTCCAAAAAGGATCAGCGCTGTTATAACGGCTCTTTTTACCCTAGCATTCAACCTTGTAACCACACCCCCATACCGTTTTGATATACTTGGGATCCTCAAAAGAGTCTCCCATCTTTTCCCGCAGGTGCCTGATGTGAACCGTAATCGTATTATTATTTTTCACATAATATTCATCCTGCCAAATCAGATAAAACAGCTCCTCCGCGCTGACAACCTGTCCCTTGCGCTGACAGAGAATCCACAAAATAGAAAATTCCGTGGGTGTCAGGTTCAACGGCTTTTCATTCAAGGTACATTCATGTGTCTTATTGTTCAGAACCAGCCCGGAAATGTTTATGACGCTGTCATCGTTTTCCACTCCCGCATTGTAACGCTTATAGCGTCTTAACTGCGCCTTCACTCTGGCTACCAGCTCCAGAGGCAGAAAGGGTTTTGTCATATAGTCGTCCGCGCCAAGGGTAAGTCCGGTAATCTTGTCCATCTCCTCTCCCTTTGCCGTCAGCATAATAACGGGATAACAATGCTCCTCACGAATTTTCGTACAGATGTCCAAGCCGCTTACATCCGGCAGCATCACATCCAATATGGCCATGTCCAGCCGCTGTGAGGCAATTACATTCAGCGCATCGCTCCCGTTATAACACAAAAAGACTTCATACCCCTCATTCCGCAGATACAGCGCTACCAGATCCGCAATCTCTTTTTCGTCGTCCACAATCAAAATATTATCACTCATTTTAAAAATCACTTCCTTACATAGATAAAATCTTAATTCTATTCTGCCACATTCCGGCAAAAAAAGAATTAAGATTTTATAAAGGTTATATATGAGGCTTCTTTCGAATTAATTCTTTCAGATTGGCTCTTTCAAATCGGCTCTTTCAAATCGGCTCTTTCACTTTTCTTTTCAAGTAATCTACAATTTGGTTAAATTCCATTCCGTGGGACGCCTTAATCAGCACAGTGCTTCCCTTAGGAATATATCGTGCCGGATCTTCCTCCAAAGCACGGAAAAGCTCCTCTTTTGTGGGAAAATATATGGTTTCCCCACCGTTGTCTCCATTGGGACTCTGCCCGGATGACATCACGCCGCAGGCCGCCTGATAGATAGATTCCGCCTCATTTCCCACGCAATAAATTCTGTGGATTCCTGCCTCCGCCGCATAAGCTCCTATCTCCTCATGGAGTTTACGGGAATTCTCTCCCAGCTCAAACATATCTCCCAAAATCGCCACCTTCTCCGTATCTGCCATGGAAAGCAGATCGACGGCGGCTTTCATGGATGCAGGATTGGCATTGTAACAATCGTCAATCAGTGTGTACTCCGCCAAAGGTATCAGATTGTTTCTGCCCCCAACAGGCTTAATCTTACGGATTCCGGATGCAATCTGTTCCGGCGACAGTCCCAGCAGTCCGGCCACACAGGCGGCGGCCGCGCTGTTCAGCACCATATGCCTGCCGGGCAAGGGCACCTGAACCGCAATCTTTACCGAAGGAGCTACCGGAACTGCCGCCCTTGCGGCTCCCGATGCAACCTGCATTTCCGCCCCGGCGGCTCCCGATGCAACCTGCATTTCCGCCCCGGCATTCATGCCTTTTCCGGGCTGCCTGATGGTCAGAACCGCATCGCTGCCCCACAGCCCCCGGCTCACAATCTCTCCCGCCGTCACTTCTTCCCAAGGACAGTTCCCCCAGCCGAAGAAATGCGTCTTTCTGCCTTTCACTTCCGTGAGAGTGCGCAGCATATCATCCTCGCCGTTGAGACAGACCAGACCATCCTCCGCCATATAGTCAAAGATTTCCGATTTTGCCTTCAGGATACCGTCTCTGGACTTTAAATTTTCCAAATGACTTTGCCCGATATTGGTAATCACGCATATATCGGGTCTGGCCATCTTACTCAAGCGGTGCATTTCTCCGAAATCACTGATACCCATCTCAACCACCGCGGCCGTATGTTCCTTGCGTATTTTGAGCAGCGTCAGCGGGACACCGATCTCATTGTTGTAATTGCCCTCGGTTTTTAATACATGATACTTTTCCGCCAGCACTCCGGCAATAAATTCCTTGGTGCTGGTCTTGCCTACGCTTCCCGTAATCCCCACCACAGGAACGGAAAGCTTGCGGCGGTAATACTCGGCAATGTCTTTCAGAGCCTGAAGAGTGTCCTCCACCAGAAGATAACTGCCCCAGTTCTCCGAACGGACACCGGTATCGGCCTCCGCCTGCTCCGGCGTCTTCATGGTGACGGCAAGCGCCGCCCCCTTTTCAAAAACGGAAGTAATAAATTTATGGCCGTCCACACGCTCGCCTATGACAGCCAGAAATACCCCTCCTTCCGTCACCTGTCTGGAGTCGATAACCACTGAGCTGACACATGTGTCGGTAGTCGCATCCTCTTTCAAAACCAATTTTCCTCCGCAGGCTGCCGCAATTTCTCCTAATCTTAAATCCATCATATAGTATCGTTCTCCCTAATCGCACATTCCAATATCTTCTCACACAAATCCTCAAAACTTAATCCCACGGCCGCCGCCTCCTGAGGAAGCAGAGAAATGGGTGTCATTCCCGGCAGAGTGTTGGCCTCCAGACAATAAACCTCACCGGAGACGCTCATCCGGAGATCCATTCTGGCATAACTCTTCAGCCGCAGCGCCTGAAACACCCGCTCCGCAATCCGCTGCATCTCCTTTGTCTTATCCGCAGGAATATCCGCGGGACAGGTTTCCACCGTGCTTCCCGCCTGATACTTATTCTTATAATTATAGAATCCCGCCTTGGGCGCAATTTCGATTACGGGCAGCGCCGTGCCCTCCATCACTCCTACGGAAAATTCCCTTCCCTCTATGTACTGTTCAATAATAACCTCCTTGTCATAGCGGAAAGCCTCCTTCTTCGCCTCAAGATACTCCTTGTCATCGCGGGCAATGCAGACGCCCACGCTGGATCCGCCGCAGCAGGCTTTCACAATACAGGGATAGGGAACCCTCTCGGACTCCGTTTCGCCTTCTTTCAGGCGGATACCTGCAGGCGTGGGAATATGGTACGCCTTAAAAATATCTTTGGTAATTCCCTTATCCATCGCCATGGCCGAGCTGACAAAATCCGTCCCCGTATAGGGAATTCCCATCAGTTCAAAACATGCCTGAATCTTGCCGTCCTCCCCGTTGGCTCCATGAAGCGCCATAAAAACCGCATCGGCACTCCGGCAGAGAGCCAGCACATTGGGACCGAAGAAGCTCCTTCCCCCGTCCTTCCGAAGCGCCTTAACCGTCTCCAGATCGGGATTTTCCTCTCCGATGGCTCCGATCTGTGATGCCCAATCCGTATCCCCTTCAAAGATTCCCTCCGTCTCACCCTCATATCCCAGATAGACATCCAAAAGAATTGCCTTGTGCCCTTTTTTCTTAAGCGCTCTGTATATCATTCCTCCGGAGCTCAGGGATACATCGCGCTCTGTACTGGTTCCTCCTGCTAATACTACAATTTTCATACCGATAACCATGCCTTTCCGTAACCTGCCTATTTTTATGTGTACTCCACACATTTCTCAGGCACAATATTTGCAGACTCTATTCTTCATACCCACGGCTCTGACGCCGCTTGCACGTTCCGTTCCTTATTCCGGCATACGGCTTACCGCGTTTTATCCGCTTCTATGCTATACCTCTTCCGGCTGCCGGTGCATTACTGTCAGCTGGGCAGAGAGAAGCAGATAGATACTTCTGTCCCCCTCCTGAGGATAAAAACACACGGACTCCACATTTTGTCCCATAACATAATGCAGAAACTCCTCCGTAATCTTCATATATTGATAACTATTCAATACATAGTTGGCACATGACAATTCCGCGGCACTCTTTAGCAGATCTTCGACGCCGTTATTCCGCGCCGCCACCGGATGAATCATGTCCTCATACTTTTGGGATATTTCTTCGCCACGGTTCATCAGATCATTCATAAGCAGTTGGCACAGCTTTATATCCACTTTTTGTCTGGTAGACATATAAGTCATGGCTCCATATATATAGCTTATCTCCTCCAAATAGCTTTCGTTCTCTTCAAAAAAGCTTTTATAATCGCTGATTCGGCTGCGGTATGTCTTCAAACCCGTGGCCCGGTACAGCTCTGTCAGCGCCAGAAATTCATCCACACCTTTATTCGGCGCGGCTTGAGGCTGCCCAAAGACAGTGGAAGCCCTTCTCAGACAGTCGGTGGCATACTGCTCGTCGAATTTCCTGTAATTATAACTAAATTTAGCCAGAAATGCAGCATAGAGAGCATTGTCCTCCGCCACAAGCTCCGATTCTTCCATAAAAGAAATCCAATCTTGAAGCTCCTTCATAACATCCGGAATCTGATCGCCGTTTTCATCGGCGAAAGCATCACCGTACCACTCATATGTCAAAAGCAGTCCAAATGCATCCGATATTTCCAGCGTGTGTTCCCGGCATTCCGTTATCATGGACCGGTATGTCTCCTGAAAAAGCTCCTCATACATGGATGTCTGAATCGGAAAGACATAGGATTGCCCTATGATGTCGCACTCCAAATAGTAAACGCCTTCCTCAGTAAACTCGTCAAAACAGGCAGAGGCCGTATAAAGCTCCAGATCCTCATTATATGTAACTTTATCCAACAGGCCGCGGTAAACCTCTTCTCCCGTTTCCGCATTCAACAGCCGGAAGCTCTCCGGCAGCTCATGACCCTTGACAGCCGCCTGCTTCTCACAGACGGTCATATATCCCCTTGTATCCACTAAAATATTCGGCAGAGACCGGGGAACGGAATACTCCACCACAGGAGCAGCCTCCATCCCCCCCACTTCCGTATAACCAGTGTCCGCGCTTTCCTGCCCGGTCTCTGCACCGCAGCCGCCGAACAGATTTATAATCATTAAAATACATACCGCCGCAGTCAGCTTTCTATAACGTTTCAAGATGCTCCTCCGCTTTCTCCGTTGTATCCCTTCCGCCTGCCTCTCACTAATGACGGCTCCCGAAAGAACCCTCTGCGCTCCCATATTGTTGAAAGCTCTTTTCACAGGCAAACGTTATCTCCATTTTATCACGAATCCTAAATAATACAATCCATAGTTTCTTACTTCCAATGATTGATTTCCAGTGATCCATCCGGTCAGGAACGGAGCTTTTGGCTGCACATTTGGGACTGCCAGAGCATATTTGAAAAATGCTTTCCACAGAATGTGCGTCACCCTTTGCGGCCTTTTGATTCCTCAATGGAGCGATAAACGATTTGTCCGTCTATGATGGTATAAAGAGTTTCCGTAAATACTTCCATGGGATTTCCGTCAAATATAGCGATGTCCGCATCCTTACCGACCTCAAGGCTGCCCACCCTGTCATCCACACCGCAGATTTTGGCGGGATAAATGGTGATGGAGCGATATGCCTCCTGCAGCTTCAGTCCCGCCTTTACCGCCATTCCGGCGCATATGGGAAGGGATTGGATCAGAGAGACGGGATGGTCTGTGGTAACGGCGGTCATAACTCCCGAATCGTTTAATATTCCCACCGTTTTAAACGCCATATTCTGGACTTCGATTTTGCTGCGGCTGGCAAGATCGGGGCCTACAATGGCAGGAAACCCTTCCGCCGCCAGCTCTTCTGCAATCAGATGCCCTTCCGAGCAGTGGTCCAGAGTGACATTCAAGTCAAATTCCTTGGCAATCCGGATGGCTGTGAAAATGTCATCCACTCTATGCACATGGGCCTTCAAAGGAATTTCCCGGCGGAACACCGGCGCCCAGCACTCCTTTGTAAAATCCTCCTGAAAGGCTTCCCCGGATTCTTGAGCCTGTTCCTTCCGTTTCAGATATTCCTTTGCTTCAAACAGTTCCTGACGCAGCATTCCCGCAATTGCCATCCGGGTAGAAGGACTTTTCCCCTGACCGGAATAATTCACCTTGGGATTTTCCCCGAAAGCTACTTTCATTGCCGCCGGCGCTTTGACGACCAGCTCGTCTATTCTTCTGCCCCTTGTCTTTATAAAGGCAAACTGCCCTCCCACCACATTGGAACTTCCGGGGCCGATCATCGCCGACGTAATTCCCGCCCGCACCGCGTCGTCAAAAGCCGCATCCATGGTATTGATGGCGTCAATGGCTCTAAGCCATGGAGTGACAGGATTTACCGTCTCATTGCAGTCATCCCCCTCCATGGCCTTTTTCTCCTCCGTAATACCCATATGGCAATGTGCCTCAATCAATCCGGGCATAATAATTCCTTTCTTGATTTCCAACACCTGCTCGCAATCGGCGGGATGAATTTTTATTTCATCCCGCGCTCCGATTTCCGCTATTTTACCGTCTGCCACATGGATGACGCCGTCCTGAATGTCAGGACCCGCCATAGTTTTCATGATTCCGCCGATAATATACATTTGTTTCTCTTTCCGAAACTCCCTTGCCGCCCCTTTCGTCAAATCAGAATATCCGAAAGTATAACCGATGCGCGCAAGCTGCGAAGAATACGCAGCCTGCCACTCAGTCATCCGGGAATTTCCGCGCATAGGCAGCGCAGAAAAATTTGCGGGCAGCGCAAGGGAATTGCTTATACAGTAATGTTTTAGAACAGGCTCTCCGGATTAATATAGGCGCCGTCCTTTGTCAACATCAGATACAGATTGCTGCCTTCCCGGCAGAAATACTTTGTTGGTGCGGCTACGGAGGCGAACACATCTCCGGGATTCACATAGCTGTCCAGTGTTACGTTAATATCCTTCAGCTGCCCATAGGTGAGCTGGTATCCGTTTCCCAGATCCATTGTGACTGCGTGGCCGATTTCTTCGTTTTCAAAAATATTAACGACTTTTCCCTCGGCACATGCAGTGACAGCAGAGCCTTCTTCCGTTCCGATCATAAGGGCGGGATTATACTTATAGAGATCCAACGTAGCGAAATAAGTGCTGCCATCCATACTATAGGGAATCACCGCCGTCCCGTTTACGGGCTTCAGCAGTCCGTTCTCCTCTGAGAAATGCAGCTCTCTTGCCACGATGACATCCTGAGCTGCCGCCTGCTCCGGCTGGGGCTCCGGCTGGGGCTCCGGTTGGGGCTCCTCTTCCGGCTCTTCCTCCTGAGGCGCTTCTGCTATCACTTCCGGTTTCTCCTCCAAAATTGTCTCCGCCTCACTGACGGGATCCGCCTGCGGCTCAATCTGAGGCAGTTCCGTCTCTTCCTCCACATTACCGTCCGTCAGTCCGGGAATTTCTATCAGTCCGGATCCCACTTCCATAGGGGTATAATCCAGATCATCTTCTAATCCATCCGGTGCATTTTCCTGATTCACTTCCGTATTTTGCGCGATTTCTTCATATTTGTCGTCAGTGCTGTCTTCCAGTGCGGTAAAATCTATGGTATAGCCGTCGTCCTGTGATTCTACATTTCTGGATTTCATATAGATCCCTGTCATGGTCAATGCCGCCAGCACAAAAGCGGATGAGGCAAACATAATGATACGTTCCCTTTTCGCATTATTTTTTCTATTATTATTCCTTCTCATAGCAGTTTCCTTCCTTTCGCTATTATTCTTGCCATGAGAAGCTGATTTTTATACATTATTTTCTTTATCTGCAAAAAGTTGTTTAAAAAAAGAAAGCCTGCCTTGGCTTTCTTTTTTCATCCGGTTTTTTCATCCGGTTTTTTCATCCGGTTTTTCCGTCTCGATATTTCCATGCATCCGGCCTGACCGTTATCTATAAAGTTCCCAACGTTTAACCGTTGCCTTTCATCATCTGATTCCCCCGTTCAAAGAGCTCCTGTGCCGCCTCGGCCGCTGTCAGTTCACCGTCCAGAATCCGGCGGATCAGCTCATCCGCACAGTTGTATACCTCGGTGGCCGCCATAGGATCCGAGGGAGAAATATTGGAACTGCTGGGTGTAACCACATTATTGATAAAATTAGTAACCTTCTGTCCGTTTTGATCCATGAGAGGGGAAATGGCATCGGCTATGGCCGTTGACGCAGGAACACCTCTCTCCCCCAGCATAAGTTCATTTGCGGGCTTGGAATTTAACAGATAATTCACCACTCTCACTGCCGCCGCTTCATCTTCCCCCGCATCCGTAGACACTGCAAAAAACTGCGCGGGCTTTAAGAAATCAGACTTTTCCGGTTCGGAAGAAGGCCATGTGGTGATGCCGATCTCCATGTTTTCCGGCGCTGCCTTGGTCATTGCAGTGAGCTGGTTGGACCAGAAAAATCCGCACCATGACTGTGTCTCCGGTGTCGTGTAATACACCAGCGGACTTTGTTCTATGGATACGTCCGTCAGATTGGCATGGACGTCATTGCCGATAATCCATCCCTCATTTCTGCCGATTTCATAGCTATCAAAATACTCCTGAAATGTCTCTGCCGATTTCACATTCAGGGAATCGCTGTTAAACATCTTGGTAATGTCCTGAGCTCTCAAAATATAGGGCAGATAATTATACGCCATACCATAGGGCATATCTGTCTTTACCCCCGACTTTTCATAGATGTCCTTTGCAATCCCATAAAATTCTTCCAGCGTCATATTATCCCTGATCTCTATGCCCAGCTCGTCTGTTAAAGATTTATTATACATCAAAGCGGGCACATTGACACCGCCGCAGATCGCATATATCTTGCCGTTCACAGAGCCTGCGCTGATAAGTCCCGGATCCACGCCGGAGAGATCCAATGTTCCGTCTGCCAGATAAGGAGTCAGCTCCACAAGCATATCGTTGTTTACGCTTCTCTCCAAGAAAGAATAATCAATCTGCATAATATCCGGAAGGGAATCGCTGTCAACCTTTGTTTTTAACTGATTCCAGTACTCCGACCACTCCACACACTCTGAGGTAATGGCAACACCGGGATTATTGCTGCAGTACAGGTCGAAAGCCGCCTGTGTCCTCTCTCCCCTGACCGTACTGCCCCACCACATAAAGGTCAGATCCGCCACGTCGTCACCGGGCTCGTCCACAGCGGTATTTATCCGGGCAGAGGATGTATCGCTCTGTTCCTCCTGCTCAGAGGACATTTCCCCGCTCGCCGTCTCCCTGCCGCAGGCAGTCAGTCCGCAGGCCATTGCCGCCGAGAGTATTAAAGCCAAAATCTTCTTCATATCCGTCCCTCCCCACCGTACTTCTATTTGGATTCCGTTTAAAATAATATCGTTTATGATTCATATTATAACTTATTTATCGTCTTATTTGCAAGACTCTTATACGCTCTGCTTCATCCACCTTCCGCTCCGGAACCGACAGAAGAACACTACACTCCTTACGGCCCAGTCCGTGAACATACCGTACCACACCGCCATAGGCCCCATCCGGAACACTCTTACCAGAAAAACGCAGAGAGCCACTCTCAGGCACCACATGGTTACGGTGGAGGTAATCATGGAAAACCGCACGTCCCCCGCGGCACGCATACCATAGGCAGGAACAAAAGAAAAGGCCCAGAACAGCGGTTTCGCAATCGTGATGGCCGCCACCATCTCAAAACACATTTTTGCGCTGGCCGGTTCCATTCCCGCCAGCCACGTAACCGGCTTACAGATTCCCAGCACACACAGACAGGAAATCAAAATACCTGCCAAGCCAAGCCGGGTACATTTTACAATATAATATTTTGCTTCTTCTTTCCGTCCGGCTCCTATTGCCTGCCCCACCATCGTCATCAGGCCGATTCCGATACCCACGCCTGCGATACCGTTAACGGATTCCAAAATATTGGTCATGGCCTGTGCCGCGATGGCCTGCGTCCCCATGGTGGAGACGGTGGACTGAATGGCCAGCTTGCCAAACTGAAACATACCGTTCTCAATGCCGGAGGGAATACCGATGGCCAATATTTTCCAGATCAGCGGCATATCCGGCCTGATGGCCAGATAATCCCGCACTACAATGGGCTGTCTGGATTTCCTCAAAAACGCAAATATGACAACGGCGGAAAACACTCTGGATACCAATGTTGCAGCGGCGGCTCCCGCCACTCCCAGCCCTAATCCGAAGATCAGAAACGCATTGCCGGAGATATTGAGCAAATTGGAAACCACCGATACTTTCATGGGAAATTTGGAATTCCCGCCGGCACGAAAAAAAGCCGCCCCCGCATTAAACATCGCCAAAAAGGGATAGGACAGCACCGTAATCAAAAAGTAAATCTGCGACTGTGCCATGACTCCCTCTTCGATTTGTCCGAAAATCAGCCGGAGCAAGGGTCTGCGCAGAATGAGTCCGAACAACGTCAGGGACAGGGAAATCACAAGCACCGTCAAAACCACCTGCTTTGCCGCCTTGTTGCTTAAATCCTGCCTCTTGCTGCCCAGATACTGGGAACAGATAATCGCCGCGCCGGATGCCATGGCCGCAAAGATCTGAATAACGAGATTGTTAATGGAATCCACCAGCGATACCGCGGAAATGGCTTCACTGCCCACATTGCTCACCATCATGGTATCCATCATTCCCATAAAAGAGTTCAAAAACTGCTCGATTACAATGGGAATCAGCAAGGCAAACATAGCCTTTGAGGGATATAAGAGACCATTGTAGTCTATTTTATTTTCATCATATAGCTTGCGCAAGGTAATACCTTCTTTCTCCCGAATGTCTCTGTTACTGTTCACTCGCTGTCGCCGCGAGGTGTTTTCACGCTGTTTCTGCGTGATAAACCCGAGACAGACATGTGCGAAATCGCTGTTTTGCGATTTCTGTGCATAGGTTGCTGTGAACGAAGTGAACAGTAACATGTTTCTCTGCCGCAAACGCCTCCGAAGGCCGTGCCGGAAAGACTGCGGGCATTTTATTTGATATCAATGGAGACGTCATTCAAACCGTAAGCTATAATATAGCACATTCTTTTCCATAAAACAAGGAGGCATCCGCCTCCCTGTAACTTACGCTCCCACATCATATTTTGCCATATCCACATGCTGAATGGTACCGGCAAGCCCGTTCTCGTAGAGAAAAACTCCCGTATTGCGGACCACTCCCTGAGTCTTCCCTCCCTGTCCCTGAATGGTGAAGTCGGTGGAAGCATTCTGCAGGCAGATGGCTCCTACTCCTTTATCTGCCAGACGGTAGAGCACATCCTTGCCGTTCTCATCCTTGCACCATATCTTCAGCTTATCCCAGACCGCATCATTTTCGTCGATCCAGCCGTTGCCGTCCTCGTCATATTTTGCCAGATCCGCAAAGCCGTTGCCGCTCTGTGTCCCGAAGAGCTCGCTTCCGTCATTGATCACACCGTCACCGTTCTTGTCCAGAGCCAGAAACCCGCTGCCCTTTCCCAACCGGGAGATCTCATCCGTCTCCCCGTCCGCATCCAGATCGAAATAAAAGGTCTGATCCTCCACATCTGCCACATCACTGTCCAAATTGATGACCAGCGGATCACAGAGCTTAAAGGTAGCCATCTGAAGATCCGATGCAAAATGGCTCTCAAACTCTCTGCTCATCCCCACATTGACATTGAAATTAATTTCACGCCCGTCCGCAGTTTTTACCGTTCCCGTTGTGGAAAAAGCAGTTGTCTCGCTTTCGACATGAAAAGTTTCATGACTATAGTGGAGTACACGCACACCGCCGGAGATGCCCTGCGGTATAACAAGATTCTCTTTGTTCCCGCCGGAACCTTGCTTCAATGTAGGATTCTCCTTATTCCCGCCGTTGGAAGGCTGATTATAGGCATTTCCCTTGTTCCAGCCTTCCAGCCTGTTTCTTCTATGTGAAAACAATAAATCAAAGATATATCGTATTGTCATCTGGCGGATATTTGTCAATGTCTGGCTTTCGCTGCTGCGCACTGTAACCGCTCCCGCGGTATACTGCATCCGTCCCTGCCACTCCTTCAGGGACGCGGACTGAGTCCCCGCCTTGTTTTCTCCCGTCTTATCCCGTTCCCCATTCTCTGTATCTGGCTTTTCACCATTACCGTCTTCCGCAGTCTGTAATTCCTTTGCTTCACTGTCCGTATGCTGGGTTACAAAAAACCGTCTTATACTCACATTAGTCTCCCGATAGCTTCTGGCAGAGTTCATTCCGACAGCACTGGAATCAATTCTCAATCTCTGTTCTCTCCTTAATGTCCACCCATTCGGCATCCGTCACGCTGTTCACCTTCCATGATGCCGCAGCCTCCCCGATACCGAACTCTTCCATGATGTTCTTCCTGTCCCTCATAAAAAGAAATGGCATTTACACGAGAAAATCCCTTTCTCATACAAATACCATCCGTGGTGTCCAATCTTTACTTAGACGGGAGTCGGCCTAACTCCCATCCTGTATTATTATTATCGGCACACTTTCTATTTAATTTAGTGTTTCTGGTACATTCTGCCTATGCAGTTATCTCTTGATTTCCGGAGGAGGCACGGGCTGGCCTTGCTGTCTCGCCGCCTGTTGTCTTGCCGCCATCCGCACCGCCATAATATTGGCGATCATTTCCTTCGGCACAATGATATTACAGCCCGCCGGATTAATCACAAATCCCAATGCCTGTGTGGTAGATCCGTCTTCGTTCTTGTGGAAAAGCATAGCCACATAGTCGTCGAATTTTAAGGCAAACGTAGGAAGAGGCCTTGTTTTTTCCTGCCACTTGTCATATTCCGACGCATCCGTAAATGCCATAAAAAACTTTTTCCCGTCCGGTGTGGAAAGCATGGGAAACTGTATTTTGCTGCTTCCCGTGATCGTAAGCTTTCCCTCGGCATTTTCCGTAGGTTCCGGATCGATCAGCGCAGGAGCAAGAAAGCTGGCGTTGGTCATCTCCGACACGAACATGTTACGGTGATCCGGCGTGTCCTCCTCCTTCAACAGTTCAATGCTTCCCACCAGCATGGGGTTGGATACAGGTTTGTTAAATTCCATATGTCCTCTCATTCCGAAGCTGAACTAGCTTTCGTACAAACTCAATGTCTGTCCGGAAAATGCGTTTATTCAGATTCTTATACATTCTGCGCTGCCTGTATACCGTCCGTACACTGTTTCTGCAGTAATGCCGTTTGCAGCACCCGACGCACATACGGAAGCGGCGCAATTTATTGTTTGCAAAAATGCCGTGTTTTCGGCATTTTTCTAACTGCTTTAGCAGTTTAGGCTTTAGCAGTTTGGGGAATTTAGTACTTCTCCGCGAAATGCCCTCTGGCATAAGCGGCTAGAAGTACTTTTCACGCTAGACCCGGTTATAATTAATCAGGCAGCCTTTCAGGATAATCTGTCTCTCTTCGTCCGTCAGCTCACCCAGCTTTAAGCAAAATTCTTTCAGAGCGTTGTCTTTCACCGCATATGCGGTAATGTTATCGTTTTTCTCCTCTACGGCTTTCCGAATGCCGGGAAGAAACAGGTAGTCCAAATTTTGGAACGGCAGTTCACCGGCTTCAATCAGGAAGGGCAGCATACCCCAGTTGATCAGATTGGAGCGGTAACGCTTGGTAGCATATTCATTGGCAATATTCGCCCATCCTCCTAATACCTTCTGACAGGATGCCGCCTGTTCCCGGGCGGAGCCGTCACCGGGCTTTACCGCAAAAATAGTGGAGCCGAAGCCGGTATTCGTATGACTCACCTCAGGGAACTTTTCTTGAATGGGCTTCATCACATCCTTGATGGCAGGCAGCACGTGGCAAGGATGTCCTCCCTTCATACGCTCCTCTTCCAAAGCATGAATTGCCTTGGCGCGTCCCACATATTCGGGATCCTTACGGCTTAAAGTAAACTCTGCCAGTCCCAGAGGATTGGATCGGTAGGAAGAGGTCTCTCCGGAAGGAATCAGCTCATCCGTAGTGGTGACAGGATCATGAATCTCACTGACCACCTGCAGAACCAGATTTTCCGGCAGTTCGCCCATAGCAGGCCAATCCTTAATGTTAGGGCCGAACCGGATCTCTGTATCGGGGTCGGCCACACCCTTGGAATCAAACACACGGTTTGCATAAATATTACTGTCAAAATGATACTGATATCTGCCGATCTCACCGTCAAAATCCGTAGCGGGAGTCAACACGCCCTTGTTCGCTGCGGTAGCGGCAATAGAACGGGCATCCATCAGCGCAACCGAGGATATCTGGCCGTTCTGCAGCTTGCTGCCTTCACGGTTAGGGAAATTTCTGGTGGAATGGCGGATGCTGAAAGCATTGTTCGCCGGCGTATCGCCCGCACCGAAGCAAGGGCCGCAGAATGCCGTCTTCATAACCGCTCCCGTTTCCATCAACGCCGCCGCACAGCCGTTCTTAACCAGCTCCATATATACGGGCATGGAAGCCGGATATACGCTCAAGGTAAAGCCGTCGGAGCCGATATATTTTCCCTTCATGATATCGGCCGCCGCACAGATATTTTCGAATCCGCCGCCCGCACAGCCTGCAATGATGCCTTGATCCACCATAAACTTGCCGTCTTTTACTTTGTTTTTCAAATGAAATTCCACGGCGCCGTCCAAGCTTACCTGTGCACGCTTTTCCGTCTCGTCCAGAATATCCGTCAGATTGGCATTCAGTTCTTCAATGGTGTAAGTATTGCTGGGATGGAAAGGCATGGCAATCATAGGACGCACCTTGGACAGATCCACTTGGATCATGCCGTCATAGTACGCTGTTTCACCGGGATTAAGCTCTTTATAATCTGCCTTCCGTCCATGGATTTCATAAAATTCCTCAATCACACCGTCCGTCTTCCAGATAGAGGACAGGCAGGTGGTCTCCGTAGTCATAACGTCAACGCCGATGCGGAAATCGGCGCTCAGAGAAGCCACACCGGGACCTACAAATTCCATCACCTGATTTTTCACATATCCGTTCTTGAATACGGTGCCAATAATGGCAAGAGCCACGTCCTGAGGGCCTACGCCTTTTACCGGAGCGCCTGTCAGGTATACGCCCACCACTCCGGGCATATTGATGTCATAAGTCTGGTTTAATAACTGTTTTACCAGCTCCGGGCCGCCTTCTCCCACAGCCATGGTTCCCAGCGCGCCGTAGCGGGTATGGGAATCGGATCCCAAAATCATGCCGCCGCCTGTCGCCAGCATTTCCCGCGCAAACTGATGAATGACTGCCTGATGAGGAGGCACGTATACACCGCCGTACTTCTTGGCACAGGTCAGCCCAAACATATGATCATCCTCGTTGATGGTGCCTCCCACCGCACATAATGAATTATGGCAGTTAGTCAGCACATAGGGCATGGGGAATTTCTGCAGCCCTGACGCTCTGGCAGTCTGAATGATGCCCACAAAGGTGATATCATGGCTGGTCAATTTGTCGAATCTCACCTTCAGCTTGTCCATATTGCCGGAAGTATTGTGGCTTTTCAAGATTCCGTAAGCAATGGTCTGCTTTGCCCCTTCTTCCTTTGTAATCTCTTTTCCGGTTTTCGCTTTTATGGCAGCCGCCGCTTCCGCATTGTCCGGCACAATCTCTGTGCCGTTGATCAGATAAGCTCCGCCTTCTGACAATGTTACCATATTATCCTCCTATTCCTATTCCAGTTCCGTCTCTTCTCTCCTGCCCCCATTTTCAGGGAAGGATTTTCCGTCTGCACAGGACGCAGCCGTAAACTCCTTCCGGGGGCATACGTTCCGAGACTGTTGTCCAGTTCCGTCTCTTCTCTTTCGTTCCAAGGCCGTTATTTCATATTTCCTGTCAATGATGATTGTCTGATTTTCAAAGCCTTATGTATCCGGCTTCCGTTTTCCACTAAGTAATTATTATAAAAGAAAATGCCTGTTTATGCAATGCCTAAAATCTGCCGCCCGGCTCCTTTTCCTATTAATGGGGCTGCCCGTCTTTCCCCGTTATACAAATCAAAAAGGTGTAAAGTCTTAAAATCCAATAAAGACTTTGCACCTTTTTTGTACGCCATGCACGTTGTCCTTGCAGATTTGTGTGTATCTTCACAGCAATCCTTCAGATTACACTATTCACTGCTCCGGCCCGTTACCTTTATCAGCACTGCCCGTCCCTCATAGGCCGCACCTCCTACAATCTGGCGCAGCTGTAAATCCGTGTCTATGACACCACTATCATAAAGATGCACATGACCGGCAAGAACCAGCTCTACCGGACTGTCCGCCGCCATAGTCAATTCCATAAAATAGAGGGAAGTGTCATTGGGCCAGATCGCTCTGTCATCTCCCCCCCCCAACACCGTAGGACTACCCCATGCCTCCCATGCCTTGGGCAGCAATGTTTCCGCGGCATAGGGCACATGGTTTACCAGAATAACCGGCTTCTCCAATGCGAGCAGCTCCTCATATCGGGAAATGGCTTCCGGGAGCACCTGACTTCTACTGTTATCCACGCCCACCAAAAGCAATTCCCCTATTTCCATAGATTGTATAGCCGTGTTCCCTTGCATCATCGGCGCCAGCTTGGGCAGATAATTTTCTATTCCGTAATCCGACATATATTCCCACGGATAAGTCCAGTCATGATTTCCGGGCACATACAAATAGGGCATTTCCAGCTGCGACAACTGTTCCTGAAGCCACTCCACATTTGCGTCGGAGGGCGAATCTATGATATCCCCGCCCAGCAATACCGCATCCACCTTCATTTCATTGGCATATTGAATCCACTCCGGAAACTGTTCCGCAGAGAGAACGCCTTCCTTGTTTCGGAACATCCCCTGTCTCTCCTGCGCATATTGCTGTTCCTGCTGTGACGCCCCGTCATCCGGAATCACCACATGGCTGTCTGTCAGGAATAAAAGAGTATATTCCCTCTCCACCCCTTTCACATACACCGTTTCTTCCGTAACTTGCTTTTCCCAAGGTACTTCCCTATGGCCGCAGCCGCCCAAGCATAACGCTAAGGCGGCCGCACACACAAGGAATCCTGCACATTTTAACCGTCGATTCATGCAAATCCCTTCATTTTTCTGATTTCTAATTTATAATTCCACCTTATCCAGATGCCAGATCTCATCCACATACTGCTGGATCGTTCTGTCGGAAGTGAACTTACCGGAACATGCCACATTCAAAATAGCGCTCTTTGCCCATTCTTCCGTATTTCTGTAAGCTGCCTCCACCTTTTTCTGGGCTTCCGCATAAGATCTGAAATCCTTCAAAATAAAGTAAGTATCTTTATTTAACAAGGTATCATACAAGGGCTTAAACAATTCCTTATTCTCGGAATATGTCCCGTCGATAAGCTGTGTCAGCACCTTCTTGATATCCGCGTCATTGTTAAAGATCTCAATGGGGTAGTAGCCGCCGTTATTCTCGTAGTTGATCACCTCGTCGGAGGACATACCGAAAATAAATGCATGCTCTTGGCCTACTTCCTCCACGATCTCCACGTTTGCACCGTCCATTGTGCCCAGAGTCAGCGCGCCGTTTAACATAAATTTCATATTACCGGTGCCGGAAGCCTCCTTGCTGGCGGTGGAAATCTGCTCGGAAACATCCGCTGCCGCAAAGATAATCTCTGCGTTGGAAACATTATAATTCTCGATAAACACAACCTTCAGCTTGCCCCCTATGGACTTGTCATTGTTGACCACGTCCGCCACCGCATTGATCAGCTTAATGGTAAGCTTTGCGGTCTTGTAGCCCGCCGCCGCCTTGGCGCCGAAGATGAAGGTTCTGGGATAGAACTTCATGGAAGGGTCGGCTTTTAACTGGTTGTACAGATACATCACATGTAATATATTCAGAAGCTGCCTCTTATACTCATGAAGCCGCTTCACCTGAACGTCAAAAATGGATTTGGGATCCACTTCAATACCGTTATGTTCCTTGATATATTGCGCCAGACGCAGTTTATTCTGATATTTAATCTCCATAAACTCCTTCTGAGCCTTCTTATCCTCTGCCAAGGACTTAATCTTGCTGATCTGAGGAAGGTCGGTGATCCATCCGTCCCCCGCCTTGGAAGTAACCCAGTCGGCCAGCAAGGGATTTCCGTGAAGCAGGAAACGTCTCTGAGTAATGCCGTTGGTCTTATTGTTAAAGCGATCCGGGAACATCTCATAGAAGTCTTTCAATTCTTCCTTCTTTAAGATTTCCGTGTGGAGCTGTGCCACACCGTTTACGGAATATCCGGCAGCAATGGCCATATGAGCCATCTTCACCTGTCCGTCATACAGAATCGCCATCTTACGAACTTTCTCCTGTATATCCACTCCATAGACATTTCTGTATTTTTCCTCGATCTGACGGACAAATCTGCGGTTGATTTCCTCCACGATCTGATAAATTCTGGGAAGCAGTCTGGAGAACAGGTCAATGGGCCACTTTTCCAGCGCCTCCGCCATAATGGTATGATTCGTGTAAGCACAGGTCTTGGTGGTAATCTCCCATGCCTCATCCCAAGTCAGGTAATACTCATCCAGCAAGATTCTCATCAGTTCGGGCACTGCCACGGTGGGATGGGTATCGTTCAGCTGGAAGGTTACTTTCTCATAAAACTTGTGGATATCGTCGTGCTTTCTCATGTACTTCTGAACTGCCTCCTGAACGGATGCGGAAATAAAGAAATACTGCTGTTTCAGACGAAGCTCCTTGCCTGCATAGTGGTTGTCGTTGGGATAGAGAACCTCCACAATATTTCTGGCCAGATTCTCCTGCTCTACCGCCTTGCGGTAATCCCCCTGATCAAAGGAGTCCAGACGGAAACCGTCCATGGGCTCCGCATCCCAGATACGCAGAGTATTTACAATGCCGTTTCCGTAGCCCACAACAGGAAGGTCGAAGGGAATGGCTCTCACAGCCTGATAGTTCTCCTGAACGAAATTCACTCTTCCGTTCTCGTCATTCTGCATGGTTACATAGCCGCCAAACTTTACCACCTTCGCATATTCGGGGCGGCGGAGTTCAAAAGGATTCCCGTCCGCAAGCCAATTATCCGGCACCTCCACCTGATAGCCGTCACGGATTTCCTGCTTAAACATACCGTAACGGTAGCGGATGCCACAGCCGTATGCGGGATACCCCAGAGTTGCCAGCGAGTCCATGAAGCAGGCAGCCAGACGTCCCAAGCCTCCGTTGCCCAGCGCTGCGTCAGGCTCCTGATCCTCCACCAGATTCAGGTCGAACCCAAGTTCATCCAACGCCTCTTTCACCGGCTTGGAAGCCTGAAGGTTAATAATATTGTTCCCCAAAGCACGGCCCATCAAAAATTCCATGGACATATAGTACACCATCTTGGGATCTTCCTTATCATATGCCTTCTGGGTCTTGATCCAATTTTCTATAATCTGATCCTTGATTGCCAGAGAAGCCGCCTGAAATACCTGCTGGGGCGTAGCCTCGGACATATCCTTGCGGTAAAGCGTCCTGACATTATACTCCACGCTTCTCTTGAACAAATCCTTGTTGAATTTTAATTTGCTTTCTTTATTCTCTTTGCTTTCCGAGATCTCGCCGACTTGTTTGATTTCTTTGCTTTCTCCGGCGGAAACCGCAGAATTCTTTTTTACAAATGTATTCTTCATTTTGTCTTCCTTATCTCCTTTTCCCCGTCTCAGGCTTCTGCCCGAAGGCTGAAAATGTGACCTTCGGACACAGCCTTAATACAGCTTCATTTTTTTATTATAACAGAAAATGGAAGTTTTTCAAACCTTTTCTATAGCAATGGTAACGGTCTCACCGTTTACATTCCATTCTTTTGAGACGGAGTACGCCGCTCCGCAGGTCAGTTCCTCCGCCAGAACCTTGCCCGAGATCACCGGATCGTTCTTCTGTGCCAGCGCCCAGAGCATTTCGTTTCCGTTCAGGGACACACGGATATGATCCATGACCTCAAAGCCGGCATCCTTACGCATAGTCTGGATCTTGCTGATGAGCTCGTAGACGAACCCTTCCTCAATCAGCTCTTGGGTGAGATTGGTATCCAGAACCACGGTCAGCTTGTTATCCTCCTGAGATACATAGCCTTCCTTCTGCGCCATATCGATAAGCAGATCCTCCTTGGACAGCTCCACCGTCACACCGTCCACTTCGAAAACCAGCTTCTCATTCGCATTCAATTCATCCATAGCCGCATTTCCGTCCAAATCCGCCAGTGCCTTCCGGATGCCGCCCAGCTGCTTCCCGTATTTAGGCCCTACCGTGCGGAGCTGAGGCTTAAAGGTATAAGTGGTAAAGTCTCTCACGTCCTCCGCAAATACCACTTCCCTGACATTCAGCTCTTCCTTGATAATATCCGTATAGAACTCTTCCAGCGTAAAGTCGGCCTTGATATACATGCGACTCAAAGGCTGGCGGTTCTTGATGACGGCATCGTTGCGGCAGGCACGTCCCATGGCAACCGCATCCAGCACATCCCCCATGGCATCCTCCAATTTCCGGTCGATATACTTCTCTTCCGCCGCAGGGAAATCGCACAGATGAATGCTCTCCGGCGCGGATGCATCCACGCTGCGCACCATGTTCTGGTAAATCTCTTCCGTCATAAAAGGAACCATGGGCGCCGCCGCCTTGCAGATGGTCACCAGAGCAGTGTATAGTGTCATATAAGCATTAATTTTATCCTGTTCCATTCCCTTTGCCCAGAAACGCTCACGACTGCGGCGGACATACCAGTTGCTCATCTCATCGACAAAGTCCTGAAGCGCTTTCCCTGCTTCGGGAATGCGGTAATTGTCAAGGTTATTATCCACCTCCCCGACCACGGTGTTCAGACGGGACAGCAGCCATTTGTCCATAACGGGCAGTTTATCGTACTCCAGCTCATATTTCGTGGGGTCAAATCCGTCAATGTTGGCATACAGGATGAAGAAAGCATAGGTATTCCAAAGGGTTCCCATAAACTTTCTCTGTCCTTCCATAACCGCCTTGCCGGAAAACCGCTTAGGCAGCCAGGGAGCCGCGCTGGTGTAAAAATACCATCGGATGGCATCCGCTCCGTAGGTCTTTAGAGCCTCAAAGGGATCGATTGCATTCCCCTTGGATTTGCTCATCTTCTGACCGTCCTCGTCCAGAACCAGCCCCATGACGATTACATTTTCATAGGGTGCTTTATTAAACAGCAGCGTGGATTCCGCAAGCAGGGAATAGAACCATCCTCTGGTCTGATCCACTGCCTCCGAGATAAACTGCGCCGGGAACTGCTGCTCGAACAGTTCTTTATTTTCAAAGGGATAATGGTGCTGTGCAAAAGGCATGGCGCCGGAGTCAAACCAGCAGTCGATTACTTCGGGCACACGCTTCATTGTCTTGCCGCACTCGGGGCAGGGGATTGTGATGGCGTCAATATAAGGTCTGTGAAGCTCCACCGTCTTGGCTTCCTCATTGCCGCTGAGCCGGTACAGCTCTTCACGGCTCCCCACGGAATGCATATGGCCGCACTCACACTCCCAAATATTTAACGGAGTCCCCCAATAGCGGTTACGGGAAACCGCCCAGTCCTGAATGTTTTCCAGCCAGTTGCCAAAACGCCCTTCCCCGATGGACTGGGGAATCCAATTGATGGTATTGTTGTTCCGCACCAGATCATCCTTCACCGCGGTCATCTTAATGAACCATGACTCTCTCGCATAATACAGTAAAGGCGTAGCACATCTCCAGCAGAAGGGATAGTCATGCTCGAACTTGGGCGCATCAAATAATTTCCCTGACGCCTCCAAATCTTTCAGGATCTGGGGATCCGCATCCTTCACAAACCTGCCCCCGTAAGGTGTCTCCTCCGTCATATTGCCCTTGCCGTCAACAAACTGGACAAAGGGAAGCTCATATTTCCTGCCCACACTGGCGTCGTCCTCACCGAAAGCAGGCGCAATGTGTACGATACCCGTACCGTCTGACATTGTGACATAAGTGTCGCAGGTTACGTAATGGGCTTTCTTCTTCTGCTTTTTCGCCGCTTCTCCCGCACAGGTAAACAGGGGCTCGTATTCCTTATACTCCAGCTGGGAGCCTTTGTAAGTCTCCAATACTTCATAGGCCGCCTTTCCCTCTTCCGCCAGCCCGCCTAAAACGGTATCCAAAAGCGCCTGAGCCATATAGTATGTCTTGCCGTCGGCGGCTTTCACTTTGCAGTATGTCTCTTCCGGGTTCACACATAGAGCCACATTGGACGGCAGCGTCCAAGGGGTGGTCGTCCATGCCAGAAAATAAGCGTCCTCTCCCACACACCGGAAACGGACAATGGCGGAGCGCTCCTTCACCGCCTTATACCCCTGTGCCACCTCATGGCTGGACAGGGGAGTTCCGCAGCGGGGACAGTAAGGAACAATCTTAAATCCCTTATAAAGCAGCTTTTTGTCCCAAATGGTCTTAAGCGCCCACCACTCGGACTCGATAAAATTATCGTCATAGGTAACATAAGGATCGTCCATGTCTGCCCAGAAGCCTACAATGTCGGAAAAATCTTCCCACATTCCCTTATATTTCCAGACGCTTTCCTTACATTTATCAATAAAAGGAGCAAGGCCATACTCTTCCACCTGTTCTTTTCCGTCCAGCCCCAACAGTTTCTCCACTTCCAGCTCCACGGGCAGACCGTGGGTATCCCATCCGGCCTTTCTGGGAACCATGCAGCCTTTCATGGTGCGGTATCTGGGAATCATATCCTTAAATGCGCGGGTTTCCACATGACCGATATGGGGCATTCCGTTTGCGGTAGGCGGTCCGTCGTAAAAGGTATACGTCGGCCCGTCCTTGCGGCTGTCGATACTCTTTTGAAAAATCCCATTATCCGCCCAGAATTTTTCAATTCCTTTCTCCCTCTCCACAAAATTCAAATTACTGTCAACCTGTTTGTACATTTTCTCCCTTCCTTCCTTTCCGTTTGTTGTACTGTCTTCACCGGATTCAAAAAACCCCCGCCCTTGTAAAAGGGCGAGGGTTATCACATCGCTACCACCTGTTACATCATACGCTTCCGCCCGATATCCGCCGCAGGAACACTCATGCCGGAAGTTATATGGTATCCCTTAACGCGGGAACTTCGTCCAGAACTACCGGTACTTAGCCAAGCCGTTCCTTTTGTCCTGACTGCTCGGAAGTGATCTTCATAATATCCCTACTCGCACCGGTCTCACACCGCCACCGGTTCGCTTTGTCTTTCCGGATAAAACTACTCTCTTCGTCTTCGCATTTCCTGATTTTTATATTTATATAAATTGTATTATAGTCTCTAAAATTTTCACTTGTCAAGAGCTAATTCCCGAATCAAAACGGCATTTACGATCCGGCACATATTTCCGAACAGCTGCACAGCCAGCTTAGGGAAAGAATTCCGGTTCTTACATGCCTCCAGAGACACCATGCCGCATAGATTCCCCTCCCCGTCCCGGAGCAGAAACTGCATATAACTCAGCACCTTCCGTTTCTGTAATATGCTGTAAACACGGCTCTGGGAATATTCCATATAATTGGTGTTGGTACAGATCATCAGATCGTCTTTGAAGAGGCTGAGATAATTTTCGTCCTCAAAAACCTGCCGTGCATCCGCGTCCCACACATCCTCCGCCGGATAATGGGCAGCTGCTTTCCGGTCTTTTCCCCAGAAAATAAGGATTCTGTCAATCATCATTGTATGCGCCAGCTGTTCCAAAATCTCCGGAAGGCACCCGCTCCCCTTTAAGACCATTTCCGCCAGAAGCTTATTCAATTCGCTTAAATCCTTTTCGGAATAAAAGCTGTCGCGGATCTCGGTCATATCGGTGGATTCGTCGGTCATGTGGAACTGCCCGTGCTTGCGCACATCATAGAGGACAAAGCGGTTTCTGCCCTTTTGCTTGGCTATATACAGCGCCTTATCCGCTATGCGGAACAGTTCGTTATAATCATTGGAATCCACGCCGCACTGGGAAGCGCCGATGGAACAGGAGAGCCTGTTTTCTCCCACCCGCTCCGGAAACAGCATATTAATATTGGCTTTGATACTCCTCAAATAGCTTCTCAAACCGGGCTCATCCCCATAATCCTTCAGAATAATCAGGAACTCGTCCCCGCCGATGCGCCCTACCATACCGCTGCTTCCCACCACGCTTTTCATCACGTCCGAGGATGCCTTGATGACCTGATCACCGAACAGATGTCCGTATGTATCATTGACATTTTTAAAATAGTCAAGATCCACAATAATGACCGCCGTCTGATTCCCGGGTTTTACATTTTTAAAGGCGTATTCCGTGATGGACTTTTTGTTTAATGTCTTCGTCAGCGCGTCTACAAAAGTTCCTTCCAGATAGTCGCCGGCTTCTTCGTTGGTTCTGACATTGACCACCGCCCAGACTCCCAGCACCAGCTTCTTGTCCTGATATATTCTGGGAATCATCTGCACCTTATATCCGTCCATATTATCGCCGTATGAAAGAATCTTACCGGAAAAGACGAAGGACTGTTCGCTGTTTGCCTTGGTTAAAGCGTCGCAGAAGCTCTCAAAAACCGCTATATCCTTGTCCGCCACATATTCCTTCTCCTTCATCCGGCGGCGCCACTCCGAAAGGGGCTGGTTACAGATATCCACCATCTGGCTGTAGTCCATCCAGAACAGGTGAAATCTGTCCTCCTCGGGAAAATAGATAAAATATGCCTTCCCGTTGAGAGTCAGATAGTCCTCGAAAATCGTCAGCCTTCTTTTGAGTTCCTTGATTTCCCTCTCATCGCTGCTGACATTGCGAAGCTCCAGATATACATAATCTATGTCTTGGTATTTCTGCAGAATCACAATATACTTTTCGTACTCTCCCTGTTGATTCTGCATTTGTATGCATTCGTTAATTTCTTCTCCGGAAGACAGATTTTTGCATTTCTCCACGGCGTTCTGCAGACGCTCCAAATCCTCTTCCCTGACAATCTTGTATAGGGAGGAATACTGACGCTCACCTAAAAAGCGAAACATTGCACTGTTGGCCTCTTGTAAGGTCAGGGTCAACGAAAATGTAAATTTTGCTGCCGGATATATCGATGTATAAACATTCAATTCACTCACGTACCACTCTGCCTCCACCCTTTTACTATTTCATATACAGACAGCTTATCAAATTATGTCAAAAAAGTAAAGGACAGTTGATTGATTTTCGGCAACAGTTGTTACTGTTTAGTAACACATGCACAGAAACCGCAAAACAGCGGTTTCGCGCATGTCTGCCTGAGGCCGGTCATTGCATAAAGCCCGTTTCGAAAGCCTGCCTCCGGCCGCCGAGTAAACGGCAGCGGCATTATTGCTCCATCTGTCTCCCCAGAAAACCGGCCGCGGAAAGCAGAAGCTTCTGTTCCACCTCACCCATGCGGCTCTTATTATCGTTCTGCAAAAGAACCACGCTTCCGATCACATCTCCTTCACACAGAATGGGCGTGATGGCCTCATGCTGGTAATCATTGGCAGCATCTTCACAGATAGTGATAAAATTTCTGTCTCCCTTGGTAGCCATAAGCGTCTCTCTGTTATGCACCTTTTCATCCATCTGCTTACTCACGGACTTGTTTACCATCTGTTTATAGCCGCCCGCCGCCGCAATGAACTGATCCCTGTCCGCAATCAATGCGGCATGTCCGGACACCTGCGCGAGACTTTCCGCGTACTGTTTTGCAAAAGTGGTCATCTCACCGATGGGAGAATACTTTTTCAGTATGACCTGTCCTTCCTTATCCGTATATATTTCCAAAGGATCCGATTCCCTGATGTGCAGTGTTCTGCGGATTTCCTTCGGAATCACGATTCTTCCCAGATCATCTATTCTTCTTACGATTCCTGTCGCTTTCATATAGAAAAACCCTCCATTCACAACATACTGTTACATATCAAAACGCGTTTCTAGTATTTGTAAACAAAGGGTTATTATACATTTTTATGAAATTTGAAGCAAGAAATTAATCAATGCTCTCAGAAACGTTATGAACCTCCTCATAAAACGCACCGCTGTAAGGATCCAATCGATATATGCTCTCCCCGCTGCTCAGCCGAGGCACTTCCACTGCCTGTAAAAAAGTTCCGTCACTTTTGTAAAGCTCCAGTGTCTCTCCGGCTTTTAAATTAAAATTGATTCCCGGTTTTCCGAGAGCGTCTATGCGGGTATAATTACTGCAGTAAACGGTCACGCTTTCTCCCGGCGCAAGCCTCATGGAGGGCAGCGATGAAGCTCTGCCTTCCTCCGCCTTATCCGTCAGAAAATAATATTTTAAATTGAGTTCTTCGGTTCCGAAATTTTCCAACACGATATAATCCCCTAATCCCCTGCTCTTTATGGCAGTGATTACCAAGCCCGCCTCCGGATCCGGGGAAGTAACGCACTCGATTCCCACAAAACCGTCTTCTATCATCTCCGGTCCAATCTCCAGCGTCTCCGTATCCGCTCTGTTTCCGTTCACCAGCCAATAGTCAAACCGATAACCGCATTGGGGCGATGCCGATAACCTCACCGGAACTTCCTGAAAATAAAACCCTTCATACTCCGCATCGTGAAACACAGCATTGTCCAAAGTTATATTGGCTTGATTCTCATTGGCCAATAGAAGTTTATAAGCCTGCTGCAAGCCAAAAGACACCGATAGATCCTGAAGCGCAAACGCCGGCCTCTCTTCCAAAAAGCTTGCGATTATATCGAGTTCATTCAGTACATGTCCGTAATCCGTATTTTCCGGCGTGTCCGCATTTCCGGCCAGAAGCTCCGTCTCGTTATATAAATATTTTAACTCGCTTCCGTGGCTTTCATGCATCTGCGCCATAACGGCCAGAGACTGTTCGGGTGCAAAATAGTAATTGGCAAGGGACAGGTAATAGCGTATATAATTTTCCCTTCCCTCGGGTCTGGTCATAATATTATTGAACAGCTTACTGAATATGCTGATATCTCCCAGACAGCTTGCTGTCCGCAGAGCCTCCGGCCCTGTCCCCTCGCCGCCATGGACGGCAAATCCGAAGGACTCGTCCAGATCAAACAGCAGATACCGGTATCTGCCGTCAAATACCGTCCCCTCCTCATACTCACCTTCGGGAGAATAATACCGGTAAGCCCGGAAATTATTTACCATATAATCCTGATTACACACATAATTTTCAAGGGCCATATATTCTAAAAAGTTTTCCACGTCTACGGTTTTGTTTAACCGCTCCCAATTCTCGTCCACATTTAAGTCCAGCGCGGAGGCCTCCGCGTAAAAGGCATTGTACTCCTCCCGGATCAGCTTTTCCGTTTCGTCTTCTTCCTCCTGCTCGTACAGACCCGATGTCTGTCCCTCCAGAACCACCATCCGTCCGTCATATTCGCCGTATTTTTCCTCGAAATACCGGTCATCATAATTGTTGATAAACCAGTATACCCCGAAATATTCTCCGTTGATATAGACGCACACAGGGGACGCGTGCTGCACGTCGGGAAAACCGGCCTCCCCGCTGAGCCGGTTGCCCAGCTCGTTCCGGATGTATGCATAGCCGTTGTCGTCCCCGCCGTTCCGCAGGATAATGCGCTTGTAATCGGATATCCGCACATTATCCGCCCCGTAATCGTCCTCAAAGAAATAATAATGGAAAGTCTTGTTCTCGTCATATTCGGAACGGGCATACAGCCGTAAAGAGGGCTGGTTTTTCCCCCGCGAAGAGGAACCGTATACGCGCAGACCGCAATTTTGGGCAAAGGCCTCTTCTCCCTGCAGGTCAAAGAGCGTGGCCCGAACCTCTTTTTCGTACTCCCGGCCTCTGAAATAGCGGTTCTCAACCGGCAAAATTCCCTCTTCCCCGAACAGATCGGCCGGATCCCCCGAAATGGACAGAACAGGGATATCATACCTTTCCCGTACTCCCGAGCCTACGATATAAGTCCCTGTACAGATCCTGACAGAGTCCTCCCCGCTGCCGGAGCTTGTATCCCGCTCCGTATTTGTGCCGTCTCCGGAACCGCTCTGCTCCGTGCCGTTTCCGAAGCCCGCTCCCTGCTCCGTGCCGTTTCCGAAGCCCGCTCCCTGCTCCGTGCCGTTTCCGGAACCCGCTCCCTGCTCCGTGCCGTTTCCGAAAACGGCGGCTTTTACTGTATAGACTTGTTCTGTCTCCGAACATTCCAGCACAATGCCCTGCCGGTGGTCGTAGACAAACGCATTTTCGTTCTCTCCGGAAGGGTTGGAGCCGTCCAAAGTGTACAAAATGTCTCCCCTCTCCCCCGTCTTCAGCTCCAAGAAAATCGTCTCGGTATAGAATCCGCTTTCGTGGGAAAACTCCACCTGTTCCTTGGGGATTTTCGAATCCGTTTTTCGTATTGCGCCGTCTATCAGGAAACCGGCCAAAGACAACAGCACAAATGCAGCCGCCAAAAAGGCAAATATTTGTTTTTGTTTTCTGTTCAATTGCATCCCAATTCCTTCACCACATTTTTAACCGGACAAATCAAAAAGAATGTGTTTGATAAATCATTCCTTTATAACTGTAACAGTTCAGACAGGGCACTGAACCGTTACGAGAATGCACACAAAACGCGGAAAGAATGCGTTTTGGCGCCCGCATGTCTCGCAAAATCGCATAGGGACGCGATTTTGACTTCGCGGGAGGGGCTGCCTGAACTGTTACTTATAACTTAACATACTTGCACTATCCTGTCAAAAAAAGACTTTTAAAAAGCATGTACCTATGCTATATTATTAAAGAGAATTCAGGAGGAATACCAATATGGCCGAAAAAAAGTACCGGCAGGAAATAAAGCGGCTCTTGCCGCCTGCCCAAAGACTTCTGCTGGAGCAGCGCATCCGTGCCGTAATGCCGCCGGATATCCACAGCGGAAGCGACGGAAGCTACACCATCCGCAGTATCTATTTTGACACCATTACCGACCGGGCCTACGCGGAAAAGGAAGCCGGTATCTCCGAACGCGAAAAAATCCGTCTCCGCTTTTATAACTGTCAGGACGACCTGATCAAACTGGAGCGGAAAGAAAAACGCGGAAATCTCATTTACAAAGCTTCTATGACGGTTTCAAAGGAAACTGCCGATGCCATGATGCAATGCGACTTTTCCTCCCTTCCCGACTACCGCAATCCCCTCAGCGATTCTATCTATGCCATGGCTCTTTCGGAATGTCTGCGGCCCGTGGTGGTGGTAGATTATGTCCGCAAAGCATATACATTTCCCTTAGGGCATACGCGCATAACCTTTGACAGCGCCCTGTTGTCGGGCAGCCCCGAGATTCCGATCTGGACGCCGGAGGGCGGTTCCGATGTACTGGGGGAAGACACTATTCTGGAGATAAAGTTTAACCAGTATCTGCCGGAACACATCAGCCGTCTTTTAAACAGTGTGTCCGCCCAGCGGATGGCATTGTCAAAATATGTGCTGTGCCGTAATAATCTGCTTTGGAAGCAAGGCAGCTTTTTGGGGGGCAGGCTTCTCCACCTATAACTGCCCGAGAAAACGAACAGGAGATTTCACCATGAATACCATTAAAAATTTATTATCGGAATCCATGCAGCAGATGGGAATGATCGAATCCCTTTCCGTAGGGACGGTTATCTTGTCTTTTGCGGTGGCTTTTCTATGTGCTGCTTTGATCTATGTAGTTTACCGCTATTTTTATAAGGGAGTCTCATACTCTCCGAGCTTCGGTATGCTGCTCATAATGCTCACCCTTCTCACCAACTTTATCATCCTCTGTATTTCCACCAATCTGGTATTATCCCTTGGTATGGTGGGCGCGCTTTCCATCGTGCGTTTCAGGGCTGCGGTAAAGGAACCTCTGGATGTGGGCTTCTTGTTTTTCGCTATAGCCGCCGGACTTACTTCCGGTGCAAGGCTTTATTTCATTGCCATTATAGGAACCCTCCTTGTAGATTTGGTTTTTATTCTCTGCTACCTGCTCCTGAACGGCACCGCTTCCTATCTGTTGGTAATCCGTTACGGGGACGAAGCGGCAGAAGCTTTGGAGGAGGCCTTATATGAACAGAAAAAGAAGCTGAAATCCAAGATTAAACGCGGCTCCACCACAGAAATCACGTATGCCGTGAGCCTGAAAAAGGATTCCGGCCCGCTGGTAGACAATCTGTCCGGTATTACCGGCGTAAAAAACGTAGTATTGGTACAATATAATCAAGAGGCCTGATATAGAATTCTCCTCAAGAGGAAACGCAATGACCGATAAAAAGATTACTAAATTTTCCCTAACCGATTTACTTCCCCTTTGCATTCTGCTGCTTGGTGCATTTCTCCGGCTGATCTGCCTAGACAGTGTCCCCGGCGGAATGCATCAGGACGAAAGCTTTGTGGCTTGGAATGGATTTGCTCTTCTGCAGGAAGGAATGGATTCCGCCGGACATCGTTTTCCGGTCTATATGGCGGACTGGGGCGACGGTCACAGCGCATTGTATGTGTGGCTGTTAATGCCCCTTTTTGCATTGAACGGCGGACACTTCTCCCCCTTCCTGAGCAGACTTCCTCAAGCGGCGGTGTCCGTCTTTACTCTATATTCTGTCTACTGTCTGATCAAATGTCTTTTTAAAAACAAGAGTCTGGCCCTCTGGAGCCTTTTTCTTTTGGCCATATGCCCATGGCATATTATGATGTCCCGATGGGGGCTGGATGCCAATCTGGCTCCCGGCTTTTTGATCTTCGGGCTGACCTTCTTTGTAAAGGGATTGGAGCAAAAGAAATATCTCCTTCTGTCGGGATTCTTTTATGGATTAAGCCTGTACTGCTATGCCGTTATCTGGCCCATTGTCCCGATTATGCTTATTCTGCAGATTGCATACTGCCTGTTGCACAAAAAAATGCGCATTGACCGATGGGGGCTCTGGGCTTCTCTGATTTTGTTTCTTATGGCCGTACCGCTTCTCTTGTTTGTAATGGTTAATTCGGAGTTAATACCCGAAATATCCCTTCCCTTTATGACCGTTCCGAAGATGGGAGGCTACCGCGGATCCGAAATTGCGTTGACTGTTTCCGGCATGTGGCAGAATCTGCGCAAGGCGCTCTCCCTTCTCTGGCATCAGAACAACGGCAGTGCTTTCGATATTCTGCTCCCATGGGGACTTTTTTATGATATCGGCAGAATCTTCATCATTGCAGGAACCTTTTCTCTGCTGACGCGTTTATTCCTCAGCTTCCGCAAAAAGGAATTCTGTCCGGAATTCTTTTTATTTGTCCAGCTGCTCGGGGGAGGTATTGTCTGTCTGCTGGTATCGGCTGTTCTCCATCAGATCAACGCTCTGTATATTCCTCTGGTGCTGGTCGAAGCATATGGGGTTTGGACCGTAACGGAGTTGGCCGGGCGAAAGAAAGCGCAGCTCACAAAAATATTGTCCTGCGGTCTTGCTTTCGTATACCTGATCTGCCTTGGCTTTTTTCAAAAGGATTATTACACGGACTACCGCGGAGTTGTGAGCGCCTATTTTGCGGAAGGCGTGGAAGACTGCGTCCATTATGCGCTGGAACAGTGCTCGGCACGGGAAATTGATTCTATCATTGTGGAAAAGGGAGCGCAATGGCCCCGATTACTTTTATACACCGAGACTCTGCCCTCCCAATATCTGTCTTCCGTAATTTATAATGTTGCGCCTGCTCCCGCCAGCTTTGAAACCGAAGACGGAATCCGTATCCACATAGGAATCGACTATGAAAACATTCGTTCCGAGAGCATCTATATTATCTACTATATAGATGTGCCCGACTTTGAAAATGATTTCACCCTGACTCCGTTCCACGACTGGTATGTGGCCGTGCCGAAGCAAGATTAATCCGCCGGGAAATCGAAACCGCTGATTATCTGTCCATCTCGGCGATACGTCCCGTAGACTTGTGCTCCCGGATGATTCCGTCTATTTCCTTTAAATCGGTGCTGAGGAGATCGCCGGGAATGGTATTCTTCAAAGAACTCACCGCATTTCCATACTCAAGGGCTCGCTGGTATTCCCCCTCATGGGACAGCAGTCCGTATAGCACACCGGAAATATACGCGTCGCCGCTTCCGATACGATCCACCACCTCAATGTCGGCATAGGGCGCTTCTTCATAATAAGTATCATCCTTTGCGCTGTAAATAATGGAGCCGAAGGTGTGACGCTTAGGGCTGTGGACAATACGTTGAGTGGACGCCACAATCGAAATAGGGAAGTCCTCGGTAAAGCTCTTCATGATGCTCTTGGCATCCCCTTCCTTCAAGAAAGTCAACCGGGCAGTCTCTTCCGAGCAGAAGAAAATGTCCACATAGGGCAGAATCGTCTCTATACAAGCCTTTGCCTCGGAACCGGTCCATAGATTTCCTCTGAAATTCACGTCAAAGGAAATAATGGTTCCCTGTTCCTTAAACTTCTTAATCATCTCAACCGCCGTATCGCGAAGCTCATGGCTCAGCGCCAGAGTGATGCCGCTGGTGTGAAAGCATCTGGCGGAACGGAAAATACTCTCGTCAAAATCGCCGATGGACAGCTTATTGATGGACGTGTTTTTTCTGTCGTAGACAATACGGGGCTTTCTGGGATATGCCCCGCTCTCATAGTAGTACACCCCAAGACGTGCATCACCGCTCTCATCATACACCAGATAGTCGTCGCTGACACCGCAGAGGCGGACACGGTTCTTTATGTACATGCCCAGATCGTTAGCAGGCAGTTTGGAGATAATGCCGCAGCGCAGACCCAGCATAGCCGCTCCGGTGGCGGAATTCAGCTCTGCACCTCCTGCCTGTTTGCTGAAAGTGTCTCCTCTGGTCATACGCTCGTTGGACGGCGGTGACAGACGAAGCATAATCTCCCCCAATGACAGCAGATCAAATTCTTTCTTCATGTGTTTACCCTCTCTTTTCATACTTTCTATCCTGTTTGCATTAATATGCTTTTGCCTTGCATTTACCTGATTTTACGACATAAATATCCACGCCGCCATCACTATTTCTTATATTATGTGCGGTTAAGGCTATTGTACCACATCTCATGCTTACAAGAAAGAGAATATACGAAAAGGTTATTTCCCCTCCGGCAGAATATGATATTGTTTACCATTCATACGGTTTTCCCCTCAGCTATCTCCTTAAGACAGATAGTTGTATCCGTCTTACCCGCAAGTAAATATCTATATTACATTAAATTCCTCTATATATTCCATGTACTCCCCCTCGCTGGCAAACAAAATGTAACTGCCCTCCACCAGCCCCATATAGCCGCTCTGTGTGTGATAACCCTTCATAAAAATACCTCCTATCCAGAATCTGATTCGGCCTGTCTCAGCCGGCCCGTCCGAACTTTTCCGCTGGGAACGTTTCCGGCCGCCTTGCCTTGATTTGTTTTGTTCTGAATAGAAGGTATCATATTACGAGAGTAATAAAACTCCCTTAAAATCTTTCAAAAGCTCTTCTGCCGTATTGAGCAGCAGCTCTGCATCCGTCTCCACCAATCCCGTCTTTTTATATTTGTAGGTAAAGAAAGGGTTGCCGTAGGCAGTGAAGGACAGCTTCTGCCCGTATTTGCCTAACAGCTTGGGGATACCCTCCGGATCCACGGAAGCGTCCGCCCGGAAGGTAAAGGTGATCCTCTCGTTCTTCCCCTTAATTTCCGTCATATAAAGCCCATGAGCCGCCACACGGATCAGCGCTATCCTCAACAGATTGTCCACCGGTTTGGGTATCTCACCGAAACGGTCCAGCAGCTCATCCTTCATATCGTCCCGTTCCTTACCGTTTTCAATGCCCGCAATCCGCTTATAGATATCCAGCTTCTGCATCTCATTTACAATATAGGTTTCGGGAATATACGCGTCCACGTCCAAATCGATCAGCGTGGCAAAATCCGCCGCCACGGCCGCTCCTTTTAAGGTCTGTACTGCTTCATTGAGCATTTTACAGTACAGATCATATCCCACCGCCTCCATGTGTCCGTGCTGCCTCATACCCAGAAGGTTTCCTGCCCCGCGGATTTCCAAGTCCCGCATGGCTATTTTAAAGCCGCTGCCCAGATCCGTGAACTCCTTGATTGCCTCCAGACGTTTCTCCGCTATCTCTTTTAACATTTTATCCCGCTTGTACATGAGAAAGGCATATGCGGTACGGTTGGAGCGTCCCACCCGCCCCCGCAGCTGGTAGAGCTGGGAAAGCCCTAAGTTATCGGAATCATGGATAATCATGGTGTTCACGTTAGAGATATCCATGCCGGTCTCTATAATGGTGGTGGATACCAGCACATCAATCTCCCCGTTGATAAAGTCAAACATAATACGTTCCAGCTCATGCTCCTTCATCTGTCCGTGGGCATATGCCACCGTTGCCTCCGGCACCAGACCGGCAATCTTCGCCGCAATGTCCGCAATATTGTTGACCCGGTTATACACATAATAGACCTGCCCCTGTCTGGCAAGCTCTCTGGAAATAGCCTCCCGCACCAGCTCCTCATTATACTCGCAGACAAAGGTCTGGATGGGCAGCCTGTCTTCCGGCGCCTCCTCCAGCACGCTCATATCCCGGATTCCAATGAGGCTCATGTGAAGGGTTCTGGGAATAGGGGTGGCCGTCAAGGTCAACACGTCCACATTTTCTTTCAGCTTTTTGATTTTCTCCTTATGAGTGACGCCGAAACGCTGTTCCTCGTCGATAATTAACAGTCCCAGATCTTTGAATTTTACATCCTGAGACAACACGCGGTGAGTACCGATGACAATATCCACCATACCTTTTTGCAGCTCCGAAATGGTTTTCTTAATCTCTCCGGCAGTGCGGAACCGGCTCATCAGATGAACGGTAACGGGGAAATGGCTCATTCTCTGGACAAAGGTATTATAATGCTGCTGGGCCAAAATAGTGGTGGGCACCAGATAAACTACCTGTTTTCCTTCCTGCACTGCTTTAAAAGCGGCACGGATGGCTATTTCCGTCTTACCGTAGCCCACATCCCCGCAGATCAGGCGGTCCATGATTTTCGTACTCTCCATGTCCGATTTCGTGTCCGAAATGGCGGTCAGCTGATCTTCCGTCTCCTCAAAGGGAAACATTTCCTCAAACTCCCTCTGCCACACGGTATCCTTGCCATATGCGTACCCTTGGCTCTGCTGCCTGACAGCATAGAGCTCCACCAGATCCTTTGCCACCTCATTGACGGCGCTCCTGACCTTGGTCTTAGTCTTCTCCCACTCCTTAGTGCCCAGTTTGTTGAGCCTCGGTTTCTTCGCCTCCGAGGAAGCGTATTTCTGAATAACGTCAAGGCCGGTGGCCAGAACGTAGAGATTGCCGCCGTCACGGTATTCTATCTTAATGTAGTCCTTGACCACATTCTCCGTCTCCACCTTTTCGATCCCCCGGTAAATTCCCAGACCATGGGTTTCGTGAACGACATAGTCTCCCACCTTCAACTCGTTGAAGTCCTTAATCTTCTGGCCTTGATACAGCTTCTTCGCTTTCTTCTTTTTCTTCTCCGAACCGAAAATATCTGTCTCGGAAAGAACCACAAACTTTAAAAAAGGATACTCAAATCCCTTTCCCACATGCCCGTAATATGTCAGCACTTCTCCGGGCTGCACGGTGCGGAAGGGATCATCCGTGTACACGGCGGTCAAGCCCATATCCCGCAGATCTTCCGCCAGACGCTTTGCCCTTGTCCGGGAACCGGACAAAAGCAGTACTCTGTAGCCCTTCTTCCGGAACATGGTGAGATCTTTTACCAGCGTTTCAAAGCTGTTATTATAAGAAGCAACGCTCCGGGAAGCCATATCCAGCTTTTTCTCCGGCTTAAAATAGCCCGTCCTGCCCTCCATGGCAGCGACGGTAACAACGCTCCCGTCTGCCAAAGAGACAGCCACCTGCTCGCCGCTGTAAAGGATATCCGTCTGCCCCGGCAGAAGGTATCCCTTTTCCATCCTCTGCGTCATACTCTCCCGGAATTCAAGCTCCACCGCATCCGCCTGCTCTTTGATGCGGGCAGGCTCATCCATGAAAAACGCGGTCTTGCCCATGGTATGCAGCAGTTTGGGCAAAGTCACCGTATTCTCGTAAAAATACCGGATATAGCTCTCCAGATTTACCCTGCTGTGGAACTCCAGCAATTGTTCTTTCAATTCTTTTACCTGAAGCTTAATCCTCTGGGCTTCTTCCGGGCAATGCTTGTCTCGGAACATTTTCTCCTGTTTTGCCGCCTCCTGCTCCAGCTTCTTCAGGCCTGCGCGGATTCTGTCCTCATCCAGCACAAACTCCGTGGCGGGGAATACGGAGATACTTTCCAGCTTCTCAATGGAACGCTGGCTTAAGACGTCAAAGCTGCGGATGGATTCCACTTCATCTCCCCACAGCTCGATCCGATACGGATTCTCCTCTGTCAGGTCAAAAATGTCAATGATACCGCCCCGCACGGAAAATTGTCCCGCACTCTCCACCTGATAGCAGTTCTCATATCCCATGGACACCAGCTTCCTTGCCAGTTCCTTTTCCTGAAGGGAGCCTCCCCTTTCCACATCTATGACGTCCCTCTTCCGATCCCACAAAGCCTGAGGCGTCATCAACGCCGCATAGGTGGTGACAATGGTCACGGGTTTCCCTTCCATCAATCTCCGAAGCGTCTTCACACGCTCCTTCACCAGCTGGTTTCCGTGAATGTCCGCTTGAAAAAAGATTAGATCCTTGGCCGGATACAGCATGACATTTCTGTCATAAAATTTGTATTCCTCAAATAATTCCTTGGCTTTTACATCACTATAAGTAACGATGACTTTGCACTTTAAGCCATCGCTGATTCCGTAAATAATATGAAGCTTTTGGGAGTCCACACAGCCGGTCAAAGCGATGGACGCGTTTCCGCCGGCCACCGCTTTTCTCATGCCGTCAAACTCGGCAAGCTCCTGTAGGGGCGCCAGTAATGCCTGCATTGTTACACCTTCCTATTATACTCATTCATTGCCACATCCGCATCTTCCGTAATCATCCTGCGGATGGCGTCCGCCGCACGCCCCGCGGCTTCTTCCATAGTTTCCCGCTCCTGAGGTGAGAAATGCCCCAGCACATAATCTGCCAGATCCCAGCCCTTGGGCTTTTCTCCCACTCCCATTTTCACCCGCATAAAGGTATCGTGCCCCAGATGGGCAATAATGTTTTTCAAACCGTTATGCCCTCCTGCACTGCCCTTTTTCCGGATGCGGAGCTGTCCCACATCCAGACTGATATCATCGGAGATTACGATTAAGTCGGCTGTCTCGTCCGCTTTATAATAATCCAGCAGTGCACGCACGCTTTCCCCGCTCAGGTTCATAAAGGTCTGAGGTTTGGCAAGAATACATTTCTGTCCTGCAATCACACCTTTTCCGATAATAGCTTTATGCTTTTTTTCCAGCACACCGATATTTTCCTGATCTGCCAGCTTGTCGATCACATCAAAGCCGATGTTATGTCTGGTGTTTTCGTACTCCCTGCCGGGATTTCCCAGACCTACAATAATATACATGCTAACCTCCATGCCGCAGCTTCGCTGCGACCCACAATCCCACGGAGCTAAAGCTCCGATGAGAAACGCCGTGTTTTCGGGCACAAACTGTCAAAGCATTGCCTCAAGGTGTAAGAACGCTGTTCCTGCGTTCTTTTAACCTCCGGAACAAAATCTTTGCTTGGCAGAGCGTGAACCCACTCAGCGCGGTCTTTCCGGGCTTAGCGGGTTTCCTCATGCCATGACTAATCCGCATCTATAACTACATTATTCAAGACAATATTCTCCGCATAGCTCTCGGTATATCCTATTTCCGCTTTAAAATAAGAATCCTCCACGGACAGATCATGGATGGGCAGCTGCTTCAAGCCCTCAATCTTAATGGCCTGCTTTGCGCCCACACAGTTGATATTCTTCATCCGCACGTTTTTAAATTCGGGAACATCCTCCCGGGGAACGTCCTCAGGATTCAAATCTGTGGAACCGTCCGAATTCGTCAGTACATATCCCATGGTGAAAATAATTGCCTCATTTACGATATCCGTCATATAAATATCTTTAATGTCAATCTCTTCCACAACGCCGCCCCGTCCCAGCGCGCTCTTGAAACGGATTCCCACATCCGTTCCTACAAAAGTACAATTTTCCACCGTAATACGGCGAACTCCTCTGGACATCTCACTGCCCACCACAAAGCCGCCGTGACCGTGATATACCACACAGTCGTGAATGTACACGTCTTCGGTGGGAATGGGGATCTTCCTCGCCACCGCATTCTTGCCCGACTTCATGCAAATAGCGTCATCTCCCACATCAAACTGTACATCATGGATATGTACTTTGCTGCAGGATTCCAAGTCCAGCCCGTCCCCGTTCTGGGCATAATAAGGATTCCTGATATTGGCATTGCGGATGGTCAGGTTCGTGGTAAACAAAGGATGCACATTCCATGCAGGAGAATTCTGCAAGGTTATCCCTTCAATCAAGACTCTGTCACATTTTACAATGCTCACCATCACCGGACGGTAATAATCATAATATTCCGCCGCTCTGGCCAAAGCCGCTTCCACATCCGCATCGGGGGCAAGTACATTGGGTTCTCCCTCCGTGGCGCCTTTATAAATCGTCTCGGTGGGCATCCAAATGCCGCCGTCGCCGCCCTGAATCACATGAGGACATTTGTTCAGACACTGCTGCCAATGCTTTTTTGTCACCTTCATTTCTTTTAAAGGCCGCCAAAGCTGTCCGTTTCCGTCAAAAATTCCCTGTCCCGTAATGGCAATATTTTCGGCCTCTCTCGCATAAATAGGTGAGACGGTGCGAATCCGGGGCTGTCCTTCATAGTCCGCCAGAAATACATGGTATTCCTCCGGATTTTTGTCAAAATAAATCAAGGCTCCCCTCTCCGCATGAAGATTGATATTTGATTTCAGCTCAATGGGGCCGGTGAGCCAGACTCCCGGCGGGATGACTACCTTGCCGCCTCCGGCCTGAGATGCCGCCTCTATAGCGGCGGCGATGGCTTTTGTATTGGATGCCTTTCCGTTGGGCACCGCGCCGTACTCCGTGATCACAAATCTTTTTTCCGGAATCTCCGGAAGCTTAACGTCTACTGATTTCATAAATACCTCCTGCCCTCTTTATCGGGCACTTATACATACCAACAATGCTTTGGCGGCTCCACGGCCAAAACCACGTCCTTCGAGCTGCCCCTTGCCCTGCGCCGTTAAAATTTCCGGACGGCACCGACAAGCCTCCGCAGCAAAATTTCCGGACAGCGCCGACAAGCCTCCGCAGCAAAATTTCCGGACGGCGCCGACACACCTCCGCAGCAAAATTTCCGGGCGGCGCCGACAAGCCTCCGCAGCAAAATTTCCGGACGGTGCCGACACACCTCCGCAGCAAAATTTCCGGACGGCGCCGACAAGCCTCCGCCAAATACTGTCCTCCACCGGCTTAAATTTCGCAGCCCGTTTAAGGGAGCTTCTGAATATTTTCATACTCCACCGTCCATTGTCCGTCCTTGGGGAAGCCGGGAAATTTCTCCATACATCCTTCATAACCTGCCGCCATGGCCGCCACCGCCAAAAGCAGGGAGCCGTTTCCGGGCAGATACAGGGGCAGATCCGGCCTGCTGATCTGCATGTTATTACCGCTTGCCAGATAACAGTTTTTCAGCGTATCCTTCAGCAAAAGCTCGATTGCCAGCTCCGGCTCGCCCAAACGCACTGCCGTCATAGCCATCAAGGCGAAATCCCAGCCCCAAAGAGTGGGATACTGCCAGCACTTTTCTACCAGATGCAATGTATTGCGCATGATCTCCCTGTCAATGCGGTCGCTGTCTATCAGTCCGTAGGCGCCCAGCATGGAAGGGTGATCCTTGTTAAATTCCGTAAAGGTTTCCGGACACTTTTCATGTGCCAGATACACGCCATCCTCTGCCGTAAGCATGGCCATATGTCCGGCCACTTCCATCCATTTCCGATCCGGAGTTCTATTCAGACGTTCCGCCCATTGAGCCGCAATGCGCAGCGTCACCCTCCAATACTCTATCTCAAAGGCCGGATTCACGGTATCGGTCTCTTTATGGCACTCCTGAACGGGAATCACGGGAGCAGGAATATCATAGCAGCCGTGCTCCTTGTTCCACACTACGAAATCCGCCATAAACCGGGCCGTCTCCTCCACCACCGGCCAGTATTCCTCTAAAAAGCTTTGGCTCTTTTCATTCCTGTACTGCATTTCCATCATATAGATAATATGGGGCTGCTGCCAGACCAAAAGAGGGGCAATGGAAGAAGGGGCGTCTATGCCCTCGGAAGCCACCATCTTGGGCCATCGCGCTCCGTCATATCCGTTCCTTCGGGCATTTTCCCGGGCCTCCGGCAGATGCTCCTTATACCATTTCAAACTGCGCTCCAGCAGATCGCAATGATTCCACAGGGGCAGCCATGCACAGTGCCAAAGGTACATTTCAAGGTGCATTTTACCGTACCAGCTGTTGCAGGTTAACCCCGTCTCCTGAGGCGGTGTGGAGCCGCTGGAATTGACGGCCAGCAGATACTGGGACAGGACAATCCTCCGCTCCAGCTCCCATGCCCTCTTATCTTTGCTGCGGTTGAGGCGGATTGCGCCGCCTTTCTCCCAAAAGTCCTTCCATCCCTGACGGCTGGCTTCCATAATCCGGGAAAAAACAACATCGGCAGACAACCGTCCCTCATTCGCCGGCGCTTTCACCTCTCCATGCGTACCGGCACTGCCGCCACACTCCGTTGACGAAAAAAACGCTGCCGTAAGTTCCAAAACACTGCCCTGTGCTTTCACGTATATGCAATGCTCCGCAAGCCGTTCCTCCGGCTTACCGTTGGAAGACAGACTTACAAAATAGCAGTCCTTGTCCAGCTGCCTTTTCAACAAAATCCCTTGTTCCCGTCTCTCCGTAACCTCCGTGGTATGCAGACTGTCCGCCTTCCAATCGGATGCGGTAATATCCGGCGAGCCATAGGGGAACCGGATCTCCACAGTGAGGCTCCCGTCCGCCAGCGCAGGACTTTCCACAAGAAACCCGAGCTGATCCTTTCCCTGATTGTGACAGACCGTCCGCACCTTACAGGGAATGCCGTCAACGCAAAATGCGCTTTCCAAAATACCTTCATACAGCTTTAATTCCTGACGGATATTTGTCAGCTGCTCCGATACTATTCTCTTTCCTTTATACAGGAACCCGATTCGGGCCAGATTCAGCCTGTGGGGATTTTTCCTGAGCCACTGATAGACCTCCTCGTTTCCCTGAAATTCTTTCTTCGGATATCCCACATGTCTTCCGTCACAGACATCGTACTCCGTCATCACCAAATCCCTCAGCGTATATTCATATCTCTCGTCACTGACGGGTTTGGTATGCCATCCCCACTGAGACAAAGTGCACAGGGGCAGTACATCATATTCTTCATAAAGCGTCTGCATACCTGTAATATCTGCCGAATAAGCAAACTCACCGTTTCCGACGGTCAGAACGGATTCCTTGTCTACCTCTAAAAGCACCGGATTATGTCCGCTTACCAGTTCTTCCCTATCAATCATGGCTATCTCCTTCGAAAAAGCTTTTTTTAAAATATTTTGTCTATCATACCATTTTCAATATAGGATTTCCACTGCTTTTACAGCTTTTTTGCCTGCAAATTAATTGTTTGTTGCTATCTGCCAAAAGTGATGCAAAGGGCAGTCCGGAGGATACTGCCTTATGAAAAATCCAGAAAGCTTTCATCGGGATAAGCGTACTCTCCCCTGTAATTGGAAGCGTTATAGCGGGGAAAGGTAACGGGATGATAGTTCTGAGGTTTGGGATTGTCTTCCTGTGTATAAATATACATCCTGTCATAATCCCAGCAGACCAGTTCCTCCCTCTCGTCTCCGTATAAACGGATTGCCTCACAGCACAACGTGGGATGCCCGTCATCCGGAAATGCCACTGCCCTGATGCCGCTGCCGTTTAACAGCCCGCCCTTATGGGGATCGGCATTGGTTAAAATCAATTCGATTCCGCTGCCGTCCCAGTTTACCGGCGTCACCAGATTGCCGTTCATTTCGTTTTCCGTCTCCCACAGCTGATTGCCGTCCGAGTCATAGAGATAAATGACGCCCTGATGTCCCCAAAAGTTAGTCACCGCAATCTGAAAGCCTTCCCGATCCTCACAATAACGCGCCACACTGACTCTCTGGGCATGACCGATCAGATCTCCGGCCACAATATTTCCCTCAAAATCGCCGATGAAGAAGCCTTGTGTGCCCGACACACAGGCAAAATATCCTTTCCCGTCCCCTCTGAACTTTCCTGCCACGATCTCATCCGTGTGGTCGCTTGTGATGGGATAACTCCATAATTTCTCTCCCTCCGCGCTGAGCATATTATAGCCCACAAGCACTTCATCCTTTCCGTCTCCGTTGATGTCTGCCGGCAGAGGACAATGCCCCGTATTCTTGTCACTTTGATACTTCCACAGCAGATTCAAATTCTCATCCAGCGCATAGACTCTGCAATAGCGATCCTTGATCAAAATATCGGACGGCCGATCCTTCCCTCTGAAGTTACAGATTCTTATACCGTCGGGATTAATCCTTTCGAAAGCATATGTGTTAAAAGGAACCCCGATCAAAGTGTTGTCGTCCTCATCGGAATAGGGTGTTTTTACCGATTTTTTTACCTTTCCCGTGGCGCCCTCCAAAATCTGGATCTCAAAATTTCTCCCAACGATAACCTCGTCCGCCCCGTCCCCGTCAATATCATACACTTGAAACGGCATATCGGCAGATACCTTTCCCAGCCTGCGGCTGTTTCCGGAAGGCTCTCCCAGCTGCCACAGAATAGTTCCGTCCAAATCAATTGCCGTAAGGCAGCTGATAAACCCATAGGCGTCTCTGCTGACGCGCTTCTGCATCTGTGCCAAAACCACATGCCATTGCTCCGTTCCCGTCAAATGTCCGAAGCGGATCTGCCTTGAAGTGCCGAAATCACGTAAGTCAATTTTTTTCCACAGCTTCATCCGGGGGTGGCAGGACATTTCAGCAATTTCCTGTCTGTGTTTCTCCTCCTGTCTCTTCCGGAGCAAGACGGCTTCTTCCTTGGATATGCTCACCGTCACATCCGTAAAGCGAGTGGGGCAGTCCGCGGTAATGCCGATCTTGCCCCCGCGCTCCGCCAGCCCGCTCTCCGCCTGAAGCAGTAATCTGTCATCCACATAGCAGTCAATCCGATTCCCATTACAGTCTACCCGCAAACCGTATAAAGTATCACAGTCATGCTCAAATTCACACTCCCCAAGAGCGATGACTTCCTCCTTATGACGGTAAGAAAGTTCCGCTCTATTCTTACCGGACAACGAAAATACCAAAGTGTCTATGCTGTTGTTCATGCAGACTGCAAGACCTGCCATACCCTTTTGTGACAGTCTCTGCACCTTCACGGATGCCTCATAATTTTTCCAGAGCCTGTCCCCCGTCTCTAAGGTAGGAAATATCCGGTGGGGACGGTTTTTCTCAATCCTCATGGATTCCATAAAATGAATACCGTCCAGCTCCGTAATAATCCAGCTGGGACCTGTCCCGTTATATGTATAATTGCAGACTTGATCCACCCAATTACCGGCATATCCCTCCTCAACGATATAGTGATATTCACCGGCAGCCGTGTGCTCCAAATCAAAAGGAAATTCACCTATTGGAAAATCCTGAAAATCTTCTCTGCATAATATTTGAGTCTTCATCATAATCGTTTCCTCTAACCAATTTTTTTCACAAGTTATTTTCGCTTTACTTTTTCCAAAAGCATTGGCACAAGTCAATACCCCACTGCAAGCAGTAGGGCATCAGACTTCTTTTGGATGCCCTTGTACATAGGAAAAGGGCACCTGAGATTTCAGGCACCCCCTTATTTTCAATTTTAATTTCTTTAATTTAATTTCCTTAACCTTTTACCGCACCGACCATAACACCCTTTGTAAAGTACTTCTGCAAGAAAGGATACAATGCAAGGATAGGTAACGTGGAAACGATAATGGTTGCATACTTGATGGTCTCGGAAAGCTGCTCCACATCATCGGCTCCGATACCCGCATCCGATAAGTCCGCCAAAATCAATATCTGCCTCAATACAAGCTGCAAAGGCTGTTTAGACTTATCTTCCAGATAAATCATGGCATTAAACCATGAATTCCAGTGTCCTACACCATAATACAGAACCAATACTGCAATAGTTGCTTTACACAGAGGAACCAGAATCTTGAATAGTATAGTAATATGCCCTGCGCCGTCCAACATCGCCGATTCCGTCAATGCACCGTCAATACCGGACATGGCCGTTCTCATAATAATCAAGTTATAGGTGCTTACCGCGCCGCCGAGGAGCAGTGCCCATCTGGTATCATACAAGCCCAGCTGCTGAATATTTAAGTATCCGGGAATCATACCGCCGGAGAAATACATGGTAAACATAATAAATATCGTCAGCACTGTCTTGCCGGGAAGATCCTTTCTGGAAAGGAAATATGCCGCAAGCAGCGTCATAATGATATTGATAAAAGTACCCAGTCCCACATAAATAATTGTGTTTCCATATCCACGCCAGATTGACGCCGTATTAAACACACGCTCATAAGCCGACAAACTCCATCCCAACGGCATAAGCAATGCGCTCTGATTACCCATCAAGAGAGCAGACTTACTGAAGGATGCGCAGACTACATACCAGAAAGGATAAATACAGGCGATCATAAACAATACCATTATGATAATATTGCACACATTAAAAATATTTTCACCACGGCTGTGTTTTACCTTGGGGCTGGAGTCCATTAAATCTAAATTTTTCTTAGCCATATTCATTTGCCTCCTTACCACAAGCTGGTCTCTGTGGTCTTCTTACTAATCTGATTTGCAAGAATAACCAAGATAAAGTTAACAACGGAGTTAAACAGACCTACTGCCGTGGAGAAAGAGAACTCACGGCTGATCAGACCCATTCGATAAACGTATGTAGAGATGATATCAGCCACCTCATAAATACCTTCATTGTACAACAGAATTGTCTTCTCATATCCTACACCCATGATCTGGCCCACACGCATAATCAGCATGATAATAATGGTAGGCAGAATAGAGGGGAATGTTACATGGACGGTCTGCTTCCAACGATTTGCGCCATCCACTCTCGCCGCGTCATAAAGCTCGGAATCAATGCCGGTTAAGGCCGCCAGATATACAATCGATCCCCAGCCTGCTCCCTGCCATATATTAGAGATAACATACAACGGTATCCAAAGCTCTCCCTTTGACAGCATGTTTGCTCCGTCATAGCCAAACAGCGTAAAGAAATGAGTGATAAAACCATTAGTACCCACAAACTGACGAACCATGGAACACAATACGACCATTGAAACAAAGTGGGGCATGTATGTAATGGTCTGAACTGCTTTTGAAAATTTCTTGCTGCGCAGCTCATTGATCAACAATGCCAAAATAATAGGTATTGGGAAACCAATCAGCAAAGTAGCAAAACTCAATTTTAAAGTATTTTTCAGCAATCTCAGAAAATAATATCCGCCAAAAAAGTCCTTAAAATGCTGCAGCCCTACCCATTCACTCCCGAACACACCTTTTCTGGGACTATAGTTTTGGAACGCGATGATAATACCGTACATCGGTTTATAATGGAACAGTATATAATAAAGTATAACCGGAAGAACCATCAAGTAGACCATTTTGTTTTTCTTGATCTGCTTCCATGTGCGCGATCTGAGGGCTTGTTTATCAATTTTTACTGCCGGCGCCGAAGCGTTGTCTTTCTTCATTCCACATTCCTCCTATTGATATTGGGAGTAAAAGAGCCTGCCGCTGTCTGTACAGCAGCAGACTCCATTGACTCTTATTCTATCTAAGCTGGCTATATCAGCAAAGATTATCTGGCATTGAAACGATCCAAAGCTGCCTGCTCAATCTCAATAGCTCTCTCAATATTCATGCCCTTCAGCTGCTCAACGAAAGCATCCCAAGAAGCATCAATATCTTTTTCACCGGTAAATACTGCGGAATAGTACTCTTTTGAAGCAGTATTTACATCGGACATAATCTTCTTGAACTCGGTAGTCTCGTCTGAAGTCAAAGTAACGGGAGGCAAAATGGTCATCTGAACGTCAGTCTCATCGTTCCACATATGCAAAGCTCTCTGCTGCTGGTCGGTTGCCCAGTAAGCAATAATGTAGTTAGGATCCTGAACGAAAGCGCCACTCATGTTTGCACGACCCTTGTTAGCCATTGCAACTGCGATAGAGAGACCATCGGGGTTATTCATAATCCAATCACTGTAAGTGATCGTACCATCTGCATTTCTGGTGTAATCGGTGCCTTCTACACCGAAGTTAATTACTTCATGGCCTTGCTGGCTGTAGCAGTAGTTCAAGAATGCCGCTGCTATCTCGGGATTCTTACAGTCTGCAGTAATAACGGCATGTACCTTGGAGGTAATTGCATAGTCGGTGGAACCGCCTGCATAGTGAATCTCATCGCCTGCCTTCAATACAGGGAACTGTACACCGGTCAGCTCATAGTCAGCGCCGTAAACATCCGGCTCTTTCCATGCATTGGTATTCCATGTACCGATCTGTCCGCCGCCTGCACCATAAGTAACAATGGAAATAGGATCTGCGGATACTTCTTTAGAAGTCAGCATGTTTGCCTGACGAACCTTACTGTCATTGGTAATAATATCGGGATCCAGAATGCCGGCATCAACCCATGCTCTCATCTGTCTCAGCCACTCTTTGTAGCCTTCCTGCATGTTACCGTACATAACCTTGCCGGTCTCATAATCAACATACATACCGGGACGTACATTGTATGCGCTCAGACACAGCTGCTCCAAGTTACCCCAGTTCTGAGTGGTAATGGGCTTAGCAATATTCATCTTCTCTTTTACATCAGTCAATACTGTGGTCCAGTCATCAATGGTCACAAGCTCGTCAAGTGAGTGGCCTGCTGCCTCGATGATATCCTTACGGAAAATAGGGCCTGATGTAGTCTGCAGGTATGCGTCACCACGAGTGAAGGGGAAGCAGTAATAGTGACCGTCATCGGTTTTAACAGCCTTATCCAAGCTGGGGTTATCCTGAAGATACTGCCACAAGTCAGCCGCAGGGCCGTCAGGGGTAATATAGTCGTCCAGCCAGATCAGAACGCCGTCAGACTCTGCCGCTGCAGGACCGCCTGTATAAGATCCTGTCCACTCCCACTCAATAATGTCGGGCAGCTCGGTACTGGAAGTCATCAGGTTAAATGCGGTATCCGCATCGGAAGTAGGTCCGATAAACTCCACTTCAATACCTGTCTTCTCCTGCCACAGCTGAGCCCACTGAGTCATCTGTACGGAATCTGTGGTTGCAGGATTGTTTGCAACGTTTCCGGGTACGGACATCCAGTAGGTAAGCTTTACACCGGCACCGTCTGCATAAGGATACTGGATGTAGTTACTTCTGGGTGTTGTCAAATGGCTGGGCTGTCCCTGCTCAGCTTCGCTCAATGCGGGGAGCAGACCATTGTTGTCGTCAGCGGGTGCCGCACTGCTGGAATCAGCGGGTGCTGCCGCGCTGCTGGATGCAGCCGCTGCACTGCTGGAATCAGCGGGCGCGCTGCTGGATGCGTTGTTGCCGTTATCGCCGCCGCAGCCTGCCAGCATGGAAACTGCCAGTACGGAAGCTGTCGCAACAGACAAAAACTTCTTTTTCATTTTTTTTCCTCCTGTTTTTGCTCGAATAGCTTTTTATGTATACATTTTGACAGAATCAAAATGTAAGTACTTTCATAGTATATAACATATGCACATAAAAAGCAATATTTATTATAATTTTTTTTATATTTTTACAAATATATACAAAGGCAAGGTGCATTTTGCCTCTAAAACGAGAGCTGTTTTTGTTAAATTTGCTCTATTTCCTCATCCGAAAGCCGGAGCGCCTTCTCGTAACTGTCCAAAATGATTTTCTGGAT
>CAJUTJ010000145.1 GCA_910589655.1 uncultured Acetatifactor sp. | reverse complement strand
ATATTTATAGCCACATCCAGGAAGAACGGATTCGTTTCGTTTACCAATGTGGAGCCAGGCACATTGGCTTTGAGCAGGTTATAGCTTTAGTGGCGTAGGTTTATTGTGCAATTTTTTAAACTTGCTCATTTATAGTTAATAGATTAATCACATAAATCATACATTATAAGGAGAAAGAAAATGGACGGACAAAACATGGGAAACGAACAGAATAATAACACGAATCAATACAGCCATTATCAGGATAATACGGCTAATATCCCTTCCGGAGCATCTGAAGAAATTGCGGAGTCCAATAAGGCCAACACACTTCAGATTGTCGGCTTGATTTGTGGTATTGCAGGGATTGTTTTGGGCTGCTGCTTTGGAGTGGTTGGCCTTATTATAGGTGTAGTGGGATTAATCTGTGCAATTACAGGCAATAAGCAAGGTGCTACAGGTGTAGGAACAGGCGCTATTATTTGCTCCATTATTGCCATTGCATTTAGTTTAATCAGCATGATTATCAGTTTGATATTCGGTGCTGCAGTACTCTCTCAGCTTTCAGGCTACTACTATTAAAACAAATGAATAAGCAGCATACGCTGGAAGACAATCTCTTTCGTGCAGGCTTGTGGATAACGGCAGCGGTCTGTTTGGGAGTGGCATTTTATTTTGAAGTCTTGTTAAAGTATGTTGAGATACCGCCTTGTGTACTTTTTACATACTTACATATTTATTGTCCGGGCTGCGGCGGAACTAGAGCAGTGGAGGCTCTTGTCCATGGACATATGTTGGAGTCTGTGTGGTATCATCCTATCGTTTTATATACAGTGCTTATTTTTGGTGGTTTTATGCTGACTCAAGGATTAGAGAGAGCGGGAATCAAGCATATCAGAGGCTGGAAATTCCATAATTGGCAGCTGTATGGTGCGATTGTTGTTTTGGTTTGTAATTTCCTGATTAAGAATCTGCTGCGGTGGATCTTGGGGATTACGATATAAAATTTATACACTTAAAGTGTGGAAAGGACAAAAGAAATGGATAAGAAAGTAACAGGTATTGTAGGTTATCTCACTTGGATTGGACTGATCGTTGCAATCTTTGCAGGTGATAAGGAAGGGGCTAAGTTCCATCTGAATCAGTCTCTTGCTATTTGGGTTGCAGAACTCGTGTTAGTGGTTATTTCCACTATTACAGGTTTTATTCCGGTAGTAGGTTTTATCATTTCCATTGTAGTGGGTATCTGCCAGATCGTTCTTGCTGTATTCTGGGTTATGGGCTTTATTTCTGCCCTTAAGGAAGAGGAGAAGCCTTTACCTATTATCGGCGGTATTAAGATTTTGAAGTAATTAAATGAATCGTTTGAAACATTTAAAAACTGCCATAAAAAAGCGGTCCGGAGTGCGGAACCGCTTTTTATTTACTTACTTATAGGAAATTCTGTCGCAATGTGGAAATGTGCCGCAGCTGCGTCATAACGGAACATGAGTAAAGTATCATTCCATCTGTAAATCTACATCTTCCGGAATATCACCGTGCAGAAAAGTGATAATGATTTGAACACGCTTATATGCGCGGGAATAATTTTCGCTGGCATATGCGGCGGCAGATTCGTCATAAAATTCTCCGCTGTATGCATCATGGTAGCTGGATACGGCAGTGGACATATATTCGCCTGCTTGATCGGCTATTTCTTCCAGATAATCAAATTCTTCCGGAAAATCAAGTTCTGCAAATTCCTGAAAGGCGTCTTCCAGACTGTCCAGATGGAAAAGCAGCTCTGTGACGGCACCCTCGGAGGAAGCGTCAATATTGTTGATGGAAGTGTCAATCTGAGAAATCTCCATGCAGAAGCTCTCTATACTGTTCCGAAATTGTGTTAATTCAGGATCCTCACCGCAGGCTGTAAAAAATATGGCAGCAAAAAATCCCGCAGCGAATAATCGAATTTTGTTCTTCAATGTTTTATCCTCCGTTATAAGTATATTGAACGTAATGGTTCGGGTGTAAACTTAAAAATACTTGTTTTAATGTGCAATCCACATTACTATTCATTTTGCTTATAGCAGTTGACACAAAGTAATTCGACAAATTCCTTGAGTGCAAGTACAGTGAATTCCTGCAAAACAGCTTTAAGCCCATTATGCTGTGATTTGTATGGATAATTTATCTTCTATATTCAATTTATCATATTCTGCATTTCTACGCAACTATTTCACAATAAATGGTTAAATCCGCCCCTTTACGACTAAAACAAAAATATGTTATTATAAAAAGACAAGTGTCGCTGGTTTGGATGCTGCCGGAAAATAATTGTGTGGTAAGGTATTTGACCGGATTCTATAGTTTATATCAGATATGCTCCTGTACGGCAAACGGCATTCATTCAGGGTACAGTCATTATAAAAGCTTTGGTGCTTGCTATCGGAATTCATGTTGAGCAGAACTCCCAACTTTTAAAGCAGTGAGAAGAATGTCAAAAGCAAAGACGTTTTTATCAGGATTCGAGATTCCGCAGAGCGGAATCGTGGAGGTTAGTGTGAAAAGAAGTTCTAGCCCCTCATGCCGGAGGGCATTTCGCGTAGAAGTACTAAGTTTCCCAAACTGCTATAGCAGTTAGAAAAATGCCCAAAACATGCATTTTTCATTATGATTTGAGATTTCGCAGAGCGGAATCATGGAGGTTAGTGTAGGATATGACAAGGGAAGAATTTAGAGAATTGGCTAGAGAATTGATATATTTGGACGGGGCTACCGGCTCTAATTTGGTAAAGGAGGGAATGCCTTCCGGAGTGTGTCCTGAACAATGGATTTTGGAGCATCCTGAAATTATGTTTAAGCTTCAGGAAAAGTATGTGGCGGCGGGAACAAATATTTTGTATGCGCCTACTTTTACGGCGAATCGGGTAAAACTGGCGGAATATGGTTTGGAAAAAGAATTAAAGACCATGGTCCGGGAACTGGTGTCCATTTCCAAAAGGGCGGCAGGCACTGCACAGGAAGGACAGAAGGTATATGTTGCAGGTGATCTGACCATGACGGGAGAGCAGCTAAGACCCTTGGGCGGCATGGAGCTGGAGACTTTGATTGACGTTTACAAAGAGCAGATTTTGGCGTTGGCAGAGGCAGGCGTTGATTTGTTGGTGGTGGAAACCATGATGAGTTTGGCGGAAGCAAGGGCTGCATTGATTGCTGCAAAGGAGGTCTGTGAACTCCCCGTAATGGTAACTATGACTTTTGAGCCGGACGGAAGGACTTTGTTCGGTACGGATGCCAAAACGGCCGCCATAGTATTGGAAAGCTTGGGAGCCTGTGCCGTCGGTGTAAACTGTTCTACGGGACCGGCTCATATGAAAGAGATTATAGCCCACATGGTGGGACATACCAAGGAAATTCCCGTCATTGCAAAGCCCAATGCCGGCCTTCCTTTTTTGGACGAATACGGACATACCTGCTATAACATGGATCCGGAGGAGTTTGCAGAGGAGATGAAGCTCTTGGTGGAAGCAGGAGCCACCATTTTGGGCGGCTGCTGCGGTACGACACCGGAGTACATCGGAGGATTGCATGATACTTTCGGAAAGAAAATCGAGACAATGCCCTCCAGACGCGATCCTGCCGTCCGATATCTGACATCGGAGAGACAGACGGTGGAATTTGGACTGAACGGCAATTTTATTGTGGTGGGTGAGAGGATCAATCCCACGGGAAAGAAACTGTTTCAGGCACAATTGCGGGAAGGAAATATGGATAAAGTGCTGCAGTTTGCAGAAGAGCAGGAAAAATGCGGCGCACAGATACTGGATGTAAATATGGGGATGAGCGGTATTGACGAGAAGAGTATGATGCTGCGTGCCCTTCAAGAGGTGGGCGGCGTTACCAGCCTGCCGCTTTCACTGGATTCCAGCCATGTGGATGTTTTGGAGGCGGCGCTGCGGCATTATCCGGGCAGAGCATTGATTAATTCCGTGTCGCTGGAAACGGAAAAATTTGAAAAACTGCTCCCTATTGTAAAAAAGTATGGCGCAATGTTTATTTTGCTGCCGTTGTCCGATAAAGGGCTGCCGGAAAATATAGAGGAAAAGAAACAAATTATTGAAACCATATTGGAACGCGCTCAATCTCTTGGGATGGAGCAAAATGACGTGATTGTAGACGGATTGGTTGCCACAGTGGGCGCCAATAAAAGGGCGGCGGTAGAGACGCTGGAAACCATCCGTTATTGCAAAGAAAAGGGGCTTGCTACGATCTGCGGACTGTCCAATATTTCTTTTGGTATGCCGGAGAGAAGCTTTGTAAATACTGCTTTTCTGGCGCTTGCGATCAGGGAGGGGCTGACCATGGCCATTGCTAATCCCTCGCAGGAACTGCTGGTCAGCTGTGCCTTGGCAACGGATCTGCTGCTTGCCAAGGAAGAAGCAGATATCCGTTATATCGAATATGCAAATACGGTGGCTGAAAACAGGGAGAAAAAGGAAGCGGCTCTGAAAAAGAAACTGGTGGAGAATGCGGCTCTGGACGATTCGCAGGGCAGTACAAAATCACAGGGCAGCACAAAATCACAGGACGGTAAGGGAGAGGCATTACAACCGGGAAAAGCAGAACAGTCTTTTTCCCAAGAGGCCGTTGGAGAAAGCGAAACGAGGAAGGCGCTTAGAAATGCCGTAATGAAAGGTAATCGGAACGGGATTGCCGTGTTGACTAAAGACGCGTTGGTGAAAGGGGAGGAGCCTGCCGCACTTTTGAATGAAGTGCTGCTGCCCGCCATCAATGATGTGGGAGAACTGTTTGACAGAGGGAAATATTTTCTGCCACAGCTTATTGGCAGCGCCGAGGCAATGAAAAATGCCATTGAGGTGCTGGAGCCCTTGCTCTTGAAAGACACCGATGCCGGGAACATGCCTGTGGTGGTGCTTGCTACCGTGGAAGGCGATATCCATGACATCGGGAAGAATCTGGTGGCATTGATGTTAAAAAATTATGGCTTTCAGGTAATAGATTTGGGAAAGGATGTTCCGAAAGAGGAAATCATCCGAGCCGCCAAAGAACATAATGCCCGGATTATTGCATTGTCGGCATTGATGACGACTACAATGCAGCGGATGCGGGAGGTTATCGACTTGGCAAAGCAGGAGGGTGTGGCTGCCAAAATTATGATTGGCGGGGCTGTTATCACACAAGAGTATGCCGATGAGATCGGTGCGGACGGCTATTCCAAAGATGCGGCGGAAGCGGTCAAACTGGCACAGAGATTGACAACATAATAAAAATGTGCATGGACTGTCCCAAGCGGAACAAGTTATTGCAGCCGATAAAAAACTGCCATAGATGACACGGACTGTCCCAAGCAGAACAAGCAATTGCAGCCGATAAAAAACTGCCATAGATGACACGGACTGTTTTAAGCGGAACAAGCAATTGCAGCCGATAAAAAACTGCCATAGATGACACGGACTGTCCCAAGCGGAACAAGCAATTGCAGTCGATAAAAAACTGCCATAGATGACACGGACTGTCCCAAGCGGAACAAGTTATTGCAGCCGATAAAAAACTGCCATAGATGACACGGACTGTCCCAAGCAGAACAAGTTATTGCAAATAATATAAGTTGTCATAAACGGCAACTGGAAACAGTAGGAGGAATGATAAATGATAGGAGCAGATGCAGTTATCAAATGTCTGGAAGCGGAAGGCGTAACCACAGTATTCGGTTATCCCGGTGTTGCCATTTGCCCGTTTTACAATAGTATTTTAGATTCGGATATCAGAACCATATTAATCCGCACGGAGCAGAATGCGGCTCATGCCGCAAGCGGTATGGCGAGACTCACCGGAAAGCCCGGTGTCTGTGCCGTGACCTCCGGTCCCGGTGCCACCAATGTGATTACCGGCATTGCCACGGCTTTTGCGGATAGTATTCCACTAATTTGTATTACGGGTCAGGTGAGCAGTGAACTGATCGGCAGTGATGTATTTCAGGAGGCGGATATCACCGGGGCAGTGGAGTCTTTTGTGAAATATAGTTATCTGATAAAAAATGTAAATGATATTCCCAGAGTATTTAAAGAAGCATTTCATATTGCAAATACCGGAAGAAAGGGTCCCGTGCTGATCGACATTCCCATTGATATTCAAAATGCGGTTATCAGCAAGTTTAAGTATCCCGAGGAGATTTCTTTGAGAACTTATAAGCCTACCGTAAAAGGCCATACCGTACAGATCCATAAGGTGATTAAGGAGCTTGAGAAGGCGAAGCGTCCACTGATCTGTGTCGGCGGCGGTGTTCTGCTGAGTGACGCTCAGGAGGAACTAAGGGCGTTTGCAGAGAAACATCAGATTCCCGTAGTATCTACAATGATGGGAATCGGTGTTATGCCCACGGATCACCCTTTGTATTTCAGAATGGTGGGAAACAACGGCAAGGCATATGCCAATCGTGCCATGAGCGAGTGTGACCTGCTGATTATGGTAGGGGCAAGGGTGGCGGATCGTGCGGTGAACCAGCCTGACTTGATTACAAAAAATAAGGTTTTGGTACATATAGATGTGGATCCTGCGGAAATCGGTAAAAATGCAGGTCCCACCATTCCTCTGGTGGGAGATGCCAAACATATATTTGAAGATTTTGCGAAGGAAGAGTTCAACGGAAATTATCAGGAATGGATTGACTGTCTGAAGGAATATCGTATTTCCATGGCAAAGAAACGCAATCCTCATCCTGATTATGTGGATCCCGCAGAATTTATTATGAGACTTACCTCGAAGATGCAGGAGGACGGCGTTTATGTAGCTGATGTAGGGCAGAACCAGATTTGGTCCTGCAGTTACGCAAAGGTAAGAAAGGGAAAATTTCTGACTTCCGGCGGAATGGGAACCATGGGATATTCCGTTCCGGCAGCAATGGGAGCCAAGGTGGCAGACCCGAAACGTCAGGTTGTGGCGGTCTGTGGAGACGGTTCTTTCCAGATGTCCATGATGGAGCTTGCGACCATATGCCAGCATGATATTCCCGTAAAAATAATTGTTCTTAAAAATAATTATCTGGGCATGGTAAGAGAATACCAGCATTTTACATATAAGGAAAACTACTCTGTGGTAGATCTTTCCGGAAGCCCTGATTTGGAGAAGCTTTCCGCTGCCTACGGAATTCCTTTCCTGAGACTGACTAATATGGAAAAATGCGACGAAATCTTAGATGCTTTTTTGAAAGACGATACATCCATGCTTATGGAATGCGTAATTGACCCGATGGATATTGTCCGCTAAAAAGTGTGAATGGAATGGCTTGCCATTCCTTTAAGAACGCAAGAACAGCGTTCTTCCGGCCTTGCACCAGTTCATAAATTATTTGTGCCGCCGATGGCGGCATGTCTGGAAGTGTGAAAGGAATGAAGTTTCTTTAAGGTTGGAAGGAGGGGGTTACACATCCTCTTGTGCCCAAGCTAAGAGAAGCTAAGTTATTTCTGGGAGAATCGCTTGCGCGATTCTTCCAGACTTGCATCAATTCATAAATTGTTTGTGCCGACTGTGTCGGCATGTTTGGAAGTGTGTAAGAAATGGAATAGGAGGATGTGAATGTGAAGAAGAGAATATATTCCGTATTGGTAGAGAACCGCTCCGGTGTTCTCTGCAAAGTGGCCGGTTTGTTTTCACGGAGATGCTTTAATATAGACAGTCTGGCAGTGGGAGAGACGGACGATTCTATGGTATCCTGCATGACAATTGTAAGCAGCGGCGATGAGCGCACTATTGAACAGATCGAAAAGCAGCTGAATAAGAAGCTGGATGTCATAAAGGTAAAAACTTTTGAGGAACAACAGTGTATTACAAGGGAGCTGATGCTGATCAAGATAAAATATAATAAGAGCAATCGCCGCGAGATTATGGAGTTGTGTGAGATTATGAAGGCCGATATCGTGGACATGTCGAAGCATTTCATGATGATTCAAATATGTGATACGCCGGAGAGAATCAGGCTGATGATTAACCAGCTTCAGACAATCAGCATTGTGGAAGTGGCCAGAACCGGAACTTTGGCGCTTGCAAAATGTATGGAAAATGATGCGCAGACGTAAAAAAGTGTTGCAAGCGACATTTTGCTATGATGAAAATTCCCATTGCATAAAAGCGCCGTAAGCGGCACTTTGCTATGACGAAAATTCCCATTGCATAAAAATGCCGTAAGCGGCACTTTGCTATAACGAAAATTCCCATTGCATAAAAATGCCGTAAGCGGCACTTTGCTATGACGAAAATTCCCATTGCATAAAAATGCCGTAAGCGGCACTTTGCTATAACGAAAAATCGCATTGTATAAAAACGCCGCAAGCGGCACTTTGAAGAATATTCTATGTTTATGAGGCCGGAAATCGCAAGGTGATTTCCAGCCTGTTTTTTGTGGTGTGATTTTGCGGGGAGGGATTTTGCTGCTTGCATACGGCAGAAATCGTCCCTCCCAGCCGCTCTGTCAAAAGACGGGCGATGGAGAGCCCCAAACCTGTGGAATGTTCGGAATCCGGAGCGGCGACAGTCTCCACCGTATAGTAGCGGTCAAAGAGCTGTTCCGTTAAAAGAGGATTCAAATGAGGAGCAGAGTTGGCACAAGTAATGGTGCCTTCCTCTGTCAGGCAGATTTCCAGATCGCCGTCGCTGTATTTCAATGCATTGCTCAGTATATTTTGCAGGATCCGGGACAGTGCAGCGGGATCTAAAGTTCGGACGACAGAAATTGAAGGCATGGAGATTACCGGTACAATTCCCTTTTTTATAAGTGCATCATAAAAAGAAAGTATGCATTCCTCCAAAGCTCTGTTTAAAGAAATCGACTGCGGAACGCCTTCCGGAACGGACATGGCCAGAGAATACCGGAACAATTCGTCGGTCAATTGTTTCATATGTCCCGCGCGGTTTCGAAGTACATCCAAACAATGCTGCATTTCTTGGATGTGTATATAAATTTTCGGCTCCAATTGAACTCTTGCGGAAGGATGTTCCGTTTCTGTAGAATGAGTTACTGATTCGAAACACTGGGCGTTTTCCGTGGAATCTGTTTCCGTTTCGAAGCACTGGGCACTTTCCGGAGAATCTGTCTCTGCTTTTGGTGCATAAAAGGTTTTCAGAAAATGAACTTCCCCTTCCAACAGCTCCAGAAAACCGTTTATGGCAGTAAGAGGAGTTCTCAGGTCATGGGAAATATTAGTCACCGCTTCTTTTAACTCTTTGTCACCGCTGTTATATTTCAACTGTTTTTCTCGGAGTTGCTTTAGCTGTGAATTTAACCGGGAGGCAAGGCGGCATATATGGCGGCTGCGGGAGGAAAGTACGATCTGGCCGTTGGTGTCTTTGCTTAAGATCTCCGCCAAACAGCTGTCAATTTCTTTTATTCCTTTTTGCAGCAGATATAGTTTTAATGTCAAGCCTGCGGTTATGATGCACAATAACGTAAAAAAAAGATATATCATATTGCTGTTTCCCTTTTCTGCTCTCGGCAAATCCTTTGATACGAATTCATCTACTTCAAATCTCTTTTGCGAAAAATCAAAATCCCTCCCGCTGTAGAAGAAACGGTAATGAATAGGGAATATAAGGGAAAGAGTACGGAGAGATTAGGAGCGTTCTTTCCCAGCTGAATGCTTTGCCCCGAGGGAAGAAAATCATAGATAAATTCATAACATTCTCTTTTTGTACCGCTTATATAATTGGGATTTGGGGTAGGACGGCTGGAGACAGGCACACCGTTTTCCAGCCATGCATATCCGGGATTTATTTCAGGCTCACCCAGTTTCTCTTCTATCCGCACACTGCTGAAATAGAATGCAATACAAAGTAAAATGCAAACCATCACGGTAACGGGTTTATTGGTAACGGACATGGAGACTAATGTAAATATTGCGGAATAAGCGGCGGCAGTAAAGATGCCTATGGCGATTACGGTTAATGTATCTGCCAACGGTTTGACAAGAAAACCAAACAGCGGTATTCCCATAATGCATATAATGGCTATAGCGCTTAAGCAGAAGAGAAGGGTAGCGGTAAAGCAGAGGATCAGTCCGGAAAGATAGACGGAACTCCTGCTGTGTCCTGTGCTTAGTTTGTTGCGTATCGTACCGTCGCTGTATTCCGTTCCCAGAAACATGGATGCAAAGGACGCGGTAAAAAAGCCAATAACCATGAAGGGGCCGGACAATAATGTATCCAGTGAATAAGCAATCCCATAGTCCCGTGTGCTTTGATAATTAGCAATCATAATTGCGGCAAATAATAACCCCATGATGATTACCTCCAGCCAGAACATTGTATTTTTCCACATCCGGGCAAAGCCGGCAGACAATAATTTACTCATTTCTACTCCCATCTGCGCGCCTAAAGAGGGGTGTTTACACACTCTCTTGCGCACTTAAATCAATAGTTGAATATGCATTTTTATTCAATCTTTTTTATTCAATCTTTCAGGCATACCTACGTAGTCGGCACAAACAATACATGAATCTTTTCCCCAAAAGTGTTATGCTTTTCTTAACGGTAACTTTTATGCGAAACCAACCGTAATCCTTTCAGGACATTGAGGCTCAGAGCTCGGGATTTGCAGACCAAAAGAACAAATTTTAATTCACACTTTCCGGCATACCATCGGTATTGGCACACATCCACATTATACATGGGGTTCACTCAAGGCTCCTCCGGTTATTAAGTTCATATAATGCTTTTCCAAACCTTCCTCTCTGGAGGAGACGGAGTATACAATGCATTTTTTAGGATTCAAAATATTTACCAGATCCGAGACGGTGATATCATCATAGACTTCCGCCTGTGTCTCGGAAATAATTTGATATTCCACTCCTTTTTCCTCCATTGCCATTGCCAGCGCCTTGGTGTCGGATACGGAAGCGCGGAGCGATTTGCGGCAGGATGCTTCCAGCGCCTTGGCACTGATTTCCTGTATTATCCTGCCCTTATGGATAAATCCGTAAAAAGTGGCAAGCTTGGAGAGTTCGCCTAAAATGTGGCTTGAAATGAGGATGGTAATGCCATATTCTACATTCAGCTTTAGCAGCAATTCCCGCATCTCTACAATGCCTTGAGGATCCAAACCGTTAACTGGTTCGTCCAATACCAGAAAATCGGGATTTCCGGCAAGTGAGACGGCAATGCCGAGCCTTTGCCTCATACCGAGAGAGAGGTGTTTTGCCTTTTTCGATCCGGTATTTTCCAATCCCACTATGTTCAGAAGCTCGGGAATCGCTTCAAAGGAAGGCACTCCCAAAATGCGTAATTGCTGTTTCAGATTGTCCGCTGCCGATAAATTCAGGTAAACGGACGGAGTTTCCACCACGGCTCCCATGCGCTGGCGGCTCTTTCTGATATTTTTATCGGAAGAGGGGACTCCGAAAAGAGAATAGCTTCCCCCTGTGGGAGCCTGTAATCCGCAGATCAGCCGTATCAAAGTGGTTTTTCCGGCTCCGTTTTCCCCCACAAAGCCATAGATGGCGCCCTTGGGAATATGCATATTTACATTATCCAGCGCGGTAAAATTGTGATATTTTTTCTGTAGTGTGTTTGTGGTTAATACATATTCCATAGAAATCCTCCATTCTGATGTAATAGGCATTCGGAATCCTGTAGTGCAGGATTTTACGCTAAACTCCCAGCCTTTTTGTATGGGTATGGTTGTTTGTATGGGAGTTTAGAATGGAGACAGTATATCACGGAAGTATCAAGTAACCGGTTAAGAAAAGGGTAAAGAAAGTGTAAAGCCGATTCCCCATACGGTTTCGATATAATTTTCACCGGAAATTTCCCGGAGCTTTTGACGGAGATTGCTGATATGAACCTTTAACGAGATTTCCGTACAATCGGGTGTATCCATACTGATACGATCCAAAAGGGCGGATTTGGAGATACAATGGTTTACATTTTCCGCCAACAGCTTTAGAATGGCAAATTCCGTCCTTGTCAAATGAACCTGTTTTCCGGACAGAGTACAGCTTCTATCTCCACTGTCCAGACACAGGCCCCCCACCCTCAGGCAGGTATTGCAAAGTACAGGCTGTCTACGCAGCTGTACCGTGATCCGGGCCAGCAGTTCTTTGAGTGCAAACGGCTTGGTGATATAATCGGCGGCGCCGTTCAAAAGCAAGGCGGCTTTGTCGTCCACGTCCGCTTTTGCGCTGACAACGATAACGGGAATCCCGTTTAAAAAGGGAAGCAGCTCTTCCCCCGGCAGTCCCGGCAGCATAAGATCCAGCAGAATCAAGTCGGGGCTTTGCTTTTCCAGTAAAAGCAGGGCTTCCGTACCGGAGTATGCCCGGATTACGCGATATCCTTCTGACGCCAATGTCTTCTGGAGCAGATTCCCTATATACAGATCGTCTTCTATCACTGCTATGGTTTTCATATTTACTCCCATCTGCGCGCCTAAAGAGGGGTGTTTACACACCCTCTTGCGCACTCAAATCAATAGTTGAATACGCATTTTTATTCAACCATATACTCCATGTCCGCTTTGGCGGATCCAAAATCAATAGTTGAAAGCGCTTTTCTTTCAACCATATACTCCATGTCCGCTTTGGCGGACTCAAAATCAATAGTTGAAAGCGCTTTTCTTTCAACATTATACTCCGTTTGTTACTTTAAATAAGAGCCCCTTGGGGCATTTTTTATCCGAGAATGGGAATTTCAATCTGAAGGATATAGTCTTCCATTCGCTCAATAACATTTTCATTTATGCCCGTCTCATAAGAATAGCCATGGAATTCCAAATTGTGTTTTTGGGCATATGACAAAATTTCCTGATACCGCTGGGGCAGCTTTTCCCAATCCCCTTTATGGAAAGCTCTCAGGTACTTTCCGCCGGGAATGATGTGCAGCCCCGTTTTGCTTGTGAGGAAGGGTATTTCAATAAAGAGCTTGGAATAATCGTCATAACAGCCGTTCATCAAACTGGAAACAGGAAGCATTGAGCCATAAGAAGCATCATGAAGGCGCCCCAAATGGTATTTTTCCGTTTCGGCTGTAATCAGTTCAACCACATCCTCAAAGGAGATGTCCTTATCAATGTCCACTGTGACCAGACAGCGTTCCGGCCTTTCGACAATACTGATTTCGGATAAGTTCATAGTCAGCAGGGTAGACATGTTTTGATGATATGTGGATAAGGTGGTACGGACTGCCTGCAGATGAGTGATCTGCAGATCCAGATCGTTTCGTTTTTCTTCCAGTAAATTTTTTAAGCTTTCGGCGGAGCGGTTTTTCATAAAAATCTGTATATCGTTGACGGAAACATCCAGTTCCCGCAACAACAGAATGGTTTCCAAAACGGGGCTCTGGTGGTAATTGTAATAGCGATAGCCGTTTTCCGGATGAATGAAGGTGGGCTTGAACAGTCCGATTTCGTCATACCACATCAAAGTTTTCTTATTGATTCCATGCATGGCGGCAAATTGGCCGATTGTAAGAAACTTGTCCTTTTTATACATAGCGGTTTCCCTTGATAGCCTTCCTTTTAGTTATCATCTAGTATAATCCGTTTTTGGCAGAAACACAATTCCGAAAAGGGGAATTTCGGCAAACGATAGCGTTCCGCCCTATCGTTACTGTTCACTCCGCCGCCAGTAACGCATGCCAGAAACCGCAAAACAGCGGTTCCGCGCAGGTTGCCCTCGGGTTTGTCACGCAAAAAACGCGTGAAAACGCCTTGCGGTGACGTGGGTGTGAAAAGTAACGCCCTATCATTTATTCCACGCTTTTTCCTTAAGTGTTTATTGACATTTTATACGTATCTTGATATGATAACGAAAGAGTTTCCGACCCAATTCAATAATCGCAGCCGATGCGCCTTTTGGATTTGAGAAAATATGGCGCAGACGGAGGACATCTTGCAGGAAGCTTTAGAGTCGGATAATGACGGTATTGGGCCGGACGGTGTAAACAATCATGTGAGGTGTTATAAAATGCAAAGAAGAGTTTTTCAGTTGTTGGTTGACAATACATCCGGTGTTTTGAGCCGGATTTCCGGCCTGTTTTCCAGAAGAGGCTATAATATCGAAAGTATTACCGCGGGAACCACTGCCGATTCGCGTATCACCCGTATCACTATCGTGGCATCCGGTGACGAGGAGATATTGGAGCAGATCGAGAAGCAGGTGGCGAAGCTGGTGGATGTCCGTGATATCAGGGAGCTGGAGCCGGAAGAGAGCGTATACCGCGAGCTTATTATGATCAAGGTGAGAGCAACCGCGGAGCAGAGACAGAGCATCATTGCAGTGACGGATATATTCCGTGCCAAGATCATTGACGTGTCACCGGAAAGTCTGATGATCGAGCTTACCGGCAATCAGCAGAAGATTGATGCTTTCATCGGACTTTTGGACGGCTACGAAATTCTTGAGATTGCCAGAACCGGTATCGCGGGGCTGAGCAGAGGTACGGATAAGGTGATTTCCATAGAAGAGTTATGCAGCAAATAGTTAGCTCCAGGGCAAAACCTGTCAGTTATATATCGAGAAGCAGGGTGCCTTTCCGGACAGCGGAGAGTACACCTATCAAATGCAAATGGAGGAAAGAAAAATGGCAAAAATTTTTTATCAGGAAGATTGTAATCTTTCTCTGCTGGAGGGAAAGACCATCGCGATTATCGGCTACGGAAGTCAGGGACATGCACATGCGTTGAACCTGAAGGATTCCGGATGTCACGTGATTATCGGTCTTTACGAGGGCTCCAAGTCTTGGGATAAGGCAGTAAAGCAGGGATTTGAAGTATATACCGCAGCCGAGGCTGCAAAGCAGGCCGATATTATTATGATTCTGATCAACGACGAGAAGCAGGCTGATCTCTATAAGAAGGACATCGAGCCCAATCTGGAGGCCGGAAATATGCTGATGTTTGCTCACGGCTTCAATATTCACTTCGGATGCATCGTACCTCCCGCAGATGTGGATGTAACCATGATTGCGCCGAAGGGTCCCGGACATACCGTGCGAAGCGAGTATCAGGAGGGCAAGGGTGTTCCCTGTCTTATCGCGGTGGAGCAGGATGCAACCGGTAAGGCACAGGATATGGCACTGGCTTATGCATTGGGGATCGGCGGCGCCAGAGCAGGCGTTCTCGAGACCACCTTCCGTACCGAAACGGAGACCGATTTGTTCGGTGAGCAGGCTGTTCTCTGCGGCGGTGTGTGCGCGTTGATGCAGGCAGGTTTTGAGACATTGGTGGAGGCAGGATATGACGAGAGAAACGCATATTTTGAGTGTATCCACGAGATGAAGCTGATTGTAGATCTGATTTATCAAAGCGGTTTCGCGGGTATGAGATATTCCATTTCCAATACGGCGGAGTACGGAGATTACATAACCGGGCCTAAGATCGTTACCGAGGAGACCAAGAAGGCTATGAAGAAGATTTTGAGCGATATTCAGGACGGTACTTTCGCTAAGGACTTTCTCCTCGACATGTCTCCGGCAGGCAGACAGGTTCACTTTAAAGCTATGAGAAAGCTGGCTTCCGAGCATTCTTCCGAGAAGGTGGGCGAGGAGATCAGAAAGCTTTACAGCTGGAATAATGAAGAGGATAAGCTGATTAACAACTAATTTCGCGTTATGTCAGGGTACTGTCATTCATAAAGCAAAATTTCAGTGGGGATGCTGTTACAGGCATCCCCCTTTTGCTGAAATTAATTTTAATACATTATTATTCAAAAGGAGTAGGGTAATGTCATCATTTGAAAAGAAAATGAGAGCTCCCAAGGGGATAGAGCCGGAGCATTGGTTTATAGAATGCTATCGGAAGCATCAGGGGCATCCTTTGAAAATTTTAGTTTCACTGTACAAAGGGAATTATTATAAATTCCTGTTGGCAGTATTCTTTTTCTTCTGCAAACATGCCTGCGTGTGGGTGCTGCCCATTGTGACGGCAAACATTATAAACGATATTACATCTCAAAGCCCTGACAGTACCGGAAACATTATTTTTTACACCGTTTTGATGATTTTCTTGGTATGCCTGAATGTGCCCATGAATTATCTGTATACCGATTATAAGAGCCAGTCCACCCGATATGCGGAGACGGGGCTCAGGAAGGCGCTGATCCGTAAACTGCAGCAGCTCTCCATATCTTATCATATAGAGACACAGTCGGGTCGCCTCCAGTCTAAGATCATCCGGGACGTGGAAGCAGTGGAGGGACTTTCCACGCAAATGTTTCTGAGTGTCTTAAACATAGTGTTGAACATTTCGGTGGCCTTGGTGGTTACGGTACAGAGAAGCATGATGGTATTTTTCTTTTTCCTGATTACCACCCCCATTGCGGCCGTTACCATGGTCTCTTTTCGGAGTGTTATGAAGCGCAGAAACCGGGAATTCCGAAAGGAGATGGAGGAGACTTCTGCCAGAGTTATGGAAATGGTGGAGCTGATTCCCGTTACCCGTGCTCATGCATTGGAAGAAGAGGAAGTGGAAAAGATGAGCGGGCAGCTCTTTGCCGTGGCAGAAAAGGGCTACAAGCTGGACTTAATCCAATCTCTGTTCGGCTCCGTGGGCTGGGCGATCTTTCAGATTTTTCAGGTGATCTGCCTCTGTTTTACAGGGTTTCTTGCTTTCCGCGGAAATATAATGGCGGGGGATATCACTTTATATCAAAGTTATTTCGCCACCATTGTCAATCAGGTATCGGCTATTATTTCTCTTGTTCCCACTATCACCAAGGGAATTGAGTCCGTCAATTCTATCGGGGAAGTGCTGTTGTCCGAGGATGTGGAGCACAATGAAGGAAAGGAACAGATTGAAAATGTGGAGGGACATTTCTCATTTCAGAATGTTCATTTCAGATACCATGAGGGAGAGAGCGATACTTTGAACGGCCTGAACCTAGAGGTGCGAACAGGGGAGACTATCGCGCTGGTAGGTGAATCGGGAGCCGGGAAATCCACTATCTTAAATCTGGTAAACGGCTTTTATCTGGCGGACAGCGGAAGGGTGCTGCTGGACGGCCATGATTTGAACCGGATTGATCTGCGCTCTTACCGGAAATATTTGGCCGTTGTGCCTCAGACCTCCATATTGTTTTCGGGAACTATCCGTGAGAATATTATTTATGGCTGTGAAGATGTGACACAGGAGAAGCTGGATCAAGTGATAGACGCGGCCAATCTGAGGGAATTGGTGGATTCTCTTCCCAAGGGCTTGGATACCATGGTGGGAGAACACGGCGGAAAGCTTTCCGGAGGACAAAGACAGCGCATTTCCATAGCAAGGGCACTGATTCGGGAACCCAGAATTATCCTGCTGGATGAGGCCACTTCGGCTCTGGACAGTATTTCCGAAAAGCTGATTCAGGAGGCCGTAAATAATTTAACCGAAAACAGAACTACCTTCATTGTAGCCCACCGGCTTTCCACCATACGGGACGCGGACAAAATTGCGGTCATTCATGCGGGGCAGTGCGTGGAGTACGGTACATATGACGAGCTGATGGCCCGGAAGGGAATTTTTTATAACATGAAACAGATACAGAGCTGATGGGGCATTAAAGGCCGGAGCCGCCGATGCGCACAAAATGGGCAGAGGCCGCCCGTTCTGGCGTCCGGCAGTCTCAAGATTTTGGTGCAAAGGAAGCACGTAAACAGTGGTAAAACACAGGGACAGAAAATAGAACTGTGGGATAAATATATCGGAGACCGGTAAAACCAAAAGACGACATAGTATTTAAAAATCTGTAAGGGGGAACTTGCTGCGCCGTCAAGAATACAGAAGCCAGAAGCGGCATTTTTCTCACAGATGATTTACACTGCAGACAGGGAGGCTATAATTATGGACAAAAATCAAGCATATGTACAAAATGTCTCAATCGAAGAAATACCTTGGTACAGAATTGGCACCGCTTATGGCATGGCTTCGGATTTTCCGAAATATTTCGAAGAAATATGGAATATGGACAGCCTTGCATCAGTAAAAGATGCATTATCTGAAATCATGAACGATATCGAGCATCAGGGTACTCTATGGCATTCCACTCCTTTTGCCATGATATTTCTGGTACGCAGTTTGGAACATGCCGTTGGCGAAACGGAAGAAAGGCAAATCGCTGATTATATGATAACGACCTTACTTGATTTCTTTGTATTAATTGCCGAATGCTATTATGATTTTTGTGGAGAAATAGAGGAGGGTGACGCTGAGGATATGCTCCCTTTCTTTTCCGACATGTTGAAAGAGGAATATTTGGCATCTGAAAATGAGGATGAGGACTCCGTTTTGAGTATCTACGAAGAAAATGAAGATTTATTTTACAGCTTTTGGTATTATTCTTATCGGGTTCTTCTTTATGCCAGACCCTTGCTGGAAAAGCTGGAAAATACTTCTTACGGCGAAAAAGCGCAAGAGCTTTTGGAAATGCTGTAAAGTCCCTTGCCAAATGATTTGCCCCAGATCCGGCATTCCGCTGTTTATGGGGCAGCAGGCAGGATTAAATCATTAAATATATACATTACAAAAGTTTACATTATTTCTTTAGAATTTCTTTTGAATTTTCTGACGTTGACATTTATTTTTAGAGTCTATGCTTTATCCATACCAATTAAGAGAGCAATTCCAAAAGCATTTCTGTATAATGAATTATCGGTAAGTGCGGAGTGGTTTTGGGATTGCCGCAAGAAGATGAGGAGGAAAGAACATGGACATTTCTACATTAACCCTTTATTTTACAAAATACGGAGCAGTGGCAATCTTTGTGATTGTGCTTTTGGAATATATGAATCTGCCCGGTTTTCCGGCCGGAATTATCATGCCCCTGTCGGGGATTATGGCGGCAAAGGGAAACATCAGCTTCTTCTGGGTTATGGTAATCACCGTGGCGGCGGGGCTTCTGGGAAGCTTGCTGCTGTACGGATTGGGACGAAAGGGCGGCGAGGTTTTCCTGCGCGCTTACACCAAACGGTTCCCGAAACAGAAAGAGCCTTTAGAGAAAAATCTGGAATGGATCCGGTCTAAAGGAAGCATGGGAGTCTTTGTAGGAAAACTTCTCCCCATGATCCGCACCATTGTATCCATTCCGGCGGGAGTCATACGGATGAATCTGGTAAAGTACGTAACCGCCTCCACCTGCGGCATCTTCTTATGGAATCTGGTGTTTGTAGGAGCCGGCTACCTGATGGGAGACCAAGTCTTCGAACTACTACAGAAAATTTAGGGAAGGCCTTAAATAGAAGAGACGGAGCAGATGAAAATCCTTCCCCGACAAAAGGCATTGTAGTGAAGAGACGGAACTGGAATCAAACAAAACAGTCTCGGAACGGAAATGCCCGGAAGAATTTTCAGCTGCGCCCTCTGCAGATGAAAATCCTTCCCCGGCAAAGGGCATTGTAGTGAAGAGACGGAACTGGAATCAAACAAAACAGTCTCGGAACGGAAATGCCCGGAAGAATTTTCAGCTGCGCCCTCTGCAGATGAAAATCCTTCCCCGACAAAAGGCATTGTAGTGAAGAGACGGAACTGGAATAAAAGAGACGGAACTGGAATAGGAGGAAACCATGAGAATAGCATTGATGACAAATAATTATAAACCTTTTATGGGAGGCGTACCCATTTCTATCGAGAGATTAAAGAACGGCTTAGAGGCGCTGGGACATCAGGTGACGGTGTTTGCGCCCACCTATGAGGAACAGGTGGAGGAAGAAAATGTGTTCCGGTATGCCACCTGCATGAAAAAATTCATCGGAGGAATCGTACTGCCGAATCCTTTTGACAAACGGATAGAAGAGGAGTTTAAGAAACGTAATTTTGATATCATCCATGTACATCACCCTATGCTGATCGGCAGAACTGCTGTCTATCTGTCAAGAAAGTATAATATACCACTCACTTTCACTTATCACACCCGATACGAGCAGTATGTGGAATGTTACACAAAGTCAAAGCTGATTGAAAAGCTGACCCCGTTATACCTTCGCGCTTTTTTGAAGCATTGTCACTTTGTCTTTGCACCCACACAAGGTATGAAGGATTATCTTGTGGAAGTATGTAAGCTGTATCCCGAGCGGATCGGTATACTTCCCACCGGAATAGAGGATGCGAATTTTCAGGTTCAGGAGGAAGAAACCGCTAAAATCAGAGAACAGTATCAATCACAGAATATGCCTCTGTTAATCACCGTATCTCGAATGGCACAGGAAAAGAATGTAGAATTCCTCTTAAAAAGCCTTGCATTGTTTAAACGGCGGTGGGGAAAACCATTTCGCATGCTGATGATCGGGGACGGCCCCGACAGGGAAACCTATGAACGGACAGCCGCAGACTTAGGTTTGGCAGAAGAAATCCGTTTTACCGGGAAAATACCCAATCAAGAGATTGCACCGTATTTTGCGGCGGCGGATGGTTTCTTGTTCGCCTCTAAGACGGAGACTCAGGGAATTGTTATTCTGGAAGCGTTTGCGGGCAAAACCCCCGTCATTGCCGTGGAAGCTTCCGGTGTAAAAGACATAGTAAAGAGCGGCTATAGCGGTATATTAACTGAGGAGGATACGGAGCAGTTTGCGGGAGAACTGGCTTCCTTTTTGGAAAACGGGCAGATCAGGAAACGTATGGAAGTATGCGCCGGACAGTCAGCCCTTGCCTACAGAGAAGAAGCGGTTGCTTTGCGGGCGGTTCACTATTATAATAGTGTTATCAATTTGACAGAAGGAAAAGAAGAGGCATGGAAGGTAAATACCGTATTTTAATTGTAGAAGACGACAAAGAAATCAGAGAAGGCGTGGAAATCTACCTGCGCAATCAGGGATATGATGTCTATCAGGCATCCAACGGCGCCGAGGGCTTAAAGGTGATTGAACAGCAGGAACTGCATCTTGCCATCGTAGATATTATGATGCCCGTTATGGACGGGGTTACTATGTTGATGAAGCTCCGCTCTATGAATTATGAATTTCCTGTGATTATGCTGTCCGCGAAATCAGAGGAAGTGGATAAGATTATGGGACTGAATATGGGCGCGGACGACTATGTGACAAAACCCTTTACACCCTTGGAACTGTTGGCCAGAGTCAATTCCCATCTGCGGAGATACTCTAAGTATCTGAACGCGGTAAGCGAAGATAAGGAAAGGGAACATATTTATACTATAGGCGGTTTGGAATTGAACGAAGATACGGTGGAAGTATCCGTGGACGGCGAACCGGTGAAGCTCACCCCGATGGAATTTAAAATCGTACAGTTGTTGATTAAGAATCCGGGCAGAGTATTTTCTGCGGAGGAGATTTATGAACGTATTTGGAATGAGAAAGCGGTGAACACGGATACTATCATGGTACATGTGAGAAATATCAGGGAAAAGATTGAGATAGATCCCAAGAATCCCAAGTATCTGAAAGTGGTCTGGGGTGTGGGGTATAAGATTGATAAGCAGTAATGCTTTTATGAAAGGTATGGTTGCCATTATGGAAAACAATAAACTACCGGAGGTTGTGATACAGACAGAAGAAATAACAGAGAATACAAGAAAAGAGACTGCAGAAAATGCAAAAGGGACGGAACCGGAAGGGAGCGTTATAGATTCCGCAGCAGAAAATGCCAGAGAAGGATTCTTCGGACGCTCAAACAGAAATGCGAAAGGAAAGACCAAACAGACAACGGAAAATTTCTCAACGGAGACCGAAAGAAAAACTGCCGGAAAGACAGCGGAAGATTCCGCAGCAGGAGCCGAAAGAAAAACTGCCGGAAAGACAGCGGAAGATTCCGCAGCGAAAACTAAAAGAAACACTGTCTGGAAATCGGGGAAAAACGCAAATTCATGGATCGGCAGGGGAATCCTTGTCAGCGCCGTGATTGCGCTTATTATGTTCTGTATGTACGATTTCTTCCGTGACAGGGCGGAAGAATATAAAAGCAGCCCTATAGAGGAATATAATAATATAACTTGGCTGTACCAAAACTGCTATCTGCTGTACAAAGATCTGTACAACGCCCAAAATGATGAGCAGAAAAATTATAAAGAACTGTATCTTCAGCCGAAGGAAGGATTTGAATGGATTCTGTCTCCCAACGCATGGGATGAAAACAGTGAAGCATTTCAGGAAAGAGTTGCATCTTTTGAAGGTATGCTTGATTCCGATCTGGGAAGTGAACATTATTTTTATGAATTAAGGGACGGAGTGACAAGAGCGGAAACCTTTTTTCAGGAATTGGAGAACTGCTACAGCATTTTAAACAGTAATTATGATTATGTGATCCGGGACAATACATCGGGTGTTTATCTTACGAATATGTCCGATGAAGATTTGAACCGGGGAATTGAGGATGCGTTTTTCCAGATCAGTTTTGTTTTTAACGAACATGGATTAGTGACTGTAGGAGATCATGTGGCGGGAATGGATACTGCCCAGATTAGGAAATACGCCAATGAAGCCGTCCGTTCCAATACATTAAGCGATTATATCGGAAATGGGGACATAGAAAATTTCTCCCGATACGGCGCTGTCAGCGGTCCGGCAGACTGTACGGTGACTTATTGCATTTCGCAGGAAGAATGGGCGGAAGGGCAGACGGAAATGCGTTATGTGTCCAGCGCGTTAAGCAGTGGAAACAGCTATCACACTTCCATCGTAAGCTACGGCAGGATGTCACAATGGGCGTATTATCGGTCGGTTAATATGGGAGGATTCCTGCTTGTGCTTCTTCTCATTGCTCTGCTTTTGGGGCTGCTGCTGCCGGTGACAGGTATTTCGAAGCCTTGGAAGGAAGTGAAAATATGCAGTCTGCCGCTGGAATATTTGCTGGCCATAGGGATTGTTGTTTTTGCTGTGTTCGGCGAATGGATTTTCGGGCTGATTGTCTATACGGCAAGCGGTAAAATGGAGAAAGTGCTGGGGCCATACTTTGTTCCTTTTGAGTTAGATTATGCCGCTGTTTTTCTGATTAATATGGTCTGCCTTACCGCGTTTTTCTTCTGCGGCTGGTATTTGGGCATTTGCGCCAGAGCGGTGAGGGAACTGGGAGTAAAGGAGTATATAAAGCAAAGATGTATATTTTACCGGATTTTCCCCTTTATTAAGGGAAAAGTTTTGGGCTTCTATCATGCGCTGAGCCATTTTGATGTGACCACAAATGCCAATAAGATGATTGTCAAGATTGTTTTGATTAATGCGGTGGTGCTATTCCTGATCAGCTGCCTGTGGTTCGGCGGTTTTGCGATTACCGCGGTCTATTCCATGTTTTTATATGTGGCATTGAGAAAATATATCAGCGACCTGCAGAAGAAATACGGCCAGCTGCTCCATGCCACCAACGAGATTGCCGAGGGAAATTTGAATGTGGCAATCACTGAGGATCTGGGTGTATTTGAACCCTTTAAGCCACAGGTAATCCGTATCCAGAACGGTTTTAAGAATGCAGTGGAAGAGGAGACAAAGAGCCAGCGCATGAAAGCGGAGCTGATTACCAATGTGTCCCACGATTTGAAGACACCTTTGACCGCCATCATCACCTACATTAATCTGTTGAAGGATGAGAATATTACGGAGCAGCAGCGGAGAGAATATCTGGATACTTTAGAGAGGAAATCCTTGCGTTTAAAGGTTTTGATTGAGGATTTGTTTGAGGTCAGCAAGGCGAATTCCCAGAATATTACGCTGAATATTATGGATGTGGATATTATGAATTTGGTAAAGCAGGTATCCTTTGAGATGTCGGATAAACTGGCCGCATCCAATCTGGATGTGCGAATGAATCTCTCGGACGAAAAGATTATCCTGCCTCTGGACAGTCAGAAGACTTACCGTGTTTATGAGAATCTTCTGGGAAATATCGCAAAGTATGCCCTTCCCGGAACAAGGGTCTATATTAACGGTTTCCGTATTGACGATACGGTGATTATTACAATGAAAAATATTTCCGCACAGGAGATTACCGTGGACACGGCAGAATTGACGGAGCGTTTCGTCCGGGGGGATGCTTCCCGCAACACGGAAGGCTCGGGTCTGGGGCTTGCCATTGCGAAGAGTTTTATGGAGCTGCAAGGCGGAGAGCTTTCCCTTGAGGTGGACGGCGATTTGTTTAAGGCGGCTACCATCTGGCATATATAAAAAATTTTGTCATAAAAATTGAAAATACATTTTATTTGACATTTCCGGCTATAGAAGGTACAATACTTTTAAATACGGCAGAAGCAGTGACAGGAAGCAGTAGAAGTGTTCTTTGGTTCAGAGAGTCGTCGGCTGGTGTGAGGCGATCCGGGAAGCTTTGAACTCGTCCTTGAGCTCCGGAGGCGAAACAGTTAAAGGTGTAGGAAATAACTTCCGGCGGGTATTCCCGTTATAGAATCAGAGTGCAGGAGAGATCCTGAATAAGAGTGGTACCGCGGCGGATTTGATATCCTTTCGTCTCTTAATTTGAGGCGGAAGGATTTTATTTTGCCCCAACGCTGTTTTGTGTTGATTGCTGCTTGTTCTTTGGCCGAATCCTAAGTAATCGCCTTGCATTTTTGCAAGCTTGTTTGGTAAAGCCGGAAAAATAAATGAAATAAAATGCCGCTTACGCGGCGGAATGTGAGGAAATATGGAAAAAGTATACAACCCCAGAGAGATTGAAAAGAAATGGCAGGCTTATTGGGCCGGCCACGAAACGTTTAAGACAGATGTATGGGATTTCAGCAAACCCAAATATTATGCGCTGGACATGTTTCCCTACCCTTCGGGAGTAGGTCTTCATGCCGGACATCCGGAAGGATATACCGCCACGGATATTATGTCCCGCATGAAGCGTATGCAGGGCTATAATGTGCTCCATCCCATGGGATATGATTCTTTCGGGCTTCCGGCAGAGCAGTATGCCGTGAGCACCGGCAATTATCCCAACGGCTTTACACAGAAGAATATAGAGACCTTTTCCGATCAGCTGAAAGAGCTGGGTTTTGATTATGACTGGTCCAAAATGATTGCCACCAGCGATCCCGCGTTTTACAAATGGACTCAATGGATCTTTAAGCAGCTTTATCTGGACGGCTATGCCAAATATATTGACATGCCCGTTAACTGGTGTGAAGAGCTGGGAACCGTTCTGTCCAATGATGAGGTTATAGACGGAAAATCAGAAAGAGGCGGTTATCCTGTCATCCGGAAAAATATGAAGCAGTGGGTGATCAACCAGCCAGCCTTTGCGGAAAAGCTTTTGGAGGGACTGGAGGAGATTGACTGGCCGGAATCCACTAAGGAGATCCAGAGACATTGGATCGGAAAATCAGAAGGTGTCGAGGTGGACTTCCAGATTGTGGGCGGCGGAAGCTTCTCCATTTATACCACCTGTATTGAGACCATTTACGGCATTACCTTTATGGTGCTGGCGCCGGACGGACAGATTGTAAAGGACATGATGCCCCGCATTGAGAATCAGGAAGAGGTTCAGGCCTATATTGATGAAACCTTAAAGAAAAACGACATGGACCGCACGGAGCTGAATAAGACCAAATCAGGCTGTGTGCTGAAGGGGCTCTATGCCGTTAATCCGGTAAACGGAAAGGAAGTGCCTCTATATATCGGTGATTTCGTGTTGGCAAATTACGGAACCGGCGCGGTGATGGCAGTACCTTCCCATGACCAGCGAGATTTCGAGTATGCCGTTGTCCATAACATCCCCATGATTCAAGTAATCGGCGGGGGCGACGTAAGCGAGAAGGCATTTGAAAAGGGTGAGTATCTGGGCAAGGGCTGTACCCTGATGAATTCCGAGGAGTTCGATGGCTTGACCGTGGAGGAAGCCAAGGAAGCCATTACGGATAAGCTGGTAAAACAGGGCGTGGCAAGGAAGAAAGTTAATTACCATTTCCGGGAGTGGATTTTCGCAAGACAGCGCTACTGGGGCGAACCCGTACCCGTAGTGCATACGTCCAGCGGAGAGATATATACGCTGCCCGATGAAGAACTGCCTCTGGTTCTGCCCGAGCTTGAGGACTATAAGGGAAAGAACGGCAAAGCGCCTCTGGAAAACGCGCAGGAATGGAAAACATATGACAAAAACGGCGTAAAGGGGGTCAGAGAGACTTCCACCATGCCCGGAAGCGCCGGTTCCAGCTGGTATTATATGCGATATATCGATCCCGATAATCAGGAAGAATTTGCCAATCAGGAGCTGCTGAAGCATTGGCTTCCCGTGGATCTGTATATCGGCGGACCTGAACATGCCGTGGGGCATCTGATGTATTCCAGAATCTGGAACCGTTATCTTTACGATAAGGGGCTGTCGCCTGTGAAGGAGCCCTTCCAAAAGCTGGTGCACCAAGGCATGATTTTGGGAGCAAACGGTATTAAGATGGGAAAGAGATATCCGGAGTTCGTGGTAAATCCCAGTGATATCGTGCGGGATTTCGGAGCAGACACGTTGCGTCTCTATGAAATGTTTATGGGTCCTCTTGAGGTGTCCAAACCTTGGAGCCAGCAGGGAGTAGAGGGAGCAAGAAGGTTTATTAACCGTGTCTGGGCTTACTTTACCAACGAAGATAATATTACTTCCGAGCCGGATGACACACTGACTAAGGTATATCATCAGACAGTGAAAAAGGTTACAAATGATTTTGAGCAGCTGGGCTTCAATACGGCCATCAGCCAGATGATGATCTTTATGAATGCCGCATATAAGGCCGGAAAGTGCCCTGCAGAATATGCGGAGGGCTTTGTTAAGATGTTCTCCTGTATCTGTCCCCATGCGGGTGAGGAGCTTTGGCAGATCATGGGACATGAGGACACCATTGCCTATGAAGCATGGCCGGAGTTTGATGAGGAAGCGGTAAAAGAAGACACCGTTGTCATAGGCGTTCAGGTTAACGGTAAAGTCAAAGGAACGGTGGAGCTGGCTGTGGACGAGGAAAATGCTTCGGCAATTGCCAAGGCAAAGGAAATCGGAACGGTCAAGGCCGCAATTGACGGCAAGACCATTGTGAAAGAGATTTATGTCAAAGGCAAGATTGTAAATATTGTTGTAAAATAAACTGTTTATACTATGGATGGCAGATGAGGAAATGCCTAAAATACGGCGTTTCTCATCCGCATTTAAGTCGCAGCTTCGCCGCGGCATGGAGGATTAGTATGTCACCACAAGAGGAAAAAGAATTTATAGAACAGGCCTTTCAAAAATTAAAGGAACGAGGGTGGTTTTCCGGGCAAGAATTTGAGCCATCTGCCATTACGGAGCAGGAAATAGCCGCTTTTGAGCGGGAACATCAAGTAACGCTGCCTTCTCTATACAAAGCATTTTTAACCGCATTTTGGCTTCCGGAAAAAGAGTTCAATTCCATTTGCTCAGTCATTGAATACGACGGAGATCTTGATCCTCTGTGGTTAATGATAGACAGTCCGAGAACGATGGGCGACGTGTCGGAGCGGATGGAGATTTTGCAGGAGATAAGGGAGTTTTGTGAACTGCCGGAAGACTGCTTTCGAAATTTAATTCCCATTGGCGATTGGGGAGCCGGCTGGGGGTCTCTGTGCATTGATTTGTCCAAACCGGAGAGCGAGGTAGACGAAGACCGGGAACAAACATGGTCTTTGGTCTGGTTTGATCATGAGGAATTTGATTGGGATAAACGATATCTTGGTAAAGACGGATTGCTTCATGGGCGTAGTGCTTTACCGAATTTGAAGATACTGTTGGAATGGTATTTTTATGGCGCCTTGGAAGATAAGTTCGAACAGGAAGCGGGAATAAAGCCTGCTTATGAATGGTATCAAGACACCTTGAAACGATAACTTTCTGTTGGCGGCAGAAAATACGCCAAAATAAATCAATAACAAGTATTTGAACAAAATATCCATCTGTGCTATGATGGTCATTAGAATATTTCGGAAAGGTATGGTTAAGCGTTATGGGAATGACAATGACACAAAAGATTCTTGCGGCGGCTGCGGGTCTGGAAAAAGTTGAGGCCGGACAGCTGATCGAGGCAAATCTGGATCTGGTACTTGGAAACGACATCACTAGCCCTGTGGCCATCAAAGAGATGGATAAGTTCACCACAAAAGGTGTTTTTGATAAAGATAAAATTGCTTTGGTTCCCGATCATTTTGTACCTAACAAGGACATAAAGTCTGCGGAACACTGTAAATGTGTGAGAGAGTTTGCCCGTAAAAACGAGATTACCAATTATTTTGAAGTGGGAGAAATGGGAATTGAACATGCCCTTCTTCCCGAAAAAGGTCTGACCGTGGCCGGTGACGTAATTATCGGGGCGGATTCCCACACCTGTACATACGGCGCTCTGGGGGCATTTTCCACCGGCGTGGGCAGTACCGATATGGCAGCCGGTATGGCTACCGGGAAGGCATGGTTCAAGGTGCCCTCGGCCATCAAGTTTAACCTTACGGGAAAGCCTTCCAAATGGGTCAGCGGCAAGGATGTGATCCTGCATATTATCGGAAAGATCGGTGTGGACGGCGCCTTGTATAAATCCATGGAATTTACAGGGGACGGAATTGCCAATTTGTCCATGGATGACCGTTTTACCATCGCCAATATGGCCATAGAGGCAGGCGGAAAGAACGGTATTTTCCCTGTTGATAATCTGGCAGAGGATTACATGAAGGAACACTCCAAGAGAGCGTATAAAATATTCGAGGCGGACGAAGACGCGGTATATGACGAGGAGTACACCATTGATTTATCGGAGCTGCGTCCTACGGTTTCCTTCCCCCATCTGCCTGAAAATACACATACCATCGACGAAATCAGGAAGATGGATAAAATTTCCGTAGATCAGGTGGTAATCGGTTCCTGTACCAACGGCCGTTTGGATGACCTGCGCACGGCCGCCAAGGTATTAAAGGGAAGGCATGTGGCAAAGGGAATGAGATGTATTGTGATTCCTGCTACACAGGCGATTTACATGCAGGCCATGGAAGAGGGGCTGTTAAAGATTTTCATTGAGGCGGGAGCCATTGTCAGTACGCCTACCTGCGGGCCTTGTCTGGGCGGCTACATGGGAATTCTGGCAGAGGGTGAGCGCTGTGTCTCCACCACCAACCGAAACTTTGTGGGACGTATGGGGCATGTGAAGTCCGAAATTTATCTGGCAAGCCCCGCTGTGGCGGCAGCCAGTGCGGTCACGGGAAAAATTTCCGCTCCGGATGAACTTACCGTATAAAAATTGCGGCTAAGGAACCGTTTTGTTAATCCGGAAACAGCCTCAGAAAAGGTTTTTGGAAAATATCGGGTGAGATAACATCAATTGAAAGAATCCGTTTAAAGACAGAGGGTTCAGCCCGCGCCGCGCTGGAAGCCATCTGTTTTCCGGTCGATAAAGGAATAATTTCCCGTAGAAACGGCGGCGCAGAAATGAGGACGATATGAACGCAAAAGGAACAGTTTTTAAATATGGCGACAATGTGGATACCGATGTCATTATTCCTGCAAGGTACTTGAATTCTTCCGATCCGGCTGAGCTTGCGACACATTGCATGGAGGACATTGACGCAGAATTTATCAAAAAAGTACAAAAGGGCGATATTATAGTAGCGGAGAAGAACTTCGGCTGCGGCTCCTCCAGAGAACATGCGCCCATAGCCATCAAGGCGGCGGGAGTCAGCTGTGTGATTGCCGAGACTTTCGCAAGAATATTTTACAGGAATGCCATTAATATCGGTCTTCCCATTATTGAGTGCCCCGAGGCCGGCAAGGGCATAGAAGCGGGGGATGAAGTGGAAGTGGACTTTGACACCGGTATAATCACCAATGTGACGAAGGGAACTTCCTTCAAGGGTCAGGCTTTCCCCGAATTTATGCAGAAAATCATTGCATCTGAGGGACTCATCAATTATATTAATAGTAAGTAATAAATAATTAAAAATACGGTATTTATAGTGCCCCGCTGTTATCAGCGGGGTAGGTCTTTTTGTTCAAAGTGACAGTGATCAGATACAACAAGACAGCGTAGAAATGAGGATAAACATGGCTGAAAATCAAACAAAAAAGTATGAGATTGATATGTGCAGCGGGCCGCTTTTAGGGAAAATACTGTTATTTTATATTCCGCTGATGCTTTCCGGCGTACTGCAGCTTTTATTTAATGCGGCGGATATTGCGGTGGTGGGGCGGTTTGCCGGAAATGAATCTCTGGCGGCAGTGGGTTCCACCAGCTCTCTGACCAACCTTATCATTAATCTTTTTATGGGGCTGTCGGTGGGGGCAAACGTCCTTGTGGCGAGATATTACGGGGCCGGACTGAAAAAAGATCTGAAGGAAATGGTTCAGACGGCAGTGGCAACGGCGTTAGTCAGCGGTGTCATTCTGATTTTTGTAGGTTTGATTGCGGCAAAGCCAGCTCTTGTTCTGATGGCGACACCGGAGAATGTAATTGACCACTCCGTGCTGTATATGCGTATCTATTTTGTAGGGATGCCTTTTATGATGGCATATAATTTCGGCAGTGCCGTTCTGCGTGCCGTGGGTGACACCAGAAGACCGTTGTATTATTTATTGATTGCGGGAGTGGTCAATGTGGTTCTGAACCTGATTTTTGTGATTTCCTTCTCCATGGGAGTGGCAGGAGTGGCTGCGGCAACCGTAATCTCTCAGGCAATTTCCGCAGTACTGGTTATCCGGTGCCTGATCCGGACGGATGGTGTTTATAAGCTGGAATTAAAGGGACTAAAAATCGTTCCCGATAAATTGCTCCGGATGTTCCGGATCGGATTTCCGGCAGGTCTTCAGAGTTCTCTGTTTTCCATTTCCAATGTGCTGATCCAGTCCTCGGTGAACGGCTTCGGCTCCATTGCCATGGCGGGAAATACTGCGGGCAGCAATGTGGAAGGCTTTGTCTACACATCCATGAATGCCTTCCATCAGTCGGCGATCAGCTTTGCCGGACAAAATTACGGAGCCATGAAATACAAACGCGTGGGAAAGGTGCTGCTCATCTGCGAGATACTGGTAATTTACGTGGGACTGGCAATGGGAAATGCGGCATACTTCTTTGCCGGTCATATCTTAAAGATTTATTCCACCGATCCGGAAGTAATTTCTTACGGTATTCTGCGGATGAGCTATATCTGCGTGACTTATTTTCTCTGCGGAATGATGGATGTCATTGTAGGCGTTCTCAGAGGCATCGGCTGTTCCATTATGCCTATGCTGGTGTCTCTTACAGGTGCCTGTCTGTTCCGGGTGGTGTGGATCTATACCGTATTCCAGAGAGTGAAGACGCTGCCTTGTCTGTACAGTTCTTACCCTATCAGCTGGGCGTTGACCTTTTTGGTGCATTTAATTTGTTTTGCCGTGGTATATCGGAAGCTGATACGCAGTATGCCCCAAAAGGAAGAATCCGGTGAGACTGTCCGGACGGTTGCATGAATTCTGTAACTGTCCGCGCACAATGTCATGATAGTTTTTGACAGCAGTTTACCGTTTTCTTATTCCGGATGCATTCAAAGCATCCTTTATGGAGAATAGCACAGAAATCGCAAAACGGCGATTTCGCGCATGTCTGTCTCGGGTTTATCGCAGAAACAGCGTGAAAACACCTCGCGGCGACAGCGAGTGAACAGTAACGAATTTGTTCAAAATCCATGAAATTATATAAAAACGGCTTGAAACATATGTTCGGATATGCTATACTGCTAAGGAATCCTATATCGGATGAACACGGAGAAGAGCAGTGCTTCAATGGAGAATTTATTATGATAGCTTTTGTAAACGGGATAATAGATGACATTGCGGAAGACAATGTAGTTATTGATGTGGGGGGAATCGGTTATAATGTCAAGATTTCGGCAGATACGGCATCCAGACTTCCGGGATTGGGAGAGCCCGTGAAGCTTTACACTTACACCAGCGTCAGAGAAGATGCGTTTCTGCTGTATGGCTTTTTAACCCGCGGAGATTTGGAAATTTTTAAGAAACTGATTACGGTAAACGGCATCGGTCCCAAGGGGGGATTATCCATTTTATCCGTCATGGATGCGGACGATCTTCGTTTTGCCATCATGTCCGGTGACAGCAAAGCCATATCCAAAGCCCCCGGCATCGGTGCAAAGACGGCGCAGCGCGTCATTCTCGACTTAAAAGATAAGATCCGGATTGACGATACCATGATTTCCAGAGAAATCGACAGTTACAGCGAAAATCTTATGGCGGCGGACAGCGCCCAGAAGCAGGAGGCGGTAGCGGCGCTGGCATCTCTGGGCTATGGGCAGACTGAAAGCCTGAAAGCGGTGAATTCCATTGAAGGAATCGAGAAAATGGATTCCGGCGCCATTTTGAAAGCCGCCTTAAAGAAGCTGTTTTAAGAATATATAGAGAATATTTTGAAGAGAACATTTGAAAAAGAATATTTTGAAGAGAACATTGAAAAGAATATTTTGAAGAGAACATTGAAAAGAATATTTTGAAGAGAACATTGAAAAGAATATTTTGAAGAGAACATTGAAAAGAATATTTTGAAAAGAACATTGAAAAGAATATTTTGAAGAGAACATTGAAAAGAATATTTTGAAGAGAACATTGAAAAGAATATTTTGAAGAGAACATTGAAAAGAATATTTTGAAAAGAACATTGAAAAGAATATTTTGAAAAGAACATATTAAAAAGAATACTTTAAAGAAAAAACTTTATAGAAAACATTTATGTAGAGGACGGACGGTATGCCTAAAAGAATGATCGAGACAAATATAACAGAGGAAGACAGCAAAATAGAAGGTTCTTTAAGGCCGCAGTCTTTGACCGACTATATCGGTCAGTCTAAGGTTAAGGAAAACTTGAGGGTTTATATTCAGGCGGCGAAGCAGCGGGGGGATGCTTTGGATCATGTGCTGTTTTACGGGCCTCCCGGTCTGGGCAAGACTACATTGGCCGCCATAATCGCAAACGAAATGGGTGTGCATATTAAAGTCACCAGCGGTCCGGCCATTGAAAAGCCCGGGGAAATGGCGGCAATCTTAAACAATCTGGATGAGGGGGATTTGTTGTTTGTGGATGAGATCCACAGGCTGAATCGTCAGGTGGAAGAAGTATTGTATCCTGCCATGGAGGATTACTGTATTGACATCATGATCGGCAAGGGATCTTCCGCGCGCTCGGTGAGACTGGATCTGCCTAAGTTCACTTTGGTGGGCGCTACCACAAGGGCGGGGCTTTTGACGGCTCCTTTGCGGGATCGGTTCGGCATGATACACCACTTGGAATTCTATACGGCGGAAGAGCTGCAGCAGATTATTATGCATTCCGCAAAGGTACTGGACGTTGAGATTGAACCTGAGGGCGCCGTTGAAATGGCCCGCAGAAGCAGAGGGACGCCCCGCCTTGCCAATAGGATTCTAAAGCGTGTCCGGGATTTTGCTCAAGTGAAATATGACGGCATTATCACGGAGGACGTGGCGAAGATTGCTTTGGATCTAATGGATGTGGACAGGCTGGGGTTGGATCATATTGACCGGAATATGCTGATCACCATGATAGAAAAATTTGATGGCGGGCCCGTGGGGCTGGATACGTTAGCGGCCGCTATAGGCGAGGATCCGGGAACTATCGAAGATGTATATGAACCCTATCTGATTAAGAACGGGTTTATAAATCGAACCCCTAGGGGCAGGGTTGTTACAAGCCTTGCATACCAACATCTGGGAATTTAACTTGCAATTCTAATCCCCATCCGTCAAAGTTTTGCTTGCCTGCCACTCTTTTATGCTATATAATGAATTTATATAGAATCTTTTGATTACAAAGGATTTTCTGTCCGATAAAAGGAGTGTGGCAATGGCTTCCAAAACAGATACAGAAGTGATCATCGGCGGCAAGGTCTTTACTTTGAGCGGGTACGAAAGTGAAGAGTATCTGCAGAAAGTTGCGTCGTATATCAATAACAAGATAAATGAATACAGTAAGATTGACAGCTTCCGCAGACGCCCTATGGATACTCAGAGTGTTCTGCTCCAGCTGAATATTGCGGATGACTATTTTAAGGCAAAGAAACAAATTTCCGTTCTAGAGGAAGAATTGCAGACAAAAGAAAAAGAACTGTACGACTTAAAGCATGAGTTGATCTCAGCCCAGATTAAACTGGAAAATTCGGAAGACCGGGTAAAGGCTTTACAACAGGAGGTTGATGATAACGGAAAGAAAATCGTCAAGCTGGAAACCGAACTGAAGAAAAAATGATACTGGCTGTCCGCATTCCGGGCAGCTTTTCTAGTACTGCATTGCGGAAATAACGGTGAATATCAGCGCCCCGATATTTGTGTCGGGGCAAGGCTGTACGATAGAGAACGCTGCAATTTTGTAGTTATGCTATAAAAATATATTGATGGCAGAAAGGGGCTTTCATGTGTAAAAAGGGACGGGCAGAGCTGCTGGCGCCGGCAGGCAATGCGGAAGGCTTTTACGGAGCCGTCCGTGCGGGGGCAGATGCCGTTTATCTTGGAGGCAGCCGCTTCGGGGCAAGGGCCTATGCTGAAAATTTCACAACGGAAGAGTTAATCGAATGCATCCGGTACGGTCATCTCCTTGGCCGAAAGATTTATCTTACGGTCAATACACTTTTAAAAGAGAGCGAAGTTTCGGAGCTTTTTGAGTATCTTAATCCTTTTTATGAGGCCGGTCTGGATGCCGTTATCGTTCAGGATTTGGGAGTTCTGCGTTTCATAAGAGAACGGTTTCCGGAGCTGGGAATCCATGGAAGCACGCAGATGACGATCTGCAGTGTCCACGGGGCGGAGCTGTTAAAGAAGCTTGGCGCCGTCCGCATTGTGCCCGCCAGAGAATTAAGCCTTCAGGAACTTTCCGAAATGAAGGAAAAGGTTGATATAGAGCTGGAAACCTTTATTCACGGCGCCATGTGTTACTGCTATTCGGGGCAATGCCTTTTCAGCAGCATTTTGGGCGGCAGAAGCGGAAACAGGGGACGATGCGCGCAGCCTTGCAGGCTTCCCTATGAGGTTAAAACGGAACGAAAAAGAAGTGAGGCTTGTTATCCTTTGAGCTTAAAGGACATGTGTACCATCGAACATATTCCCTTGCTGGCAGAGGCGGGAATAGATTCCTTTAAGATAGAGGGACGGATGAAGAAGCCGGAATACGCCGCGGGAGTAACCGCTGTTTATCGAAAATATATCGACCGGTATTATGACATGCGGGAACGGTATGGCGCGGAGAAGGCTGCTTCGGAATATAAGGTGCTTCCGGAGGATTTGGAGCTTTTATCCTCCCTCTATATTCGAAGCGAGAAGCAGGACGGCTACTATTTTAAGCAGAACGGCCCGGATATGATAACCTTGTCTAATCCTGCCTACAGCGGAAGCAGCGACAATATTTTACAGGATATCCAAAATAAATATCTGGACGGCAAATTAAAACTTCCCGTCACCGTGTCAGGAATCTTTCTGGAAGGGGCTCCGGCAGAAATCACTTTGCAGACAGGGGAATTGGCCGTCACCGTACAAGGACAGCCGGTTGAGAAGGCACAAAGGCAGCCGGTCACGGAAGAAAACGTGCGGAAACAGCTGGGGAAAATGGGAGACAGCGTTTTTGTTCCGGAAAATATGAACCTGTGTGTGGGGGAGGATGTTTTTTATCCCATAGGGCAGATAAACGAACTGCGGCGAGAGGCGGTTTCCGGACTGGAACGGTCATTGCTGGAAAGAAACGGATACGGCGGTCAAAGGTGCGGCGGTCAATTTCCGGAAGCGGACACAAAGAAATCTGACGGAGCAGCCAGTCTGCCCCAAGAGAATGCGAAAGCATTTAAAAAGGAACCGGAAGCTAAAAATGTTTCTCAAGACTGCCTTAATACCGATCGGAAGGCTTTCGGCAATGACGACGGCGGTGTGGTAATCGGCATAAGAACTCTTGAGCAGCTTCAGGCTGTGGCAGAGGAATTTTCCGAACTTATGAAGGCATCTGAAGATAACGATACGGTGCAAAAAGTGGGGTATCCTGCGTATCGTCTGAAACGTTTGTACGTTGACGGTGATTTGCTGCTGGATAGAACCAGAGAAACGGTAGAACTTTGCGGGAAAACGGGAGCGGAGCCGTCGATTTTCATTGCCCTGCCCCATATTCTGCGGAAGAGGGACGACGGTTATCTTGCATCCCTTTCCGAGACGATGGAACAATATCCTGAGTTCTGCGGTGTGCTGGCAAGGTCTTTGGACGGATTGGCATATGCCTTAAAGAAGGGATATCACAACCGTCTGGATGCAAATGTATACTGCTGGAACAGCTTGGCATGGGAGGAATTAAAGGCAGAAACCGCAGGCTTTTGCCTGCCGCTGGAACTGAAAGCGGGAGAACAGCGGAAACTGTTGGATCGGTGCGGAAACTTTTCCGGCGCCTTTGAAAAGACAGTGTACGGACGGATTCCTATGATGGCGACCGCAAACTGTCTGTCCAAAACAATATGGGGCTGCCGTCCGGGGAAAGGGGAACGAACGGATTTAATCGACCGATACCAGAAGGAATTCCCCGTTATAATAAACTGTAAGCATTGTATGAATATAATCTATAACAGTGTGCCTCTTTCCTTGCATCAGGATATGGAAAGATGGTCGGAGACGACGGATGTCCGGCTGGATTTTACCATAGAGTCCGGCACGGAGACCAAGCAGATTTTGAGGGCTTTTGTGGGCGGAGGAGAGCTTCCTTACCGTGAATATACCACGGGACACGAAAAGCGAGGGGTGGAATAGCCTGTGTCTTAAAGCGGCATAGCCGAAGAGATAAAGGCGCTGAGCGGCAAATCGTTTCGGAACGGGGAGTGATGTATATGCAGGAGTATGTGACAGAATTATCAAAGTATTTCATAAACATATGCATGATTATCTATACATTGGAATGCTTTCTTGTGTTTACGGGTAAAAAGCGGATCACAAGGGTTATTTACATTACACAGAGTATTTTAATTTTTTTGATCCAGCTGATGTGCTTTGTGGATATGATACTGGTCAGCGAGGATATGCAGTATTTATTTTTCTATGTTTTTGTTCAGGTATTTTTGATTGCCGTTTTAGTAATGGTGCCTATGATTTATGAAAACGTAAACCGCCTTTTGCTGAACAATTTATGTATGTTGTCGGGAACTGGGTTGTGTATGATAGCCAGACTTTCGTTTAATAAGGCGGTGAAGCAGTACATTATCATATTGGTGTCTTTGATTGTTTCCCTGTTTATCCCTTACTTATTGTCAAGAATCCGTTTCTTAAAGAAGCTGACATGGGCATATGCGGCAGTGGGTGTGGGCGCGTTAAGTCTGGTATTACTTATGGGAAACGTTACTTACGGCTCCAAAATTTCTTTCAGTTTTCGGGGAATAACTTTTCAACCCTCCGAGTTCGTGAAAATTCTTTTTATATTTTTTCTTGCGGGAGCTCTCTGGGAGAAATATACATTTGCGCGGGTGGCGGTCACTGCGGTAATAGCAGGTCTACATGTGATAGTACTGGTGGTGTCTACGGATCTGGGAAGCGCGTTGATTTTCTTTATCGGTTATGTGTTTGTAGTGTTTGCCGCTACAAGGAATTATCTCTATCTGCTCTGCGGAGCGGCCGGGGGCAGCGGCGCCGCTTACACAGCCTACCGCTTGTTCGGCCATGTGAAGACGAGGGTTCTTGCGTGGAGAGATCCATGGAGCTATATTGATAACCAAGGATATCAGATTACCCAGTCGCTGTTTGCCATCGGCAGCGGAAGCTGGTTCGGCATGGGTCTGCTGAAAGGGGATCCCAAGAAAATACCCAAGGTAGATGCGGATTTCATTTTTTCGTCCGTGTGCGAAGAATTAGGAGTAATTTTCGGGATCTGTCTGATACTGATTATGATCAGCTGCTTTGTTATGATGATGTATATCTCAACTTTGATCCGTGACAGATTTTACCAATTGATTGTTTACGGCATCGGGATTATATATATATTCCAGATATTCCTCACGGTGGGAGGAGGGATAAAGCTGATTCCACTGACCGGAGTGACCCTTCCGTTTATCAGTTATGGCGGAAGTTCTGTCATGACCACTATGATCATGTTCTTTATCATACAGGGAATCTATATTCGGCTGCAGCGGGAAGGAGGCAGACACAATGGCGGAAGAAAAGCAAACAGCACCCCAAGGGCAGCAAGAGCGGCAGTCCGGGCCAAGCAGACAGACTCAACAGCAAAAGAAGCAAGCACAAAATCCGAATCCACTGCAAGGAAAGCTGCCGGCACAAAACAATCCGATTCTGTCAAAGAAAAAGCGGATGCAGCATCAAAAGAAAAATAGATTTTCCAAAAAATACAGCGGCAATCGGAGGGAAATACTGGTTTCCTGCGGCTTCTTTTTGATGCTTTTTGCCGTGTTAATCGTGTATTTGGGATATTTCACGGCAACCAGTGAGCAGGAGATGATTAATAACAGCTATAATTCCAGACAGGAGATACTGCTGTCCCGGAATTACAGGGGAACCATTTTTTCCAAGGACGGGGAAATATTGGCGGAAACCGTTTTGGACAGCGAGCAGAACGAAACAAGAAGCTATCCTTACGGGAATCTTTTTTCCCATGTGGTAGGATATTCCACACAGGGACGTATGGGCGTGGAAGCTCTTGCGAATTACTATTTGATTAATACAAATACTTCCTTGAACAATAAGGTGGCAAACGATTTGGCAGGAGTGAAAAATCCCGGGGACAATGTATATACCACGTTGGATGTGCGGCTTCAGGAGGCAGCCGATTCCGAAATGAGCATTTACCGCGGCGCTGTCATAGTGACGGAAGTCTCCACGGGAAAAGTGCTGGCCATGGTGTCCCATCCGGACTTTGATCCCAATGAGATACAGGAAATCTGGGATTCTCTGGTGGAAAATGATTCCAGCACCGTACTGCTCAACCGCGCCACACAAGGACTGTATCCCCCCGGATCTACTTTTAAAATAGTGACTGCCCTTGAATACATCAGGGAAAATCCCGCAAGCTATGATCAGTATACTTTTAATTGTCCCGGATATTTTAAGGCGGGCGACAACCGCATCAACTGCTATCATGGAGCAAACCACGGGCATGTGGACTTTTTCCGAGCTTTTGCCAAATCATGCAATTCTTCCTTTGCCGATATCGGCATGGGGCTGGACAGAGACGCATTTGCGGATACATTGGAGGAGCTGCTTTTCGGCAAAGAGCTTCCCATACCGCTATCCTATGCCAAAAGCAATATTGATGTGTCCGCCGATACACCCGACGGCAGCATGATGCAAATTTCCATCGGTCAGGGAACCACTCAGATTACACCCATGCATCTGAACATGATTACCTGCGCCATTGCCAACGACGGAATCTTGATGAAGCCTTATATTATCGACCGTGTGGAGAATGACGAGGGAGAGATTGTTAAGTCCTTTAAGCCCGGCGCTTACGGAAGATTGATGAGTGAAGAAGAGGCGGCGGCTCTGGTTCGGTTGATGACGGAGGTGGTGGAAAGCGGTACGGCCACAAAGCTTTCCGGCCTTACTTATACGGCTGCCGGAAAAACCGGATCGGCAGAATACAGTAATGTAAAAGGGGAAAGCCACGCTTGGTTTACGGGGTTCGCTCCGGCGGAGAATCCGGAAATCTGTGTCACCATAATTATGGAAGGGGCGGGAAGCGGCGGAGATTATGCGGTTCCTATCGCAAAGAGAATATTTAATGAGTATTTCAGGGAAAAATAGGGTTGCACGAATCAGGCGATTAGACTATACTAAAGCTTAGGTCAAGGCCGGTGTACCGTCCTGCTGTCATTTCGCTGAAAACGGACGGAATCGTTCACCGGAGACCACCGACAGGAGGAATTGCAATGATTGAGGCAACAAGCTGTGGTGGTGTGGTAATTTTTCGTGGAAAAATCCTGCTTTTGTATAAAAATTATAAGAATAAGTACGAGGGCTGGGTATTGCCGAAGGGAACAGTGGAGCAGGGAGAAGACTATAAAGAGACTGCTTTGAGAGAAGTTCTGGAGGAGACAGGAGCGAAGGCTACTATCATAAAGTTTGTGGGAACCAGTGAATATTCTTTTTCCGTTCCGGAGGATATGGTTGAGAAAGAAGTGCACTGGTATCTAATGATGGCGGACAGTTATTACAGTAAACCACAGAAGGAGGAGTACTTTACCGATTCCGGTTTTTACAAATTTCATGAAGCATATCATTTGCTGAAATTTGCCAATGAGAAACAGATATTGGAAACAGCATACAACGAATATCTGGAATTGAAAAGGAATAATTTGTGGGGCAGCCGGAAATATTTTTAGCTGCCCCAAGCTATACTCTTTTTTGCATATTAAACATTTTTAACAATTTTCAATTCGGGCCGTTTCAGAAGGTTTAAAATTTCTCCCGAAGAATTTTTCAGAACCGGACGGGAATATTTATCCGGATTTATCATGAAAACTTCCCAGACGCTTTTATCGTTCAATTCAACACTGGTTCCGATCTGTGCATCAGAGATGCGGTTCATCAGCGGAACAAGCAGTTCCACGTCGTATTTTTCCCGGGTATTGGCAAAAGCATCAAGAATTTCAAGGGGCGTCAGCGCATTGCGGTAGCTTCTGGGAGATGCCATGGCAATATAGGTATCTATAATGGCGACGTAACGTGCAAGCACATCAATCTTATTCCCCTTGGAATGAAACGGATAGCCGCTGCCGTCCATCCGTTCATGATGCATGGCAGTTACATTTTTGATTCGCTGGTTCAAAGCGGTATTATTTAGAAGCTGATACCCCAGAGCAGGATGTTTTTGAATCAGGGCAAATTCCTTGGGGGTAAGCTTTTCCGATTTCCAGAGCACCTCATAGGGCAGTTTCAGCTTTCCGATATCGTAATAAAAGCAGGAGAGGATCAGATTTTCCTTATCCTCCGGATTCAACTGCATCCAATCGGCGAAAACACCCGCTAACAGGGCGGCATTCAGACAGTGGTTATAGGTCAGTTCGTCTTCGTTAGGCATAAGATTATACAAATAATCAAGCAGATTGGTGCCTGTGTGATATGTACCACGCATCTCGTTATACAATGCAAGGAGTTCCTCATTCGGAATATGTTTTCCTGCTGTGTTTAGAAAATCGGTTATAATCTTTTTATAGCGGTAGAGACTTTCCGTGTGTTTCTGTTCAAATTCTTTGAAATGTTCGTTAAAACGTACTTTTTCATAGTGGGTAACGGCAAAATCAATTTCTTCCTTAATAGTCACACACATAATGGAATAGCGGTTTAATTTGTTGATAACAGTCTGATCCAGAACCGTGTCTGCCCCATAAAGCACCTTATTCTGATGGATTACATCTTCCCCTAAGACCATACCCGGCTGCAGAGCCATTGTTGCTACAGTTTTCATACACTATCTCCGTTCTGAAGCGGTTTTGCATAAAAGCTGCCGCAATTGGCCGCGGCAATATATTATGCGGCGCTTCTTTATTTCTGTTTTTAGATTTCTATATCAGTGTCTGTTTAATGATTTCTAATTTTAGTGCCTATTTATTCAGTTGTGTTATTAAAGTCTGTTTATTAAGTTTCATTTAATGAAAATTGGTGGATTCATTCATGGCATATCTTATAATATAAAATATTCTGTGGAAATGTCAATTAATTTATTGCAACTATACTCTAATATTGTTATCGTCATTTTTGCTCGATTTCTTCACTGCGGCAGATGTAAAATATTACTGTTCAACCCTTGCAGCCGGGAGGTATTGTCATGCTGTGTTCCAAAAAGGACGCTGAAAGGGAGCTTCAGAACGAGAGCCAAACAGCATAGCAGTCAACAGAACAAAACGGAGGGAGGAAGAAATTTAATGTGAATTTTATTGTAAAGACAGGTGTTTTTTTGTATAATTAATGTGTGGCAGGAGTAAGATACATCGTATTTTGTGCCACAGATTTTTAGAAATCGAGGTGATAAGGTGTCGGACAATACAAAGCAGACACAGGAGGTCAATGAGACATGTCTCATGGCGAAGCGTACCGCAAAAAACAGTGTATTTCTTGACCTTTTTCAAAACAAGACTTATCTGCTAAAGCTGTATAAAACACTCCACCCAGAGGACACAACAGCGACAGAGGACTCACTAACTGATGTAACGATAGAAAATGTTTTGACTGATAATCTGTATAATGACTTAGGCTTTATTGTCAACAATAAGCTGATGATCCTCATAGAAGCACAATCTACATGGACAATGAATATTTTGGTAAGAGTTTTACTGTATTTGGCGCAAAGTTATCACGAATATTTTCAACGCACCAACCAAAACTATTACAAATGCAAAAAAGTGAAAATTCCAAAGCCCGAACTTTATGTGATTTTTACAGGAAACAAAGGGCGAAAACCCGATAGAATATCTTTTTCAGAAGAATTTTTTGATGGTGCGGATATTGACATTGAGATAAAAGCAAAGGTTATTTATGAAAGCGATACAGATGACATCATCAATCAGTACATCATTTTCTGTAAAGTTTTTAACGAACAGACAAAACAGCATGGAATGACACAAAAAGCAGTTACGGAAATAATCCGCATATGCAAGGACAGAAATGTTTTAAGAGAATATTTGCTTGATAGGGAAAGGGAGGTTGTGACGATTATGATGAGTTTATTTGATGAAGAACAGATTATGAAGTCGTTTATTAAGAGTGAACGATACGAAGAAACAAAGGAAAATGCCCGTAGACTTTTGAAATTGGGAAAGATAAAAATTGATGAAGTATCTGATTGCTTTCCTGACTTAATTGATAGTGACATCAAAGAATTAGAAGCTGAAATTATGCAACTGGCGTGAGTAGTAATTTAATGTTAAAATAACAGTGCAAAGGCGCATGGGATAATAATGTAAACCATGTGTCTTTTTTGTGCTCAAAAGAAGAAAACAGTTTTAAAATCTTTCTGATTACAAAAGAAAATTTGTATGATATAATAAGTCCATGTTCAAGGCGGGAAGCGGACGGATGGCAAACCATACTTCCGCGCTCGTGGCATCAAAAAACAAGTAAGGATTTAGGAATATGCCGGAAAGAGTTTGTTATCATTCAAAATTATACCTGAGTGATGGGATTACGGAGAAAAAACTGGATAAAATAAAGAAAAAGCTGGAAAAGAAACCGTTGCTTTCCGGTGTTTTTTTGATTACCGTTTCCCCGAGCCAAACGGATCAGCTGGACATATTTGAAGCCAGACAGCTGGTACAATCATACTATTTAAAAAATCCGCCCTATGTGATCGGAATAGCGGAGAGCCGCCAAGAAGCTGTATCTCTGGTTGAGCAGATTGTTCGGGAGTGTCTGAAGGAGAGAGGTGACTGCGCCTTGAAGGAGTATCTGCTATGCTGAGTATTGTTTTGAAAATTCTTTTCATACTGGGTATCCTGCTTTTATGCATCTTGGGGCTTGCCATAGCTTTCGTCTTGCTGGTACTGTTTTTTCCGATCTGCTATAAAATATCGGGTAAGAAGGATGCGGAGCAGATGTCAATACATGTCAGGGCTTCGTGGCTGCTGGGTTTTCTGCGGGTTTGTTTCGATTATCCGGATCCCGGAAAACTTCTTATAAAGCTGCTTTTTTTTACCGTTTTTGATGCCGGAAAGGAGTCCGGCGGTAAAGCGGCGAAAGATTCTAAGGGAAATTCCGTGAAAGCCGCAGAGAAAAAAGAAAAGCGGAAAAAAGACAGGAAGCGTTCAGAAACAAAGGAAGACCAAAGGACGGCAGCCGGAGAAGGACAGAAGTCTGCGGTGTCTCACGCGGATGAAGGAGCAACGCCATATGGGTCTCCCACAGAATCCGGCATACCAGAAAAAGAACATCCGGCTCAATCGGAGGAAAAACGGCCCCAGCCGACAGCGGAGCAAGAGCAAGAGACGAATCCGGAAAAAACGCAGCATGAGCAGACAAATACCAGCAAAAACGAATCCGGAAATTCGGAACCGGAGCAAGAGATGCCGGAGGATTCACCGTTCTTTTTCAAAAAAATTAGAAAGATAAAGTACACAATCCGCAGCATATATGATAAAATAAAAAATATTTGGGAGAATATATCCTATTATATTGAGTTACTGAAAGAAAAAGAAACGAAAGAACTTTTTTCCCATGTGGTATTTCGCGTGGGAAAGGTATTGAAAAATATCCGCCCGAGACATGTGAAGGGACAGATCCTATTCGGCACGGGTTCACCCGACACTACGGGATATGCCTATGGAATATACGGTATGTTGATGCCGCATTTGGGAGACAGACTGCTTGTGACGCCTGATTTTACCCGGGCGGTTCTGGAGGGCGATATTTATATTGCCGGACACATTACGGCATTTGCCATCATATGGAACGGATTGAGATTACTGTTAGACAGAAAACTTAAAAGGTTTATTAAGAAAATAAGAGCAGGGAGGAAAATGTAAATGGCAGAGAAAGAGAATCAGTTTCAGGGAGTAGTGGAGTCTCTGTTAAAGGGAATGGATACCGTGCTTTCTACCAAGACGGTGGTAGGCGAGGCGACACAGATCGGTGACACCATTATTCTGCCTCTGGTAGATGTGACCTTCGGGGTGGGCGCCGGAGCGGGCAGCAATGCCGAAAAGAATTCCGCTTCCGGAGCCGGCGGACTGGGAGGCAAGATGACTCCAAGTGCAGTTTTGGTCATTAAGAACGGCTCCACCAAGCTTGTGAATATCAAGAATCAGGATGCCGTGACCAAGGTTCTCGATATGATTCCCGATATTGTGGAAAAGTTTACGAAGCCCAAGGAAGAAAATACCGAGATATCCGATGCGGAGGTAGTGGATATTGCCTTTCCTGAGGACGGAAAGGAAAATGCGGACTGACAGGCATTGAGCCGTCGGCAGATGAATATAATAGGGTGAAAACTCTTTGGAAGATCAGGATCGTCCTATGAAAAAGTTGATTGGATGCGTTGCCTTTCTGATTGCCATCGGAATGCTGATTATGCTGATTGCACATAATCGGCTGATTGGTTTGATAATCATTGCTCTGTTATTGTTCGTCGGATATATATGTGTCTGTGGTGACTAAGGGGTTAGATTCTAATGATTGATTGGGATGAGGTAAACGGAGCCGAAAGCGTTGACGAGTTAAAAAATGTCAAGCTTTGGCTGTTTCAGGAAAATATACGGCTGGCAAATGAGCGGAAGGAGCTTGCGCTTTCTCGGGAGGAATTTGTCAACGAACGGGTGAAGTTCCGTCAGGAATTGGACGAGCTGAATCGTAAGATGATGATGGAGCAGAAACGCCTGAAAGAGGAAAATATATTTTTCGAGAAGAAGATGGCCATTCTTCAGGACGGATTTAAGCATTTAGATGAGGACAGGCGTTCTCTGGAACAACAGAAAAAGGAATTTGCCGCTCAAAAACTGAGCGTAACCAAGCGTGAGAGCTGCAGTCCGGCGTCCGAGGAGGCGGTAAGGCTTTTGTTCCGTGGCGCCAACAACTCTCTGGCGCTTAGAAAGAGATATCGGGATCTGGTTAAAATTTTTCATCCGGACAACCTGTTTGGAGATGAAGAGCTGGTTCAGATTATTAACAGGGAATATTTGAGACGCAGAGAAGAGCAGTAATGCAAGGATAGAACAGATAGAACAAGAAGCAATGCGGTACGAAGGGTACAAAAAAAGAGCAGCGATTCTGCTCTTTTTGTTCTTTCATTTTAAGAAATTAAGATATCCTGATCAATTTATGCAGCATTTGCCGACATTTTGGGCAGAATATATTTTTCTTTAAAAGTCTGCAGATTGAGACTCTTACAAAATGCCGATTATGCCCTTTCAACCTTACCGGATCTCAGGCAGCTGGTGCAGACATGCATTTTCTTTGAACCACCGTTAACCTTGCACTTTACACTCTTAATATTAGAATGCCAAATTGCATTGCTTCTTCTATGAGAATGGCTTACGTTATTACCGAAATGAACGCCCTTGCCACAAACATCACACTTAGCCATCTTGACACCTCCTCCACATCTACATTTGTTATTTTAGGAAGATTCGGCTCCAAACCGGAAGAATATTCTGCATTCTTCAAAACAAATCCGCAAGAGAACGAAATTTTCCCGTTAAACTTGCAACAGTGATATATTACCAGAAATATGTAAGAAAAGCAAGCAAAAAAAAATCTTTTTTTATTTTTTGTATTTAATGTTTCCTTTTTTAGGGAAAGCTGTTAAAATACAATATATATGTCCGACGTTTCTGCGGACTAACAGAAAGGGATGGTAGCGATATGAAAGGTTCTTCTATGAGTACCCATATGGGAAATATTGTCATTGACAATGAAGTAATCGCTCAATATGCAGGCAGTGTCGCAGTGGAATGTTTTGGAATTGTGGGTATGGCCGGCGTAAACGTGAAGGATGGTCTTGTCAGACTGCTGAAGATGGAAAGCATTACCAGAGGGATCAGCGTGGCCTTGAATAACAATAAACTGATTCTTGATTTTCATGTAATTGTTGCGTATGGCGTAAGCATTCTGGCTGTTGCGGATAATCTGATTGACAGCGTAAAATATAAAGTGGAAGAGTTTACCGGCATTGAGATTGAAAAGATCAACATCTATGTAGATGGTGTCAGAGTGATTGATTAAGGAGGACTTTATCGTGAGTTTACAACAAATCGATGCTAAGATGCTTTCCAAGATGTTCTTAGCCGGCGCAAAGAATTTGGATAATAAGAAAGAATGGATTAACGAGCTGAATGTGTTCCCCGTTCCCGACGGCGATACCGGAACCAATATGACTATGACCATTATGTCCGCCGCCAGAGAGGTTTCCGCGCTGGGTCAGGGAGCAGATATGGAATCCATATGCAAAGCCATTTCCAGCGGATCGCTGAGAGGAGCCAGAGGTAATTCGGGCGTTATACTGTCCCAGCTGTTCCGCGGGTTTACCAAGCGGATCAAAGAGGATAACGAGATCACGATGGCGGTTATGGCGGAAGCCTATGAAAAAGCGGTGGAGACGGCATATAAGGCCGTTATGAAACCGAAGGAAGGAACCATTCTGACCGTGGCCAGAGGCGTTTCGGATAAAGCAAAAGAATTGGTGGAAGACGGATGCGACGATTTGGGCGAATTTTTTGACAAGGTGATTGCCCACGGGAATTATGTACTCAGCCAGACACCGGAGATGCTGCCCGTTTTGAAACAGGCCGGAGTGGTGGATTCCGGCGGTCAGGGACTGATGGAGGTTTTACAGGGTGCCTACGACGCATACCTGGGGAAAGAAATAGATTACTCTATTTCGGCGCCGGCATCGGCAGGAGGCTCTTCCATAGCCAAATCTTCTATGGAAGTGCAGGCGGAAGCGGAGATTAAATTCGGATACTGTACGGAATTTATTATTTTGCTGAATAAAACATTCAATATAAAAACGGAAATGGATTTCAAAGCTTATCTGGAATCCATAGGTGACTCTATCGTTTGTGTGGCGGATGATGACGTGGTAAAGGTGCACGTACATACCAACGATCCCGGTCTGGCTATCCAGAAGGCGTTGAAGTATGGTGCACTTTCCAATATGAAGATCGATAACATGCGCTTGGAGCATCAGGAGAAGCTGTTTAAGATGTCCGAGAAGAGCGGTGTTCCCGTTTCTATAGATCCGCCTGCGGCAGAGCCGGTAAAGGTTTCCGAGCCGCCTAAAAATTTCGGTTTTATTGCGGTTTCCGCAGGGGACGGCATAAATGAAATTTTTAAGAGTCTGGGAGTTGATTATATTATCGAGGGCGGGCAGACCATGAATCCCAGCACGGCGGATATTTTGGAGGCCGTTGAAAAGGTAAATGCCAAGACGGTGTTTGTGCTGCCAAACAATAAAAATATTATTCTGGCGGCCAATCAGGCGGCGGAGCTTACCACGGAGAAGAATCTGCTGGTGATTCCGACCAAGACGATTCCGCAGGGAATCACGGCAGTAATTAATTTTGTGCCGGAAATGTCTGCGGACGAGAACGAGACGGCCATGATACAGGAAATTGCCAATGTGAAGACCGGTCAGGTCACTTATGCGGTGAGAGATACCGTAATCGACGACAAGGAAATCAAAAAAGGCGACTATATGGGAATCGGTGACGAAGGAATTCTTTCCGCAGGGGGCGAAGTTAACGCCGTCGCAAAGGAAACCATCGGCCGGATGGTGGATGAAGATTCCGTACTGATCAGCATATATTACGGAAGTGATATTACGGAAGAGGCGGCGGAGGCATTCCGCGCAGAGATAGTACAAAACCACCCTTCCTGCGATGTAGAGCTTCAGTACGGCGGCCAGCCTATCTACTATTATGTGATGTCAGTTGAGTAAAAGCGGAATACCGGGGAGGCAGGTTTTAAACTGCCTTCCTTTTTCGTTCCGATATGTATGCGGTTCCGCAGAGAAAGGCACGGGAAAATAATTATGGATCGAAGCACGCCGATGATTGAACTAAAGGGAATTGGCGAAAAAACGCAGAAATTGTTTGCAAAACTGGACATTTATACGGTAGGAGATCTGTTGTCCTTTTATCCCAAGGATTACGAGACTTTTCATTCCCCCGTTTCCATCCGTCAGGCCGCTTCCGGAGAGGTCTGCGCCGTCAGAGGAGCTGTAACGGGGATTCCCAATGAAAAACGGGTGCGGAATCTCTATATTTTAAATGTAAATGTATCCGATGGCACGGGGAATCTACAGCTTACCTTTTTTAATATGCCTTTCTTAAAGAAAGCTTTGAAGCAAGGGGGCTATTATATATTCCGCGGCAGCGTACAGACTCGCGGAAATTTTAAAATCATGGAACAGCCAAAGATTTACTCCATAGAAGAGTATGAGAAGCAGACGGACAAGCTGATTCCTAAGTATTCGTTGACAAAAGGGCTGACAAATCAGGCTTTGCAGAAGGCGGTAAAGCAGGCTCTTTCGCTGTGTCCCGCCGAGGAGGAATATTACGGTGAAGAATTTCTCCGTTCCCACGATTTGGCAAGGGCGGAAGATGCGCTCCATGGCATCCATTTTCCCACGGATATGGAGATGCTGATGAAGGCGAGGCGGCGTCTGGTCTTTGATGAATTTTTCTCTTTTTTATTTTTGATGCGGCAGAACAAGGAATTCAGCGACCGGATGGAAAACAGCTATACCATGTTTGAGACTGCCGATACGATACGCTTCGTTGAGCAGCTTTCGTTTCCCCTGACAAAGGCACAGAAGAGAGTGTGGGGGGAGATCCGGGATGATCTGGGCAGCCCATACTGTATGAACCGCTTGATTCAGGGGGACGTCGGATCCGGAAAAACGGTGCTTGCTCTGCTTGCCTTGCTGATGACCGCGGCAAACGGCTATCAGGGAGCCATGATGGCGCCTACGGAAGTGCTGGCCACCCAGCATTTTGAAACCGTCTGCGAATATACGGAGAAGATGCATCTCGCATTCAAACCGGTACTGCTGGTGGGTTCCATGACGGCTAAGGAAAAACGGGAAGCATACGGTAAAATCGCTTCCGGAGAGGCTAACCTGATTATCGGTACTCATGCCTTGATTCAAGGGAAGGTAGAGTATAAGTCGCTGGCGCTGGTGGTGACGGACGAGCAGCACAGGTTCGGTGTGAGGCAGCGGGAACAGCTTGCGGAAAAAGGGGAGAAACCTCATATTCTGGTCATGAGCGCCACACCCATTCCGAGGACATTAGCCATTATTCTCTATGGTGATCTCCATATTTCCGTGGTGGACGAGCTACCGGCGAACCGGCTGCCCATCAAGAATTGTGTGGTGAATACCGCATACCGTGCCAAAGCTTATGAATTTATCGAAAAGGAAGTGAAGGCGGGCAGACAGGCGTATGTGATTTGTCCTCAAGTGGAAGAAGGAGAATTGGACGATCTGGAAAACGTGGTGGATTACACGAAAAAGCTGCAGAGCAGACTTTCCGCCGATATTCATGTGGCGTATCTGCACGGTAAAATGCGGCCTGCGGACAAGAACCGGATTATGGAAGATTTTGCGGCGCGGGCAATTGATGTTCTTGTATCCACCACCGTTATAGAGGTCGGGATCAACGTTCCCAATGCTACGGTGATGATGGTGGAGAATGCGGAACGCTTTGGACTGGCACAGCTTCATCAGCTTCGGGGCCGTGTGGGAAGAGGAGCGCACCAGAGCTATTGTATCTTTGTGAGCACGAAAGAGAATAAAGAGACGATGGAACGCCTTCAGATTTTAAACCGGTCTAACGACGGATTTTTTATCGCATCTGAGGACTTGAAACTGCGGGGACCGGGAGATCTCTTCGGCATCCGCCAGAGCGGTGAATTTTCTTTCCGCATCGGTGATATTTACAATGATGCGGCCGTACTGCAGAAAGCTGCTGCCGCCGTTGACAAACTGCTTTTGGATGACCCTTCACTGGAGCGGCCGGAGCACGGAGCGTTAAGAAAACATTTAGAAAATGTGGCTGTAGACAGTGTTGACTTTCGAACCATATGACATTAAAATAGATTATAATTATTTAGCCTCCGTGCGATGGCGCCGCCATGCACGAAACGCCTCGCGGATTCCGCCGGCAAGATTCAGGATATTTACGGTAAGAGTAATGTTTCCGGAAGTGAAGAACTGCAGTTCCGAGACCGGAAGCGGATTGGGAAATTTATCAAAATGAATGACAGAGAAGTGAGGGAAACAAGGATATTATGAGTAATATTGCAATTGTCACGGACAGTAACAGCGGCATTTCACAGAAAAGCGCAAAAGAGATGGGCATCTATGTCCTGCCCATGCCTTTTATGATCAATGACGAAACTTTTTATGAGGATATAGACCTGACTCAGGAGCAATTCTATGAAAAGCTGATTGACGGAGCGCAGATCGGCACCAGCCAGCCCTCTCCGGAATCCGTGATGGAATTGTGGGACAGGCTGTTGAAGGAATATGACGAGATTGTGCATATCCCCATGAGCAGCGGTTTGTCCGGCTCCTGCCAGTCGGCCATAATGCTGGCGCAGGATTACGAGGGTAAAGTTCAGGTAGTGAACAACCAAAGGATCTCCGTTACCCAGCGCCAGTCCTGTCTGGACGCAAAATTACTTGCCGCCAAGGGGATGGACGCAAAAGAGATCAAGGATTTCTTGGAGACGGATAAGTATAACAGCAGCATTTATATTATGCTGGATACTTTGTATTATCTGAAAAAGGGCGGAAGAATCACGCCTGCGGCCGCCGCTATCGGCACTATGCTGAAATTAAAGCCGGTACTCCAGATTCAGGGAGATAAGCTGGATGCCTTTGCCAAGGCGCGAACCGTTAATCAAGGCAAAACAACGATGATTAATGCCATCCGGAACGATATCGAGAAACGGTTCGGCGGTCTGACGGAAGACAAACATATCTGGTTACAGATTGCACACACACATAACGAAGAGGCGGCGGAAGCCTTTAAACAGGAAATCGCGCAGCTGTTTCCCGGCTATGATATCCACGTGGATCCTTTGTCTCTCAGTGTTGCCTGCCACATCGGCCCCGGTGCGCTGGCTTTCGCCTGCTGCAAAAAGATTGAAGTATAAGCATTATATTTGAACGAAAATACAAATAGTAAGGAAATGGCTCCTGCGGGGACGGAGCCATTCTTTGTTTTTGTGCACACGCAAAACTTTCTTAATCTATATATTTCCTGCTACATTCGTACAAAAGATAACTTTTATTAACTTGCAGTATACAGGCGTCCCTTGGCCAAGTTACTGTTCACTTCGTTCACAGCAGCCTATGCACAGAAATCGCATAACAGCGATTTCGCGCATGTCTGTCTAAGGTTTATCACGCAGAATTAGTGTGAGAAGAGTTTCTAACTGCTCACAGCAGAGGCTGTTTCGCAGAGAAACTCTAAGTCTCACACCGAGAAATGACTGAAATACGGCATTTCTCATTCGGAGCTTTAGCTCCATGGGATTGTGAGTCGCAGCGAGAGAACAATAACTTGGCAAATCCCAATCGAACATTCTTTTGTGTTTTTCCTTTTACAAAAGGCAATGTTTATGGTAAAATACACTCAAGAATCCAGCCGCTGCGCGTCTGCCGCGCTTCGCGCTGAAAGATTCTTTCGTTACCATATCAGGTAAAATCAAATGCTCACTGCGTTCGCGCTTGATTTTCTGCTGATATGGTAAAATATGACCCATGAGCGGAATTCGGAAATATTTTCCTGCAGGATTTATGCTTTTGCATGGTAAAAATACAGGAACGAAATAAGAAAAAGCAAAAAACAGCAAAAAAAAAAAGAATAAGCATTGAGAAACTATAAGGAGAGATTTTCTGATGGCTAAAACAGATAATTATGATGCTTCCAGCATTACCGTGCTGGAAGGGTTGGAGGCGGTGAGAAAACGCCCCGGTATGTATATCGGCAGTGTCTCCACAAAAGGTTTAAACCATTTGATATATGAAATTGTAGACAACTCGGTGGACGAGCATCTGGCGGGCTTCTGCGATACCATAACCGTTACTTTGGAGGCCGACGGCTCCGCCACAGTGACCGATAACGGAAGAGGGATTCCCGTAGGAATGCACGAAAAGGGAATCAGTGCGGAGCGTCTGGTATTTACCACACTGCATGCGGGAGGTAAGTTTGACAATTCGGCATATAAGACAAGCGGCGGCCTTCACGGTGTAGGTTCCTCCGTGGTCAATGCCCTTTCCACACGTATGACCGTGCGGGTCAAGACAGGGGGATGCATTTACGAGGATTCCTATGAGAGAGGGAATCCCGTGGTAGAGCTGGTGGACGGGCTTCTTCCCGTCATAGGGAAGACGAGGGAGTCGGGGACTTCCATCAATTTTCTGCCGGATGACACCATATTTGACAAAACTCGTTTCAAGGAGGATGACGTAAAGAGCCGTCTCCATGAGACGGCCTATCTGAACCCTAAGCTGACCATCATTTTTCAGGACAAGAGAAAAGAAACACCGGAGAAAATTACATATAACGAACCGGAGGGCATCGTAGGTTTTATTAAGGATATGAACAAATCCCAAGAGGCCATCCATGATGTGATTTATTTCATCGGTGAGAGCGAGGGAATTTCCGTGGAGGTAGCGTTCCAGTATATTAACGAATTCCACGAGAATGTTCTGGGTTTTTGCAACAATATTTACAATTCCGAGGGAGGCACCCACCTCACCGGTTTTAAAACCATGTTCACCAATGTGATTAATACTTACGCCCGTGAACTTGGTATCTTAAAAGAAAAGGACGTCAATTTTACCGGCGCCGATGTACGCAACGGCATGACGGCCGTGGTCTCCATCAAGCATCCCGACCCCCGGTTTGAGGGTCAGACCAAGACCAAGCTGGATAATCAGGATGCGGCAAAGGTGGTCAGCAAAGTGACGGGGGAGGAGATCACCCGATTCTTTGACCGGAATCTGGAGACGCTGAAAAATATTATTTCCTGCGCGGAGAAAGCCGCCAAGATCCGCAAGACCGAGGAACGGGCCAAGACCAATATGCTGACCAAGCAGAAATTTTCCTTTGATTCCAACGGGAAGCTGGCAAACTGTGAATCAAAAGACCCTTCCAAGTGCGAGATATTCATTGTGGAGGGAGATTCTGCCGGAGGCAGCGCGAAGACGGCGAGAAACAGAATGTTTCAGGCAATTCTGCCCATCAGGGGCAAGATTCTGAATGTGGAAAAGGCAAGCATCGACAAAGTGCTGGGCAATGCCGAAATCAAGACCATGATCAATGCATTCGGCTGCGGTTTTTCGGAAGGTTACGGCAATGATTTTGACATTTCCAAGCTGCGCTATGACAAAATTATTATTATGGCGGATGCGGATGTGGACGGATCCCATATTTCCACACTGCTTCTGACCTTATTTTACCGGTTTATGCCCGAGCTGATCTTTGAGGGACATGTATATATTGCCATGCCCCCTTTGTACAAAGCCATGCCCAGCAAGGGAAAAGAAGAATATCTCTATGATGACAAGGCACTGGAAAAATACAGGAAAACCCACAAAGGCCCTTTTACGCTTCAGCGTTACAAGGGTTTGGGCGAGATGGACGCGCAGCAGCTTTGGGAAACCACCCTTGATCCGGAGACACGGCGTATGAAACTGGTGGAGATTGAAGACGCACGTATGGCTTCCGAGATGACGGAGCTTCTCATGGGCACGGAAGTCCCTCCCCGCAGGGCATTCATCTATAAGCACGCTCAGGAAGCGGAGCTGGATGTGTAAGGTAAAATAAGAGCGGTTGGAAGGTAAAAAGCAAATGGAAGACAACAGCAGAATTATAAAAACAGAATACTCCGAGGAGATGCAGAAATCCTTCATTGACTATGCCATGAGCGTTATCATTGCAAGGGCGCTGCCCGATGTCAGGGACGGGCTAAAGCCGGTACAGCGCAGAACCCTTTATGATATGCACGAATTGGGCATCCGTTATGACAGGCCCTACAGGAAAAGCGCCCGTATCGTGGGAGATACCATGGGTAAATACCACCCCCACGGGGACAGCTCCATTTACGATGCGCTGGTGGTCATGACCCAAGATTTTAAGAAGGAAATGCCTCTGATAGACGGACATGGCAATTTCGGCAATATTGAGGGCGACGGCGCCGCTGCCATGCGTTATACCGAAGCAAGGCTTCAAAAGGTGACTCAGGAAGCGTTTTTAGGAGATCTTGACAAAGATGTGGTGGACTTTATACCCAATTTTGACGAGACGGAAAAGGAACCCATGGTTCTGCCCGTTAAAATCCCTAATTTCTTGGTAAACGGTTCCGAGGGTATTGCCGTGGGAATGACCACCAGCACGCCGCCCCATAACCTGAACGAGGTTATTGATGCCGTAAAAGCTTACATGCTGGACGAAAACATTACCACCAAGGGACTGATGCGCCACTTAAAGGGACCGGATTTCCCCACAGGAGGCATTGTCACCAACAAGGACGAGCTGCTGAATATTTATGAGACCGGGGCAGGAAAAATCAAACTCCGGGGCAAGGTGGAATTTGAAAAAATAAAAGGCGGCAAAACCAATGTGGTCATTACCGAAATCCCTTACACAATGATAGGCGCCAATATCTCCAAATTTCTTTCCGATGTGGCATCCCTTGCGGAGACAAAGAAGACGCAGGACATTGTGGATATCTCCAATCAGTCTTCCAAGGAAGGCATCCGCATTGTGATCGAACTGCGCAAGGACGCAGACCCGGAAAACTTTGTGAACCTGCTTTATAAGAAGACAAGGCTGGAAGATACCTTTGGCGTTAATATGCTTGCCATCTATAACGGCAGGCCGGAGACCATGGGGCTGAAAGCCATTATCAAGGCAAACGTGGATTTCCAGTTTGAGATTACCACCAGAAAATATACCAATCTTCTGGCAAAGGAACTGGAGAAGAAGGAAATTCAGGAAGGGCTTATCAAAGCCTGCAATGTAATCGACTTGATCATCGAAATCCTGCGGGGTTCCAAAGACCGGGCCATGGCAAAGGCATGTCTGGTGGAAGGAAAGATTGACGGAATCAAGTTCAAATCGAAAGAGTCCAAGATTATGGCCACACAGCTGATGTTTACGGAAAAGCAGGCAAATGCAATTCTGGAAATGAGGCTGTATAAGCTGATCGGTCTGGAGATTGAGGCATTGATCAACGACCATGAGGAAACTATGGCCAATATTTATCGCTATGAGGATATTTTAGACCGCCGGGATTCCATGGCTCAGGTCATCATGAACGAACTGGACGGATATAAGAAAGAATACGGCAGAAAACGCAGAACTCTCATTGAAAACGCAGAAGAAGCCGTCTATAAGGAAAAAGAAGTGGAAGAGACGGAGGTCATGTTCCTGATGGACCGCTTCGGCTATGCCAAAACTATTGATATGGCTGCCTATGAGAGAAACAAGGAGGCTGCCGACGGGGAGAACAAATATGTGCTCACCTGCAAGAACACCGGAAAAGTCTGTCTCTTTACCGATACCGGACAGCTGCATACCATCAAGGTAATGGATCTGCCCTTTGGAAAATTTCGTGATAAGGGCACGCCCATAGACAATGTAAGCAACTTCAATTCCGAGAAGGAACAGATCGTCTACATTGCCAGCCAGACGGAATTAAACCTGCGCCAGCTTGTTTTTGTCACGGCCCAGTCCATGATGAAGCTGGTGGACGGCGGGGAATTTGACGTGGCAAAACGCACAGTGGCTGCCACAAAGCTGGCAGAGGGGGACAGTGTAGTCAGCGTCATTGCATTGTCGGAGCAGCGAAATATTATCTTACAGACAAAGGAAGGATATTTCCTGCGTTTCCTCATCGAGGAGATTCCGGAAAAGAAAAAGGGAGCCATCGGTGTCCGCGGCATGAAGCTGGGTGCAAAGGATTCCGTGGAAGCGGTCTACTATACAAAGGTTATGGATAACGAAGAGATTGTGTATAAAGAGAAACCGATTACCTTGAATGACCTGAAACTGGCCAAGCGCGACGGCAAGGGAACCAAAATACGGCACTCTTCTCATTGATTCCCGTGAGTACAGGCATAAAGCCATGTGCCGTGGCTTGGCGAATGCCGCGAGGATCAACAATCCGGCGGCAGACAGCGGGTTATTGACTGCCGGTACCGCCGCGGGCATGGCGGAAAAGAAGAAACGAATTTTGAGTGTGCTGCTCTGACGGCAGCGGATTGTGAGGGAATATGAGAGTAATTGCAGGAACAGCCAGAAGCCTTCCGTTAAAGGCGCCGGAGGGATTGGATACCAGACCTACGGCAGACCGGATTAAAGAAACTTTATTTAATATGCTGCAGGCATACATTCCCGGCGCTGTCTTTGTAGATTTGTTCAGCGGAAGCGGAGGAATCGGCATTGAGGCGCTGAGCCGAGGCGCAAAAAAGGCATACTTTATCGAAAATGCACCGAAAGCCATAGCCTGTATTCGGCAAAATCTTACATTTACGAAAATGGAAGACCGTGCTATAGTATTAAAGCAGGATGTAATCGGCGGACTGTCCGGTATTTTCGAAAATGTAGTGGATGTGATTTTTATGGATCCTCCCTATCATTGCGAATATGAAAAAAATGCTCTGGCGCTGTTGGCAAATATGAGATATGTTACCGAGGATACCTTAATCGTGGTGGAAGCGGCGCTGGATACGGATTTTTCTTATCTGGAAACAATGGGCTATAAAGTGGAAAAAGAAAAGAAATATAAGACCAATAAACATATGTTTATACGCAAGAAGGAAGAAGTTGAATAAAAAAGCGTATTTGACTTCCCGTTTTGCGTTTCATGTACCCCAAGCTTGCTTTTGGGGATTTCATGCGTGCCGCAACGCGCAGATAGGTATGATTATGAAGAGAGCAGTTTATCCCGGAAGCTTTGATCCGGTAACCTATGGTCATTTGGATGTCATTAAACGTGCCGCGGAGATTTTTGACGTGCTGATTGTCAGCGTTTTGAACAATAAGGTGAAGACACCGTTGTTTTCTGTGGAGGAACGTGTTAAGATACTAGAAGAGGCTACAAAAGATATCCCCAATGTACAAGTGGACAGCTTCAGCGGGCTTTTGATCAATTATGCCGCTGAAAACAACCTTCATGTTGCCGTCAGAGGACTGCGCGCCATTACCGATTTCGAGTATGAGCTTCAAATAGCCCAGACCAACCGCCTGCTTTCCAAGGGAAAGCTTGACACCATGTTTTTGACGACCAGTCTGGAATATGCTTACCTCAGTTCCTCAAGCGTGAAGGAAATTGCCTGCTTTGGCGGTGATATCAGCCAATGTGTCCCTGATTTCGTGGCTGATTTGATTTATGAGAAATATCAGATCAAGAGGTGAGGAGAATTTAATGAGCAGCAGGATTGAACAGTTAATTGATGAATTAGAGGAATATATTGAGAGCTGTAAGCCTAAGTTCATGTCCAATTCAGAGATCATTGTCAATAAGGATGAAATCGATGAACTGCTCCGTGAACTGCGGATGAAGACTCCTGATGAAATCAAGCGCTATCAGAAGATCATCAGCAATAAGGAAGCCATACTGAATGATGCAAGGGCAAAAGCGGAGGCATTGATTAATGAGACCAATATTAAGACGAATGAACTGATCAGTGAGCATGAAATCATGCAGCAGGCTTATGCACAGGCAAACGAGGTGGTTACAATGGCATCCAAACAGGCACAGGAAATACTGGACAAGGCCACCATCGAAGCAAACGAACTGCGGATGCAGGCGGCAAGATACACGGAAGAACAGCTGGCCGGACTGGAAAACATTATTCTGTCTTCCATTCAGTCCGCAAGCAATCATTACGAAAATCTGCTGGGTTCCCTGAATCAGTATAAAGAGGTGATACAATCCAACAGACAGGCGCTCCAGCCCATGGAGGATTTGGAGGAAATCTCTGCGAATACTGCCGGAAGCAATAACAGTATCAATGTGATATAAATTCAGGAAAAGAAAGTGAAGAACCGGTTTTCGTAAGGAGACTGGTTCTTTCTTACTTCTTACAAAGTACAAATATTTTCAAGCCTCTCGAAATGGTGTAACCTGCACTTTTTGAAAAGGGAGAAATTTTCAGGCTGAAGAGAAGGGACGGAACTGGAATCAATATTATGATAAAAAAATGTGTTTACCGTTTTGCGGTATTGGCGGCGGCCGTTTTATTGTGGCTGCCTGCGGTGAAGGCCGAGGCGGCTTCCAGACTTCAGGACACGGGAGACAAGCTTGTGATTGTCATTGACCCGGGACACGGAGGGGATAACCGCGGTACCATTGAAAACAATCACGAAGAAAAGTTTATGACCATGACCACGGCACTGGCAATGTATGAAGAGCTGCAGCGTTACGATAATGTGGAAGTCTATTTGACCAGAACGGAAGATGTAAAACTATCTTTAAAAGAGCGGGCGGAATTCGCCGTAAGCGTGGATGCCGATTTTATGTTCAGTATTCATTATAACGCATCTGCCAACCATGAGCTTTACGGTTCCGAAGTGTGGGTATCTTCCGTCGCTCCCTACAATGGATACGGCCTGCAGTTCGGTCATGAATTCCTCAGCGAAGCAAGAGAGATGGGCTTATTGGTCCGGGGGGTAAAGACCAGACTGGGGGATGAGGGCGATTATTACGGCATTATCAGAGAATCCGTGGCATTGAATCTGCCTGCGCTGATTATCGAACACTGTCATGTGGACAATATAAACGATACGGACTTTTGTGACACGGATGAAGATTTAAAGGCTTTCGGTATTGCGGATGCTACGACGGTTGCAAAATATTTCGGACTGAGCAGCAGTGAACTGAATGTGGACTATTCCGGATATTCTTTGACAGAAGCCAGTGCAACCTCCCTGAACAGTATCACAAAGAATGACGACACGGAACCGGATGTCTGTCAGATTTCGTTAAAACAGGAAGATTACGAAGCGGAAACAGTCACCCTTGAAGTCACTGCGGCAGATTACGATTCGCCGTTAATGTATTACAGTTATAGTTTGGACGGCGGAAAAGTATTTAGCGAAAGGGAGACTTGGCCCGGTTGTGACGCACTGGCAGGCACTTATACGGATACCTTTACGTTGGATTTAAAGGTTCCCGCAAATGTGACGGCGGAGATTATCCTGCGTGCTTATAATTCCTACGACCTTTATACGGAAAGCAATCTGCTGACAAGGCCCAAGGTCGTAACCGACGAAAAGGAAAACGCATCACAGGGCGGACAGGATGCGGCAGATTTCTCAAAGGAGCCGCCGGCGTCCTCCGAGACAAAAGAGCTGCCCGGTACTACTACATTTCGTCCTGCCATGTCGGAAAACGCAGAAGAACAGGAGGTCAGCTTCTTAAGTTTCTTAAAGCTGTGTCTGGTGTTTGTTGCCGTTTTGTTTGTCATCGTTTTTGTATCCCAATTGTTTTCCTACCGCAAGCATAAAAAGCGCCGCCGTCAGTGCAAGAATGAGTTTGGCAACAGCAAAAACCAAGTGAAATAAAATAAAGCGTTAAGCAATGTAAGAATGACTTTATGTATTGTATAATCTACAATGGAAAGTTCCGTGTCCTTTACACAGCTGTAGGTCTGGGCAATGCAGGAGAACCCTCCAAAAGACAGCACCAGAAGGCTGTAGAGAGGCGCCTGAGCCTGAAGCAGGCTTAAGCCTCCCGTAATTTCGAGAAGAGGAGAAAGCAGCGGGAAATTCCTGCCGTACAATACGTGGGGTATCAGGTTCAACAGGTTAAACAAGATCATATATCCTCCCAGCGTTAAAATGCTGCGGATGGAGGCGCTGATGGATTGATCCGTCTCGGCCAGCAGCCGTTCGCCTTTATGCAGAAAACCGTTCTTATGGTTTTTCGAGCGGATAACCCCGTGTTTTATTTTACCGGATTGCGGAGCCGTGCAAATGCTCAGCTCACCGGAGACAGTTCTTGTGTAAAACAGCCGATCCAGAGTCCGGTAGCGGGTATACCGCAGGAAGATTCCATAGAGAGCGGGAATCCCGTACATGCCGAAGAGATAGGGCACAATCAGTTCCCTGTGCAGAAGAGGAAGCACAAAGCTGCAATAGTAGACAGGACCGATGTTGTTGCAGAAAGCCAGCAGATATTCCCCCTCCTCTTTTGTGAGCTGCCCTCTGGCATAAAGATCCGCCGCCACTCTTGCCCCCATAGGGAACCCGCACAGAAATCCCAGCATCATACAGTAACAGACATCTTTGCGGACACGGTAGAGCGGGCGGATCAAGGGATAGACAAAAGAGGCGATTGTCTGAGTCAACCCTAAGCGGATGACGATACCTGACAAAATCATAAAGGGGAGCAGGGACGGTATCATTTTTTCAAACCAAAGCATTAATCCCAAGGCAGCATAATATAAGCTGAGTTCCGAGTGTGTCAGAATACAGGCTGTAAACAGTAAAAACAGAATGGTGCCTAACAGCCTGACTCCGGACAGCTTTGTACCGGATGCGTTCATTCCGTGGGGTTTCGCCCCATGCTGTATTGCGTTAGATGCTTTCATCCCGATTAACCTCCTTTTCCGGTACCGGCCGCGGTGAAGTGAAATCAAATGCTCATTGCATTCGCGCTTGATTTCCTGCCGACATGGGATAATAATTCTGCTGATGCAGAGTGCAAGCCAGCTCACGCTGTCTTGTCATCGCTGCGCGATGCATTATACCGGCAGCCCATAGCTTGTAAATCAAATGTCTGCTTCGCAGCCGCTTGATTTCCTGCGCTTATGGTATAATATTTGTATATGTTTATTTTGTGAGGTTTTATGCGTCTTGACAGATATTTATGTGAATTAAATATAGGAACGAGGAGTCAGGTCAAAGAGTTTATAAAGAAGGGGCTTGTATCCATCAACGGCAGGACAATCCGGCTGGCGGATTATAGGATAGAAGAGCAAACGGATCAAATTGCTTTTCAGGGAAAAACGCTTACCTACCAAAAATATGTGTATTATATGCTGAATAAGCCACAGGGTGTAGTCTCCGCTACGCAGGACAATACGGCAGGTACGGTGACGGAGCTTCTGGCGGCGGAGGGAAGAAAAGATTTGTTCCCCGTAGGCAGGCTGGACAAAGACACGGAGGGGCTTCTTTTACTGACTAACGACGGGAAATTGGCACATCGGCTTCTCTCACCCAAAAAGCATGTGGATAAGACTTATCTGGTGACAATATCCCATAGTTTGTCGGAAGAGGATATCCGTCGACTGGAACAAGGCGTAGATATCGGGGAAGACAGGATGACTCTACCCGCAAAGGTTGCCGTGCAGTCGGAACGCATGATACATTTAACCATACAAGAGGGAAAATATCATCAAGTGAAGCGGATGCTGCAGGCGGTGGACAATCAAGTAACCGCATTAAAAAGAATCCGCTTCGGTAAAATCATTTTAGATGAAGAACTGGCGCCGGGAGCTTACCGGCCATTGACCACACAGGAGGAGAAAGAGTTACATGAAAGCTGATATGCTGAAGGATATAGACGCCGTTATCTTTGATCTGGACGGTTCTCTGGTGGATTCCATGTGGATTTGGCAGGAGATTGACATAGAATATTTGGGCAGATACGGCATCGGACTTCCGTCCGGACTGCAGTCGAAAATTGAGGGGATGAGCTTTCATGAGACAGCCGTTTTCTTTAAAGAAACTTTTTCCATACCCGATTCCCTGGAGGAGATCAAGAAGACTTGGAACGAAATGGCATGGGATAAATATATGCATGAGGTGCCTTTAAAACCCGGTATTCCGGAATTTCTGGCGGGCTGCAAGGAGAGAGGGATCAAGCTCGGCATAGCCACCAGTAATTCCAGAGAGCTGGTGGAAAATATTGCCGCGGTACATAGTCTAAGAAATTATTTCACTTGTATTGTGACCGGATGTGATGTGGAACGGGGCAAGCCTTCGCCGGATATTTATTTTGCGGCAGCGGAGGGGCTTCAAGCTTCCTGTGATCGGTGTCTGGTGTTTGAGGATATTTTACCCGGCATCCGAGCCGGAAAAAGCGCCGGAATGAAGGTCTGTGCCGTGGAGGACGAATACTCCGCCCCCGACAGGGAGGCGAAGAAGACACTGGCAGATTATTATATAGAGGATTATTATGGATTTTTTGAAAAATAGTAAAGGATTTTTACCTGTTACGCCTGAGGATATGAAGGAGCAGGGAATCGAACAGCTGGATTTTGTCTATGTTATCGGGGATGCCTATGTGGATCATCCTTCCTTCGGACATGCCATTATCAGCAGAACCTTACAGGCTCACGGCTACACGGTAGGAATTATTTCACAGCCGGACTGGAAGAGGGATGACAGTATTACTCTGCTGGGGCGTCCCCGGCTGGGCTTTCTCGTTTCCGCGGGAAATATGGACAGCTGTGTGAACCATTATTCCGTGTCAAAGAAAAGGCGTTGCGCCGACGCGTACACTCCCGGCGGAGAGACGGGAAAACGCCCGGATCATGCCACGGCGGTCTACGGAAACCTGATACGCAGAACTTACAAGGATGTTCCCGTTATCGTGGGCGGAATAGAAGCAAGTCTCAGGCGCATGGCGCATTATGACTACTGGACGGACAGCTTTAAACGTTCCGTGCTTCTGGACAGTCAGGCGGATCTCATCTCATACGGAATGGGTGAGAAATCCATCGTGGAGATTGCGGACGCCCTTGCAGGAGGAATCGCCGTGTCCGATATCACTTTTATTTCCGGCACGGTCTACCGCACCAAGGATCTTTCGGGAGTTTATGATGCAATCGAACTGCCCTCCTACGAGGATATGAAAGTGGATAAGTCCTTATATGCCAAAAGCTTTGCCATCCAAAATGAGAATACGGATTTCTGCAACGGTAAGACTCTGGTGGAAGGATATCCCAATGGGATATATGTGGTTCAGAACCCGCCCCAGCCGCCTCTCACTGCGGAAGAGATGGATGAGGTCTATGCTCTTCCTTATATGCGGACCTATCATCCCTCCTATGAGGAAAAGGGAGGAGTTCCCGCCATTGCGGAGATTCGGTTTTCTCTGATCAGCAACCGGGGATGCTTCGGAGGATGCAGCTTTTGTGCACTGACCTTTCATCAGGGAAGAACGGTTCAGACCAGAAGCCATGAATCCATTCTCCGGGAGGCGGAATTACTGACAAAGGATCCGGATTTTAAAGGCTATATCCATGACGTAGGAGGACCCACGGCGAATTTCAGGCATCCTTCCTGCCAAAAGCAGATGACCCACGGCGTCTGTAAAAACAGGCAATGCCTGTTTCCGTCACCCTGTAAAAATCTCCATGTGGATCATAGCGATTATCTGGAACTTTTAAGAAAGCTAAGAACGCTTCCGGGAGTGAAAAAAGTGTTTGTGCGTTCCGGCATCCGTTTTGATTATATGCTGGCGGATAAAGACGACACTTTTTTCAGAGAACTGGTGGAACATCATATCAGCGGGCAGCTGAAGGTGGCTCCGGAGCATATTTCCGATGCGGTGCTCTGCAGAATGGGTAAGCCGGAAAATGCGGTCTACGAACGCTTTACGGCAAAATACAAAAAGCTCAACGCCCAAATGGGAAAAAATCAATTTCTGGTGCCGTACCTGATGTCCTCCCATCCCGGATCTACTTTAAAGGAAGCCATAGAGCTGGCAGAATATTTAAGGGATTTGGGATATATGCCGGAGCAGGTTCAGGATTTTTATCCGACCCCCTCCACTTTATCCACGGTGATGTACTATACGGGGCTGGATCCGAGGGACATGAAGCCGGTGTACGTGTGCAGAAATCCCCATGAAAAGGCCATGCAGAGAGCATTGATACAATACCGCAATCCGAAGAATTATGAGCTTGTTCATGAGGCTTTGACCAAAGCCGGCAGAACGGATTTGATCGGATTTGACAAAAAATGCCTTATCCGTCCCCGGAAGACGGTACAAAATAGGCCGGGGGAAAGGTTCGGCAAAGATACGGACAAAGGGAAAAACCGGGATCATTTTGAAAAAGGGGAAAAACATTTCCGGCAGGAAACGAATGGAAAGAAAAACAAGAATCCCCAATCGAAAAGCGTTTCCCGGCAGGGAACTCCGCAAAAAAAGAAAACGATACGAAATATACACAAGAAAAAGGCAAAATAGAGCCTTCCCTGTCCTGTCTGGGGAATGAAAAGAGCGGCAAAGAAAGGATACCTTTTACGGAAAGAACGATTTTATCCGCAGTGTGGGAATCAAGAAAGGAGCAGGAATTGATATGAACGTTGTAATGATTACAGGCGCATCCTCCGGTATCGGCATGGAGTTTGCTCTCCAAATGGACAATTATTTTGACACTATTGACGAGTTTTGGCTCATTGCCAGAAGCAGGGAACACTTGGAAGAAGTGGCAAAGGTGATGCTGCATAAGACAAGGATAATCTCCATGGACATTACGGACGCAAAAAAACAGGAAGCTCTTGAAGATCTGATGATCGAAAAAAACGCCATCGTCAGAGTGCTGGTCAATGCGGCCGGTTTCGGGATTATGGGGCCTTTTAGTGAACAGGAGAGGATGACGGCACAGGATATGATCCGCTTAAACTGTGAAGCTTTGACCCTGCTGACTCACCGTATACTTCCCTTTATGCGTAGAAACAGCAGAGTGATACAGATCGCCTCCAGCGCGGCTTTTCTGCCCCAGCCTGATTTTGCGGTCTATGCCGCCACGAAAGCATATGTGTTAAGCTTTTCCAGAGCTCTGGGAGAGGAATTGAGAGATGCCGGGATTTATGTCACCAGTGTATGCCCCGGCCCTGTGGATACGCCCTTTTTTGATATTGCCGAGAAGACGGGAACAACTCTGTCCATCAAAAAATATACTATGGTCAGTCCGGAAAGGGTGGTTGCGCTGGCATTAAAGGATTCTTACCATAAGAGGTCTATGTCGGTGTGCAGTCTGCCCATTAAATACTTTCAGTGCCTTGCCAAGACGGTTCCCCACGAACTGCTTTTAAAAGCAACGGGACTGTTGAAAAAGAAAGGATTTTAACAATGCAGCTGATGAGAACATTTTCCGCGGAAAAATACAAAGGCACAAAGAATTATATAGACACCCAGAAAAAATATGAGATTTTCCGAACGCTGCTTTATTTTGGAATCTCTGTTTCGTTGTTTGCGGCCGGATATATCCAGACAGGAAGGAAGACGAATCTGCTGACGGTGGTGGCCATTCTCGGCTGCCTGCCGGCCAGCAAGAGTGCGGTAAGCGTTATTATGTTTCTGCGGTTCAAAAGCTGCGGGGATAAAGCCGCAGCCGAAATTGAGAAGCATTCTCAAGGGCTTCGGAGTCTTTATGATATGGTGTTTACCTCATATCAGAAGAATTATGTGGTCAGTCACATCGCGGTAAGGGGAAACACCGTCTGCGGATATTCCGAAAGGCAGGATTTTTTAGAGAAGGAATTTCATAAGCATATTGACAATATCCTAAAGATGGACGGGCTGAAGGACGTTACGGTAAAAATATTTACGGACTTGAAAAAATATACGGATCGTTTGGAACAGATGAAAGATTTAGAAGAGGATAAAGACAGATCGGAAGCGGTCATCAACACATTAAAAAGTGTTGTACTATAAGCTGCTGAACAGTCGGCATAGGCGCGGAGAAAGTCAGGCGGAAGAGCGGCAGAATAAGAGGAAGTATGCAGTCAACAACCATCGGAAGTAATCAGGCGGGGCAGCGTCTGGACAAGTTCCTACACAAATTTCTGCCCAACGCAGGTTCCGGTTTTCTATATAAAATGCTGCGGAAGAAAAATATCACATTAAACGGCAGGAAAGCGGAAGGCTCCGAACTGCTGAAGGAGGGGGATTCCGTCAGCTTTTTCTTCTCTCAGGAAACATTCGAGAAATTTACGGGCAGAGCGGTATTGCCGGAAATTTCGGGACACTCCCCGAAGACAAACTTATCGGGAGAAGAGGGACACTCTACTAAACCGGAAGCAGCCGGGAAAAACAGACACTCCGCAAAACCGGAAGCAGCCGGGAAAAACAAACTCTCCGCAAAACCGGAAGCAGCCGGGAAAAACAAACTCTCCGCAGAACCGGAAGCAGCCGGGAAAAACAATCTCTCCGCAAAAACGGAAGCAGCCGGGAAAAACAAACTCTCCGCAGAACCGGAAGCAGCCGGGAAAAACAATCTCTCCGCAAAAACGGAAGCAGCCGGAAGAAGAGGGCTCTCCGTCAATACGGAATTTACCGGAAAAAAGCGGACATCCCTTCCGGAATATGAAAAGGCTTACAGATTGTTAAAGGGAATTCAGGTAATTTATGAGGACGAGCATTTCCTGTTTTTGAGTAAACCTGCAGGAATCTTGTCCCAGAAGGCAAAACCGGCAGACTGCAGCCTGAATGAATGGATGATCGGTTATCTGCTTGAGAAGAACCCTTCTCTTGCGGAGGAACTGATTACATTCCGTCCCTCTATATGCAACCGGCTCGACCGCAACACCAGCGGAATCGTTCTATGCGGGAAGTCGTTGGCAGGATTACAGTTTCTGAACCGATATATTAAAGAGCGGAATCTTGGGAAGTTTTATCATACCATCTGTTTGGGCGAGCTGAGAGAAGCCGACCGGATTCAAGGATACCTGACTAAGGATGAGAAAAGCAACAAAGTTCAAGTATATACGCTGCCGAAAACCGTGATCAGACAGGATGCGCCGGAGCAAAATCAAGCTACGGCCGAAAATCATGCCATGGTACAAAACCAAACTACGGCACAGAACAATGAATCCGAAAAGGACGGTGCATTAAGGCAGATGCCCTTCTCCCGTCAGGATTATATTGAGACAGGGTATGTCCCCTTAGGCTGTAAACACGGTTACACATATCTGGAGGTAGAATTGATTACCGGAAAAACACACCAGATTCGTGCCCATTTAGCCGGTTTAGGACATCCCTTATTGGGAGACTTCAAATACGGTGAGGAAAAGATAAACCGCAGAATAAGACAGCAATATCATCTGAGCCATCAGCTGCTGCATGCTTACCGCATCCTTTTTCCGGAAATATTATCGGGAGTTGGCGCTTCCCTCAGCCGACGGGAATTTATAGCACCCGAGCCGGAAGCCTTTGTAAAAATAAAGAGGGCATTAGGCCTGTAAATCCGTCCCGGCAGCAAAAATCCAAATTTGGAATTTTGGAAGCAAATTTTGCGTTTTGGAAGCAAATTTCATGTTTTGGAAGCAAATTTTGTGTTTTGGAAGTAAATTTTGTGTTTTGGAAGCTAATTTCATATTTTGGAAGTAAATTTTGTGTTTTGGAAGCTAATTTCATATTTTGGAAGCAAATTTCATGTTTTGGCAGCAATTTTCATGTTTTGGAAGTAAATTTTGTGTTTTGGAAGCAAATTTCATGTTTTGGAAGCAAATTTCATGTTTTGGAAGTAAATTTTGTGTTTTGGAAGCAATTTTCATATTTTGGAAGTAAATATCATGTTACGGAAGAAATGAAATTCATTTGGAAAGGAACAGGATACATACAATGGCCACATGGAATTCCAGAGGGCTGCGCGGTTCCACTCTGGAAGATATGATAAACCGGACAAACGAAAAATATGAGGACGCGGGGCTCGCCCTGATCCGGAAAATTCCCACACCCATTACTCCTATCAAGATAGACAAGGAGAATCGTCATATTACCCTTGCCTACTTTGAGCAGAAGAGCACCGTGGACTATATCGGGGCAGTTCAGGGGATTCCTGTGTGTTTTGATGCAAAGGAATGCGCCTCAGATACCTTTTCCCTTCAAAATATACATGAACATCAGGTAAAATTTATGGAGAACTTTGAAAAACAGGGCGGAATTGCCTTTTTCCTGATTTATTACACACATAAGGATGTTTTGTACTATCTGCCTTTAGAGATGCTTATGTTTTTTTGGAACCGGGCAAGGGATGGGGGACGGAAGAGCTTCCGCTATGAGGAGCTGAACCCGGCATATATTCTGCCTAAGAAGCACGGTATTCTGGTGCCCTATCTGGATATGCTGCAGAAGGATCTGGAAGACCGGGAATAATCTCGTAAGGCGTTTTTAAGCTTTTGCTTGAGGCAAGGGTAGAATTAGAGTATAATTTGTCCATAAGGAGAAAAATCCTATATCGGTTTTTCGTTTTCTTTCAATCATTTGCAGGCTGCGGAAAGGCATGGTTATTCATATGAGCAAAAAATTATTACATACCCCGGAGGGCGTCCGGGACATTTACGGAAAGGAATACGGGCAGAAACTTTCCGTGGAAAAGGAGCTTCATGAGAAGCTGCGTCTCTATGGCTATGAAGATATCCAGACTCCTACCTTTGAATTCTTTGATGTGTTTTCCAAAGAGGTGGGAACCACTCCCAGCAAGGAGCTGTACAAGTTTTTTGACAAGGAAAACAATACACTCGTGCTGCGTCCCGACTTTACCCCGTCCATTGCCCGCTGTGCGGCGAAATATTTCTGTGAGGATCAAGTTCCCTTGAGATTCAGTTACATAGGAAATACTTTTAATAATACTTCCAACCTGCAGGGAAAACTGAAGGAAGTAACCCAGATGGGCGCGGAACTGATCAATGAGCCTTCCGTGGAGGCAGACGGGGAGATGATCAGCCTTGTCATTGAAGCGCTTTTAAGCACGGGGTTAAATCGTTTTCAGGTCAGCATCGGCGAGGTGGAATATTTTAAGGGACTTTGTGAAGAGGCTGGACTGGACGAGGAGACAGAGTTTGACTTGAGAGACTGTATTTCCGGGAAAAATTATTTTGCGGCCCAAGAGCTTTTAATAGAGCGGAAAGTGGCAGAGCCTTACCAGAGCAGATTACTCAGAGTGGCTGATATGTTCGGCAATATGTGTTCCCTGACGGAGGCCAGAGAGATGGTGAATAATCCCCGTTCCCTTGCCGCTATTGAGAGACTTGAGAATCTGTATGAAGTGTTAAAAGCGTATGGTGTGGCAGAGTACATTTCTTTTGACTTAGGCATGTTAAGCAAATACAATTATTACACAGGTGTGATCTTCAAAGCCTATACCTATGGCGTAGGAGAAGCCATTGTCAAAGGAGGCAGATATGACCGTCTCCTTGAGCAGTTCGGTAAAAAGGCTCCCGCAGTGGGCTTTTGTGCAGTCATCGACAGCATCATGGAAGCCCTCTCCAGACAGAGGGTTGAGATTCCTTTTGAGGCATCTCCCAAAGTATTATATTATGATGAGACGGATTATAAAGAAAAGCTTGCGGAGGCGCAGAAACTCCGAAGGGAAAGAACGGCAGTGGTTCTGACCAGAAATGCATAGCAATGAATAGGCCAAACCACTTTTCGGAAATAGTTTATTTGAAAGGACAACAGGTAAAATGAGTGAGGACAGATATCTGACCTTTGCCTTGGGTAAAGGAAGGCTGGCAAATAAGACAATGGAACTGTTTGAGGAAATCGGCATCACCTGTGAGGAAATGAAGGACAAAAACTCCCGGAAACTGATTTTCGTCAACGAGGAACAAAAACTCCGGTTCTTCCTTTCAAAGGGACCGGATGTACCCACTTATGTAGAGTACGGCGCGGCGGATATAGGCATTGTGGGCAGAGACACCATTTTGGAGGAGAACCGGAATGTCCATGAGGTATTGGATCTGGGCTACGGAAAGTGCCGTATGTGTGTCTGCGGTCCTGTCTCCGCCAAAAAGCTTCTGCTTCACCACGAAAGAATCCGGGTGGCCAGCAAATATCCCAACATTGCAAAGGATTATTTCTATAATAAAAAGCACCAGACCGTGGATATCATCAAGCTGAACGGCTCCGTGGAGCTGGGACCTCTGGTGGAATTATCCGATGTAATCGTGGATATTGTAGAGACAGGTTCCACATTAAAGGAGAACGGGCTGGAGGTGTTGGAGGAGGTCTGTCCTCTGTCCGCAAGAATGATTGTAAATCCTGTGAGTATGCAGATGGAAACGGAACGAATCAAGGATTTGGTCAATAGACTGCGTATGCGTCTGGAAGCTACGTTAAAATCAAATACCCCGCAGTAAGCTGACGGGGGCAATCTTGCAACGCAGCAAAGCTGAATGTGTCCTCCGGACGCATTAGTATTTGACCCTCGCGGCATTCGCCAAGCCAGCTTGTCGGCTTTATGCTCGTGCAAGCACGGTACTCGGCTCATTGCTCGAGGAAATAAAGTTTGGAAGTAAACTCCCAAATATTGATTGGTACGCGTGCAGAGGCACGCAAGGGGGTATAAAAATGAATTTGCAGGACAAGGGGTACTATGAAACTATTGATAGAGCAAAACGATATGCAGAAGGAGACGGAAATACATATCAAGTGCGGGATAATTGATGCAGATCTACAGCATATTATCGACGAGATTCATATTTCTATGTTTTCGGTCATGGTTTCAAAGGATGGAGTGATCCGCAAACTATCTCTGGATGAAATATTCTATTTTGAGAGTGTAGACGAAAGAACTTTTGTGTATTCTCAGGCGGAAGTCTATCTCTGTGATTATAAACTTTATGAAATCGAAGAAAAGTTTGGAAAATACGGTTTTGCACGCATCAGCAAATCCGCTATTGTCAATATCAGAAAAATCAAGGAGATAAAGCCGCAGCTAAACGGCCGGTTTGAAGCCGTTCTTGACAACGGGGAGCGTCAGGTGGTGAACAGGCACTATGTCAGCGGGCTAAAAGAAAAGTTTGTACTGAGATAGAACGCCAAGACAGGCGTTTTTTATCTTAATTCGAGTCGCAGCATAGCTGCGACATGGAGGTTAGTGTGGAAAGAAAAACAACCATTGTAAGCAGAATCATAAAAGCATTGGCCAGCTTTACGGTTTCTTATGCGTTTGTCATCATTTTTTATGTATTCATCAGCAATTTAGGCATTTTTGACCCCATTGACAATAGGACGGCGGTGCAGCTGATGTATACTTGTCTCGCGGTCGCATTGGTTCATTTTATCTTGGGATTTTTCCATATAAAATCCAATTTTATATTTTTTATTCTCTATTTTGGCGTGGAAGCGGTGATAGTATTATTTATGGGATTTTTGGTATACGATTTTTTCATTATGAATGCCGCATTTTTTGTATGGCTGACCGGAATGCTCATTGCCGTTTTTGCCGGAACATACCTCATTGCTTACTATGAAGACTGGAAAAAAGTACAGGAAATCAATGAAATAATCCGGCAGACTAAAAAATCAAAATAAAAAAATAACTCCCTTTTCGGAATCGTGTATTCGTTAAAAATGAACTTATAAATATACATTAACTGTTCACACCCACGCCACCGAGAGGCGTTTTCACGCTTTTTGGCGGCTGTTGTGGTAGACTAAATACAAACAACGCAGAGGAAATTGCCTATGAGCATGAAAAAATTAAAGATACCATTACAAGTATTTTCATTGGCGCTTATTGGCTGTATGCTTTGCGCCTGCCAAACAGACAATGCCTTACCGCAAACTACCCGGCCGCAAAAGCCGCCCCAGCAGGTACTGGAAGAACAACTCATAGACGATACCCACGATGCTTTTCTGGTAGATACCGGAGGCAAACTTGGGATATTATTGGTAACAGCAGAGTTAGACGAAAAGACATCGACAGAGGTTTGCCGCGCCACTATACAGTTTACTATCTGGAACCCGTACTCCATGGACGAACCTCTTCAAACCTTGACGGCGGATACCAATATTTTCTTGGATTGGAACATCATAGATGCCAATTTTGATGAATATATGGATTTTACCTGCACCTATCTTCGGGGAAACCAGCCGTATTATGAACATCTTTGGATTTGGAACGAGGAACATGGACTGTTTGAGGAAGTTCCAGAATATGATAAGATTTCTGTGCCCACTCTGGACGAGGAAACAGAGACTATTTACGGGTTCAATCGCAGCAGTGCCACAGGGACAGGAGAACATACCTTTCATCAATGGATAGAGGGAAATCTGCTCTGTGTGCGAAAAATTGAAATTTATTCTATAGACCAGAGCGGGACTGTCCGTATGTCTATTCAAGATTTCGTTGACGATGAATTGGTGGAGATATATCATGAGGATTTCCCTCCTCAATCTTACGGATGGCACGACGCTCAAATGGTGTGGCACAATCTGGACTATCACGGCGAGGCAAAGGAGGAAAATTGAAGATAAATGGAGCGCATAGAAACGCATGCAACTTACCTGCCTGTTTCGGTAACTTACCGGACAGGCGTTTTTTTATTCAGAAAAGTATGCTAAAATAGAAAAAGTTCATCACTTTACCCGAACTGTCAAAGGGCAGGTTACTGTATAGTGATGAGAATAGATTACAATGCCGATTACGCGGCGTGGTATGCGTGCAAGAGGGTGAGATCCCCTCTTTAAGTACGCAGAAGGGATAGGAATAAAGGGATGATGAGAGAAAAATCAGGGAAACGGAAACTGTGGAAAATTTTATTGGCAGGATTTGCGGTGTTTTTCATAACATTTATGGCAGGTGCAGGTATTTTGTTCCGGGAGGAATTGAAAATAATAGGATCCATCCGTCCGGTCATAGAAGACAAAAATGTTTATTACATGGAGATCGAGGGGGATTATCATTTTGAAGAATTCCTGTCCGGCGGCGGGGCATCGTCGGATAAAGAAGTCAGCGCATTTTTGACAAATTGTATATCCAAAGGGTTCTATCAGGTGGAAGTGACAAACGAAGGCCCGTCCTGCAGTACGATTTCTGCAAGGGACAGTGCGGGTAATCATGTCTATGGCAGAAATTTTGACTGGCAGACCTCCGTCCCGATTATAGTGCGATGTACGCCGCAAGACGGATATGCGTCTGTTTCTACCTGCGATTTTCAAAATATTACGGAAAGCTCCGAAGTCGTACCTCAAAATATGATCTATAAAATGCTTGCCGTAGCGGCTCTTTATGTTCCCATGGACGGGATCAATGAAGCCGGACTCTGCGTGGCCGATCTGGAAGTAAATGAAGGCGGAATGGTGGACGCGGACACCGAAAAACCGGATCTGACGATTACTACTGCCATACGGCTTTTGCTGAACCGTGCCGCCACGGTGGAGGAAGCGGTGGAGCTGCTGGCACAGTACGACATCCATGCCTCCGGCGGTATCAGCCATCACCTTGCCATTTCCGATGCCGCGGGCGCGTCCGTCAGTGTGGAATTTGTGGAGGGGGAAATGATTGTGGTGGACACCAAGTGCCTCACGAACTTTAATCTGGCAAACGGAGATACGGCGGCCGGCGGCGAAAGCGCACAGGAGAGGTATGAGTTACTATGTTCCGCATATGATGGGAAAAACGGAATTCTTACGGACGTAGAAGTAAAAGATTTGCTGCGTCAGGTATCAAAAAAAGAAGGGGAATGGCAGACCCAGTGGTCTATCGTATATCGGCAGGATACACAGACCGCCGATTATTATTTTACCGGGGACTATCAGGAAAAGTTTTCTTATCCAATTAAATCCCAAAAGTAAATGGAGAAATTTATTTTGGAAGAGATATATTATATCGGCCAGTGTCCGACTTACGGTAAATATGGCAGATTGGAAATTGTTAAAAATATCGCTGACAATAACGGGGTCTTTGATTGTCAATACTTGGCGAACCTGACCGCTTGGTTTTAGCAACAGTTCAGACAAGACACTGAACCGTTACTGGTTTTAGCCGTCGGCCCGCAGTGTGATTAGATTTTAGTACGGGTGTATAACAATTTCCGTATAGAAATAAGAAAGTTCAGGAGAAATGCAGGCAATGAAATTAATTACTCAACTTTCCCACCAGCATAGTTGGCTTAATGCTTGATTTTTTAAGCAAAATTACTGCAATAAATGGTGTATTGACATTAAAACAGCACCTAATCTTTGGTATAATAAGATTGCGACATCCAATAACCAGTAT
>CAJUTJ010000144.1 GCA_910589655.1 uncultured Acetatifactor sp. | reverse complement strand
GATTTTTCATCTGCTTCGTTGTCGTCAATCGACGTAGCCACCGCTACGCCTCATTCCTCCGCCTTGCATATGAAATAATCATTCTGCGCCAATGTATCAGAAATTAATTATTCGTTGTACTAGTACTGCGTTGCGGAAATAACAGTGAATATCAGTGCCCGATATTTGTGTCAGGGCAAGACGGAGAAGCGAGGCGCGCAGATGGTGGAAATGAAGAGACTTAAAATACGGCCGATAATAAGCACCAAAAAACAGTCTGTCCATTTGCTTATTCGCAAATACACAGACTGCTTCCGTGGCATTCCTCAACATGCCCACATCTCCGTCACAGATCCTTTATACCTTAAACCGATACCCCACTCCCCAGATAGTCTCAATATATTGAGGCTTCGCAGTATCCGCCTCGATCTTCTCACGAATCTTCTTAATATGCACCGTGACGGTGGCAATGTCACCGATGGAATCCATATCCCAGATCTCCCGAAACAGCTCTTCCTTCGTATATACGTGGTTCGGATTCTCCGCAAGGAAGGTAAGCAGGTCGAATTCCTTGGTGGTAAAAGTTTTCTCCACGCCGTCCACGTACACGCGGCGCGCCGTCTTGTCAATCCGGATGCCCCGTATCTCCACGATATCGTTCTGAGGCTTCTGATTCGTGCCCACCAGTCTCTCATACCGCGCCATATGGGCTTTGACTCTGGCTACCAGCTCACTGGGGCTGAAGGGCTTTGTCATATAATCATCCGCGCCCAGACCCAGACCCCGTATCTTGTCTATATCATCCTTCTTGGCAGATACCATCAAAATCGGAATATTTTTCTCCTCACGAATCTTCCGGCACACCTCAAAACCGTCCATACCCGGAAGCATTAAGTCCAGAATCACCAGATCATATTCGCCTGCCAGAGCCGCGGCAAGACCCTCGTCACCGGTATTACAAATATCCACTTGGAAGTCGGACAGCTCCAGATAATCCCTCTCCAAATCCGCGATTGCAACCTCATCCTCAATAATCAAAATTCTGCTCATGTTTCCCTCCATATTTCTGTTAAATACTTTCAAAAGATTCTTATGCCCCATACGTTCTTCAAGCTGCAGCAGTTTGCTGCTTTTTCAACTTTCCTCAGCCGCCAAACAATTTTACTATGAAAGTCCTGCATCTTACCTGCGGTAACCGCGAGGCGTTACGTGCTTCCTTGCACGAAATCCCGAGACTGCTGTGCGCCAAACCCGCTGTCCTTACGGGTTTGTGTGCATCTTCATAGTAACCCCTCATACTTTCTTGCATGGTGGTGCAGGCGGTTGCATGAGGGTTTATTATGAATGCAATGTGTCTTAAGTATATCGATGCCCAATCTGCCCTGCATCGAAAAAGCAATTCCGCGTTTTACGCTTAAACTTCGTTTTGCAGTTCAATATATTTTCTAAGCACAAAGTGCATACAGGTTCCCTCTCCTTCCTTGCTGGTGGCCCAGATATATCCGCCATGCTCTTCCACTATTTTCTTTACAATGGACAGTCCGATTCCGCTGCCTCCCTGTGCCGAATTCCGTGAGGCATCCGTGCGGTAAAACCTCTCGAAAATCTTTGCCAAATCTTTTTGGGCGATTCCCTTTCCGTTATCCTCTATTTCCACCTGAATGGAGTCCACTTCATCCAAAATGCGGATGTCTATCATTCCCTTAGGTTTATCCATATATTTAACGCTGTTGCTGATAATATTGTTAATGACCTTTTTCATCTGTTCCGGATCTGCAATGACAACCGTGTCAGGCTGGACCAGATTGCAATAATTCAGTTCTATTCCCTTCTGCTCCAGATCCATTCCCACCTCCTCCACGCAGTCCCCGAAATAATCGGCCACATTGATACGGTGAAAGTTGTACGGAATACGGTTACTGTCAATGCCGGAATACACCGTCAGTTCGTTGATAAGCCTGTCCATATCATTGGCTTTATTATAGATGGTTTTAATATACTTATCCATTTTTTCAGGGGTATCCGCCACACCGTCCATAATGCCTTCCACATAGCCCTTTATGGCGGTAATAGGAGTTTTCAAATCGTGAGAGATATTGCTGATCAGCTCACGGTTCTTCTTCTCATGCTCCAGCTTCTCCTCCGTGGATTCTTTCAGCCTCAGGCGCATGTCCTCATAGTCCCGGTACAGATCACCGATCTCTCCCTTGGCATCGGTCTGCAGGGCATACTCGAAATTACCCTCCTTGATCCTGCGCATGGCCACATTCAAATCTTTGATAGGACAGAAAACACTGGTGTGTATCCATCTTGTCAGCATCAGACTGGTGAACACCAAAATCACCAAAATTGCAACAAACATATCCACCAGCAAATGTTTGGATATCAGGGAATTCGTCTTAGTCACTACAAAAGCGCTGCCCTGACTTCCGTCCGGAAACAAAAAGTCTACCTGTTTTACAAATTTGTCAAACTCGTCATAATACAGTCCCGTGTCCACGGATAAATCCGCTTCTCCGTAATCGGGCAGTTTTGAGAAGATCGCCTCTGCCGCATCTTTATTTCCGGCATAATACAATTCCTCTCCCTTTCTCACAATAATATAAGTAGACTTCTTGGCAATATCGGTATTGACATTTGTCAAATATTCCAAATTCGCCAGCATGGAAGGATCCTTTGCAGCCTGATCCCGCAAGACGTAATATGCCTTGTCGGTAGTATTAATGACCTCCCGCATATTCTGTGCCGCATCCGTGTAATCAATTCCGGCAACGGGCAGCCCCTTTTGTACGTTCATCAAATACAAGCCTATTGCACAAAATGCCAATGCCGTCAATGCCAGCGGCAGCATCACAATAGTGGTAAAGGTTACATATAATCGTGTTTTAAATTTCATGAAAATCACCTTATCCTTAACATATTTAAGAGTATATCATATTCTTGCCCTAAATGTATAAACATCCCAAAATATTATCCTAAAAAAAGTGTAAACTCGCTGTTTCTACGCTCTTAAAATTGTAGTATAATGATTCTGCTGGCGCAGAATACAAGCCTGCTTCGCTGTTTTGCCATCACTTCGTGATGCATTATACGGTAATCCATGGCTTGTAAATCAAATGTCTGCTTTGCAGCCGCTTGATTTTCTGCGCTTATGGTATAATGGAAAAAAGTGTATTTTGTTTCTTTAATGAAGCAGCCGCAAAGGAATAGATCATGAATGATAAGATTTTAATCGTGGACGACGAACAGGCGATTGCCGATCTTGTGGAGGTTTATTTGAAAAATGAGGGCTTTCAGGTCCGGAAATTTTATAACGCCGCGGAGGCTCTGGCCTGTGTGGCCGAGGAAGAATTAAGTCTTGCTATTTTGGATGTGATGCTGCCCGATATGGACGGCTTTGCCCTCTGCCGGAAAATCCGGGAGAATCATCTCTTTCCTATTATAATGCTCACGGCACGGGTGGAGGATATAGACAAAATCACGGGGCTGACTCTGGGTGCGGACGATTATATTACCAAGCCTTTTAATCCGCTGGAGCTTACAGCCCGGGTAAAAACCCAGCTGCGCCGCTACACCCGTTACAATATTGCGACACAGCACACCAAGGCGGAACAGCCTGCTTTATCGGATGAAATATCCATCCGCGGTCTGCGTATCTCCAAGAACAGCCACAAATGTTTCCTAAACGAGACGGAGTTGATTTTAACTCCCATCGAGTTTAGCATTCTCTTTTATCTTTGCGAGCACAAGGGAAGCGTGATATCTTCCGAGGAATTGTTCATCTCTGTGTGGGGTGAAGCCTGCTATGACAGTAATAATACCGTTATGACGCATATTGCACGGCTTCGCGAAAAGATGAAAGAGCCGGCCAGAAAACCAAAATATATTAAAACCGTATGGGGAGTGGGGTATACCATTGAGTCATAATATTTTTTCCAAATGGAAACAGACAAGAATTATAAATACGGCCAAAAACAAGAAGAAATTAAGCGCTTACAGCAAGCAGACCCTCTGGCATATTATGATGCAGTATACTTTATCCCTGATTTTTCTTCCGATACTGTTAATTGTGCTGTTTGTGATATTTTACAATGCTTACATGGTTTATCGGAGGATCACGGGGGACACTGTCAGCATCATATTTTGGCTGGGGCGTTTTATCGGTGAGACTCTATACTGCTGGTTTGGCATCGGCGGGGTACTCAGCTGGTTCCTTGTGACCCGGCACTTTCTCCGCAAACCGCTGTTATATCTGGATGAAATCGTGGAAGCGGCGGAAACTCTTTCCTCTCCCGCCAACACTGCCCTGCAGCTGTCCCCCGCACTGAAAAACATACAGGACAACCTGAATCTGGTGCGAGAACAGGCGCTGCGCAATGCCTTGCTGGCAAAGGAAGCGGAGCAGCGCAAGAACGACATGTTGGTCTATCTTGCACACGATCTGAAGACACCCCTTACCAGCGTCATCGGTTATCTGACGTTACTCCGGGACGAGCCTCAGGTCTCCGCCGAGCTTCGGGCGCACTACACGGGAATCGCTCTGGAAAAAGCAGAACGTCTGGAAGAATTGATTAACGAATTTTTCGATATCACCCGCTTTAACCTGACCACTCTGACCTTGCAGCCGGAACAGATTTCCATGAGCCGGATGCTGGAACAGCTGGCAAGCGAATTTGTACCTATTTTAGACAGCATGGACTTGACATGGCATACGGAAATCTCCCCCAACATTGAGATACTCTGCGATCCCGACAAATTGGAGCGGGTCTTTGACAATCTGGTGCGAAATGCGGTTAATTACAGCTACAGCGGCACGGAAATATTCCTTTCCCTGAAAAAGGAGGAGGATCATGTGGTGGTAAAGGTGCAAAACAGCGGGAAAACCATTCCTCCCGACAAGCTCTCCCGAATCTTCGAACAGTTTTTCCGTCTGGATTCCTCCCGCTCGTCTGCCACCGGAGGCGCAGGTTTAGGGCTTGCCATCTCCAAAGAAATCGTAGAACTGCACGGCGGATCCATTACCGCCGCCAGCGAAAACAACAGTGTCCTCTTCACGGTCATTCTGCCCCTTTCCGCATCGTAAGAAAATCGTAAGAATTATGCAGGAAAACCTTAGGAATTCGTCAAGAAAAGAATTATATATAAAAAGCTCTGTCCTGATACACTTTGTACATGCAAAGCAGGTATCGGACAGAGCTTTTTGTTTTGCGGAATCTTAAATCCGAATGAGAAATGCCGTATTTATGCATTCCTCGGTATGAGACATAGAGTTTCTCCGGGGAATCTCAAATCAGGATTGTGAAATGCCTGCATTTTTGTCATGCCCCCCCAAAAACGTCTTGTTTTATTGGGATAGCTATTTACGAAACAATGTATTCAAAACCAAATGATACAACAGAAAGGGGTCTTATCAACTTATGGCTGCAGAATCATGTAAAAAAGCAAAAATAAACGTTGCCGTCTTTTTCGGAGGCTGCTCTTCCGAGCATGGAGTGTCTCTGTCCTCCGCGTCTTCCGTCATCCTTCATTTAAACCGTGAAAAATATGAGCCCGTCCTAATCGGCATCACAAAAGAGGGTCATTGGTATTTCTATGAAGGTTCTCCGGAAATGATTCGGGACGACGGCTGGGAACATTCCGGCTGCTGTACTCCCGCGGCACTCTCTCCCAACCGGGGAGAACACCGCCTTCTCCTCTTTCGGCCATGGGGCGTGGACTCCCTGAATATCGACATCGCACTTCCCGTCCTCCACGGCAGGAACGGGGAAGACGGCACCTTGCAAGGACTGTTGGAATTGGCCGGAATCCCCATTGCCGGCTGCGGTACTCTAGCCTCCGCTCTCTGTATGGATAAGGACAGAGCACACAAGCTGGCAGCGCTGTCCGGAGTACGAGTTCCCAAGGCATTGGTGTTAAAACAGGGGGATGCTTTCGGGGATGCCGAAACCTTTGCCGGAGAAACCGGTTATCCTCTGTTCGTGAAGCCGGTCAAAGCCGGCTCTTCCTACGGCGTCACGAAAGTGTCGACGCCGGAACAGCTTGCCTCTGCCGTTGCACTGGCCTTCCGATACGACAATGAGGTCATTTTGGAAGAAAATATCGACGGCTTTGAGGTGGGATGCGCCGTTCTGGGCACCAACGATCTGATTACCGGAGAGGTGGACGAAATCGAATTATCCGGCGGCTTCTTTGATTATACCGAAAAGTATACGCTGAAAACCTCCGCCATCCATGTTCCCGCCCGTATTGCACCTGAAAAGGCAGAAGAAATAAAGGAAACCGCCAAAAAAATTTACCGGGCTTTAGGCTGCAGCGGCTTTGCCCGAGTGGATCTGTTTCTCACTCACGACGGCGAAATCTTTTTTAACGAAGTAAATACCATTCCCGGCTTTACGGAGCACAGCCGTTATCCCGGAATGATGAAGGCTGCGGGATATTCTTTTGCCGACATTTTAAATATGATTTTGGAACAGCAAGAATACCTGCCACACACAAATTCAGCCAATGTATGCTCCACATGTGCCTCATAAATTGATCTGTCCGGCGCATGTTTGAAAAAAACTTTTTGCGGGACATGCGTCATACCTTGCGGGACACATGTCTCAATTTGAAAAGAATTTATAAGCCTATAGGGCAGAACGGGAGGAACTATGAAACCATTGACTTTGACGCAAGAAAGCATACACACCGGCAGCCTAGTGCTGGTAAACCGGGAATTTGGCTGGAAGGACGCTTCTCGCAGCCTTCTCATGCCGGTCTGCGACGATACTCCGGAGATTCTGTTAGACCGCACCGCCGCCACCCTCCTTTCCCGGCTGATGGCAGAAATAGACGGCTGGCGGTATATTGTCCCTGTCAGCGGATGGCGCTCGCAGGATGAACAGCAGCAGATTTGGGATGACAGCATGAAGGAAAACGGAGAAGAATTTACCCGGAAGTTTGTGGCTTTTCCCGGCCACAGCGAACACCAGACCGGATTGGCCATTGACTTAGGACTGCGGCAGGAACATGTGGATTTTATCTGTCCGGAATTCCCTGATACCGGTATCTGCCAGACCTTTCGGGAGAAAGCCGCAAAATACGGCTTCATTCTGCGCTATCCCGCCGGAAAGGAAAGCGTCACCGGCATCGGGCATGAGCCTTGGCATTTCCGCTATGTAGGCGCCCCTCATGCGGAAATTATGGTCAGCCACGGATTGTGTCTGGAAGAATATATCAACTTTATCAAGCAATTTTCCTTTCATCACAAGCCCTATCGAATTACCGAGGGCAGCCGGACTACCTTTGTATCTTATATCAGGGCAGAGAGCGGAGAAACCTCGTTAGAACTGCCGGATTCTCTTCCCTACACCGTCTCCGGCAACAACTCGGACGGTTTTATTTTCACAGAATGGAGGCGACAGGATGCATACCAAAGACAATTGCGGATGGCTTGACAGATTCCGTCTCATTGCCGCGCTGCTGGTCGTTGCCATACACACCTCACCCCTCGGCTCTTTCAGCCCGGAAGGTGATTTCTTTTTCACAAGGGTACTGGCGAGAATCGCGGTTCCCTTTTTCTTCATGGTAACGGGGCAGTTCGTAGTCAGAAAATTTACGGACAAAAATGACCTGCCCTCCCCGGAGGAGTTATCCGGCAAGGAAGCGTCAGGCGGTTCCAAGGGAAACAGTGCCGGACAGCGCCAGCCATGGGCATACCTAAAGAAAATTCTGTTCCTCTATGCCGAAGCCATTTTGCTGTATCTTCCCGTGGGTATCTATGCCGGCCATTATAAAGGCCTCACACCGTTGTCGGCTCTGAGAATGCTTCTGTTCGACGGAACCTTTTACCATCTATGGTACTTTCCCGCCTGCCTGCTGGGTGTTCTGACGGTGTACTTAATGAGTCGTTTTCTGGGGCTCAGGGGCATGTTGGCGGTGTCCGGCGTGCTCTATGTAGTCGGCCTGTTGGGAGACAGCTACTTCGGGCTGGCACAAAAACTGCCCGGAGCGGAAGGAATCTATGAATTTTTCTTTCAAATATGCTCCTACACCCGAAACGGTCTGTTTTTTGCCCCTTTGTTCCTCACATTGGGTGCATGGTGCACCAAAGGAAGCAGACGGGGATTGCCCGCTTATTTGACGGCGTTTCTTATCTCCTTTCTGCTGATGACGGCGGAAGCTTTCACGCTCCGCAGCTTTTCATGGCAGCGCCACGACAGCATGTATCTCCTGCTGGTTCCTGTTATGATTTCCTTATACCGCACCTTGCTCTGCCTTTCCCAATTTTCCGGAACGCCCCGAAAAAGATTCCGCAGTGCGTCTCTTTGGATTTATCTGCTGCATCCGGCTTTTATCATAGTGGTGCGGGGAATTGCAAAAATATTGCATTTGACGCCCCTTCTGGTGGACAACAGTTTCGTACACTACCTTGCCGTATCTCTATTGTCCGTAGGCGCCGGTTTCGGAATGACTTTTCTCCCTGTGAATAAAGTCCTTGCCTTTTTCCGGCAAACCGCTCATGATAAGCAGACGCTGCGCCGGACGGATTCCTCCGAAAAGCCGCTTGGGCTGAACACTGCGGTACATTCCTCCAAGACGGCCCGGCTGAAATGCAGTCTATCCGGAAAATCATCGTCTTCACAACACACACCCTCCTCAACAGGGCGGGCGTGGATAGAATTGGACACCTCCGCGCTGGCTCAAAACACGGAATACCTGCGCTCTCTTCTGCCCGAGGGCTGCCGATTGATGCCTGCGGTAAAAGCAAATGCTTACGGGCATGGAGCCGAACTCATTGCCGGGGAATTGAACCGATTAGGCGTGGACGCTTTCTGCGTTGCCTGCCTTTCCGAAGGCATTTCGCTCCGAAGAGCAAACATAAAGGGGGAAATCCTGATTCTGGGATATACCCCGCCGGAGGACTTTCCCCTGTTGGCGCGTTATAGGCTGACTCAAACCGTCCTCGACTATGCATATGCCGAGCTGCTGTCGCAAGCAGGCATAATGCTTCATGTCCACATCGGAATAGACACGGGAATGCACCGTATCGGTATCCGTTGTGAAAACAGAGAGGAGATTCTGGCAGTTTTTGAAATGAAAAATCTGATCATAGACGGCATGTTTACCCATCTGTGCACCTGTGATTCCCCCCTGCCGGAAGATGAAGCTTTTACCGAAAGCCAGATTCAAGCCTTTTATCATGTTGCGGATATTCTGGAGGAGCAAGGCATTCCTTGTCCAAGGCTTCATCTGCAGTCCAGTTACGGCCTGTTAAACTATCCCGGTCTGCCCGCGGACTATGTGCGGGCGGGCATTGCCCTTTACGGAGTGGCAAGCACCATGGAAGACAGCTTTCTCTTCCGTAAAAACCTGACTCCTGTGTTGTCGCTGAAAGCCCGTGTTGCCTCCGTCCGCACTCTTTATGCCGGGGATTCCGCTGGTTACGGGCTGGCCTTCACAGCTAAAAAGGATATGAATATTGCCGTCCTTTCCGTAGGCTATGCGGACGGCCTGCCCAGAGAGCTGTCCTGCGGCAAGGGTTATGTACTGCTCCACGGCTGTAAAGCCCCTGTTATCGGCAGAATCTGTATGGATCAGACTCTGGTTGATATCAGCGGAGTTCCGCAGACTTGCGCCGGAGATACAGCCGTTCTCATAGGCGTTTCCGGTGAAGAGGAAATAACCGCCGAGGAACTTGCCTGCCAATGCGGCACTATCACCAACGAACTGTTAAGCCGTCTGGGAGGACGTTTGGAAAGGATTGTTTGGAAAGGATTTGAATAAATCTATTGACATTCTTTATAAAATATGTATAATAAAAATAGTAATGATTCCTATTTTTTAGAAAGGAGTAGATATGGCAGCGCTGAAGTACAGCAGACAGCGGGAGATGATCATGGATTTCCTGATGACCAGAAAAGACCATCCCACCGCAGATATTGTATATATGAATGTCCGGAAACAAAACCCCAATATCAGTCTGGGTACGGTGTACCGCAATCTTACACTTTTGGCAGATATCGGTGAAATTGCCCGCCTGCGCGTGGGTGACGGCGTGGATCATTTCGATGCCGATACCTCCCCTCACTATCATTTTGTCTGTACCGAATGCGGCAGTGTGATAGATCTGGAAATGGACAGTATCGAGGGGATTCTGGAAATTGCAGGTGCACATTTTGACGGGCATATTGCAGGCCATGTGACTCATTTCTATGGAATCTGCGGCAATTGTGCAAAGCTGAAGCAGCTTTCTTAACGTCAGAAAATTTTTTAAAAGAAAAGGAGATAAGTATTATGAAATTTGTATGTCAGGTATGTGGTTATATTTATGAAGGAGACGCTGCACCCGCTGAGTGCCCTACTTGCCACGCAGGCGCCGATAAGTTCAAGGCTGTTGAAGGCGATCTGGTTCTCGCCGCAGAGCATGAGTTCGGCGTTTACGCTTCCACTGTTAAGAACAATTCCGAGATCAGCGATGAAGACAAGAAGTTTATCTTCGAGCAGTTGAAGGCTAACTTTAACGGTGAATGCTCCGAAGTCGGAATGTATCTCTGCATGGCTCGCATTGCTCATCGCGAGGGATATCCCGAAATCGGTCTTTACTGGGAGAAAGCTGCTTATGAAGAGGCAGAGCATGCCGCTAAGTTCGCAGAGATGTTAGGCTCCGAGCTGGAGGCAAACATGACCGCTTCCACCAAGAAGAATCTGGCATGGAGAGTTGACTGTGAGTTCGGTGCAACTGCAGGTAAGGTTGATCTGGCTAAGTGTGCTAAGAAGAACAATTTGGATGCAATTCACGATACCGTGCATGAGATGGCTCGTGACGAGGCAAGACACGGTAAAGCTCTGAAAGGACTGCTTGAGAGATACTTTGGCTAAGAAATATAAGAATTCTAAAAGTATGAGAGGATAGGTTTTATAACCTGTCCTCTTTTTCAAGTGGAAGGAATGGCAAGACTTTCCACCAAACCAGAAAGAAGCATTATAATTTTCCGAGGTGATATGCCATTGATTAAAATACTCCCTGACGTGGGGTGCAGGGTGCATGATTCCGGCATCATTTTAATCGTAGTACTCTTTTATCAGATACTGTCTGTCCTGTTCACTATCATAAATAAACTCATAGCTGCCGCCGGAGCTTTTCAGACCCTCTATCAGCAACATGGTACCTATGCGAAATACTTCCGCCCTACTATCCGCTCTGGCTATATTCAATCCTGTCCCCCCCTCTATCCATTCATATGCATCTTCATTGTCCGCCCATGCCACGAAGAAATCTTCCCAGGCGTTCAATGCCTCCAGCATCTGTTTCTGATCCACGGTATCCGATTGCTTTACCTTGTCTTTCACCGTATCCAGACAATGATGGAATTCCTCCTGCCACGCCTTCGCTGCCATTTCAGATATTACAAATTCTGAGTAATAAAAGCTTCCGAACTCCTCATAAAATAATTTGCTGCTTCCATCTATGGGGTTTTCCTTTTCAATGACTCCCTTGAAATCCTCCTGTGCCCTCTCCGGATCTTCACCATGTCCATGAACCAACATATAATGGCCATTGCGGCTCTCACACAAAGTTTTCATCAGGAGGACTGCCATCCGGTAGAATTCTTCCTCCCCTTCTATGCCCCCTGTCTGATTCCTGATGCACACCGTCACATATTCATCAAAGGCAATAAGAGAATCCTGCCATAGTTCCATTGATCTGTCACTTACTCTTTTCTCAAAATCCGGCAGATTTTCATAGGGTATATCTGCTCCGGTCACATCATATCTGGATATACCTAATTTCATTGCTGCCAGACAGATTTCATACTCCTGCTTCCATGTACCTTCCTCTGTATCAGGATGGATTCCAAGCTGCTTTATAAGTTCCTGCCTGTCCGGCTCTTCCTCGTAAATGAATGCATAACTACCGCCGGATTGCTCCACGCCGTCTATCAACAGCAAGGTTCCTGTGCGGAATATTCTTGCTTCGCTTTCCGCCTGCCATATACACAGTCCCCCTCCTGACCTTAGCCATTCATATAGTCCTTCATTGCCTGACCGTTTTTCATAACGGAATTCCTGCCATTTACATCTGCTTTCATTAACTGCCCATTCCTCGAAGAAATCTTCCCAAGCCTTCAAAACCTCCAGAATCTGCTCTTTATCTGTGATATTTGACTGCTTTACTCTATCTCTCTCCAGATCCAGACAATGATAGAATTCTTTCTGCCACGCCTCCGCCATCATCTCAGATGTAAGGGTGTCTGCATAGTAATAGCAGCCAAAGTCTTCACGAAGTGAATCCATACTTTCGTCTATCGGATTTTCACCTTCGATAACTGCCTTGAAATCTTCCTGTATCCTTTCTATATCTTCCTCATGCTCATACACAAATTTATAGGAACCGTTGTGTTCCTCACACGTTACCGCCATCAAAAGTGTTGCCGTTCGGTAGACGTTTTCCTCCCCAGCCATGCTCCCGGACAGGTTTCTGATACATGCTTCCACACATTCGCCGAAAGCATTGAGGGAATCCTGCCAATATATTACTGTATTATCCCTCGCATTTCTTTCATAGTCCAACAGGTCCTGTCCCCCTGCCATGCCACGATCAGATATGCCCTGTTCCATGACGGCCATACAGTTTTCATACTCTTGTTTCCACGTACCTTCCTCTGTTTTGGAACAGCCTCCCAGCAGCAGAAGTACAGCACTCCATACTGCGACCAAAGCATATTTCATGTAGTTAATATTCTTATTCGCCTTCATCCCGTATGAATCTCTTCGCATTGTCCTAATGGTTTTTCTTTCGCTCCGATTATTAAGTAAACCTATTGCAGTATTTCCATTTATCGAAACAGCCGTCCGATTTCCCCTCAGAATATATTCCGGCGCCTCGCGGCGACGCAGCGGCATATACCGCCTATCCCCTTTTTCCTATGAACAACCTCTGCAACACCTAATTTATGCATTTGATTATAGAACTTTTATCTGCCATTTACAATATAATTCATACAATCGCATAAGGACGCAAAAAATGTTGTGTTACTGTTCACTCCCAATGTCATGATGACAATGCAGGGTATCATTTGACAGAAATCATTGTGCCGGTTGTCCTTATCAGGAACAATGCCGTCCGAAGATTTACAAAAAAGTCGCTTCATTTATCACTTCATATTTATAATGCCGCTGCCTGTTGTTTTTTATATTGTCCGAATTGTTTTGGCAACTTAAACATATTAAATACTATTTTATTTCCTGCCAAAATAGTGTATAATATCTATACGCAAAAGAAAGTAGAGGAAAATGGTATATTGAAATTTGAATGGGATGATGATAAAAACGAACTAAATTTAAAGAAACACGGAATTGATTTTGAAACGGCAATGTTAGTTTTTAACGATTTACACCGTATTGAAATATATGATATGGAACACAGTATTAATGAAGACCGTTATAATACTATTGGAATGGTAAATGATGTTCTGTTTGTTGTTTATACAGAGCGAAAAGAAAACATACGTCTAATATCGGCAAGGCTTGCCACCAAAACAGAAAGGAGCATTTATTATGATACGGACAGTTACTTTGGATAGAAACCAGAAACCTACAAAGGAACAAATCAAGCAAATAGAGGAAGCGGCAAAAAGGAAGATTGTATTTGATGAGGATTCTCCCGAACTTACTCCTGCAATGGAAAAAGCGTTTCGTTTAGCAGCAAAAAACCGCAATACACAGAGAAAAACAAACATTTCTTAATTTTCATATGAATAATAAGGATGACAGGCTGCGACATTGTAACAAATGCCACCTATTGTATTATCGCTTCTTTGCGCTTTCTGCTATGTACGAATCCATTCTATTGATTGCCGCCTTTAATTCTCCTTGCAAGGCTTTTAAATAGTATTTTGCACTGTTGGCAATCCATTCTTATTCGCCTTCATCCCGTATGAATCTCTTCGCATTGTCCTAATGGTTTAATTCCGTGTCGAAAAATGCCAGACTCTAAAAAACAGTAACCCCGGATGCTTTCGGCGGAAAATCGGCAGAAGCAAGTGCGGAACAGCCCCTTTACGGGGCATCCGCCTGCCGGAACACCTTGATAAAATAAAGGATCTGCGCTACCGCCGTAATAGACCATGAAAACACATACAGCAGATACAGCGATTCAATGGTGCCGAAATAAGCGAACACGGTATATATCCATAGAATGCGGAAGACACAGGAACCCAGAATCACCATAACCGTAGGAAGTATGGTTTTACCCAGCCCTCTGGAGGCGGCAATGGTGTTGTCCATAAAAGCGGATACGGCATAAGACAGTGCCATAACCGATAAACGCTTAATTCCGGCATCTATCACGGCGCTTTCGTCCGTAAACAAGGACAAGAAAGGATACCGCAGAAAATACAGCCCCACTCCCAAAATCAGCCCTGCCAGAAAGGAATAAAGCATACAAATGAGATAGCTCTTCCGAATACGGTCTCTTTTCCGTGCCCCGTAATTCTGGGCTATAAAGCTGGAACAGGCAGTGTAAAAAGCCGCCATCATATCATAGACCAGTGGATCCGCGTTGCTTGCGGCGGAATTTCCTTCTACCATAACATGGTCAAAAGAGTTAACGCCTGTCTGCACAAACAGATTGGCAATGGCAAATATGGCATATTGAAAAGCGGAGGGGATACCGATACGAAGTATCCTCCTCAGCTTACTCGAAGAAATTTTCAGCGAACGAAATTGCAGCCCGAAGCATTCCTTTGTGCGAAGCAGCAAGACGAGAATCATCACCGCGGAAAAATACTGTGCCAGAATACTGGCAACCGCAACACCCGCTACGTCCATATGGCACACAATGACAAAAAACAGGTTCATCAACACATTGATAACCCCCGCAAGAGTCAAATAATATAAGGGCCGTTTCGTATCACCGGCAGCGCTCAAGACTGCGTTTCCGAAGTTAAACACCCCCAGAGCCGGCATGCCCAGCAGATAGATTCTCAGATAAAGAAGGGCGTCTTCGATGAGCTCCTCTTTCGTATGCATTGCGGTCAATATGGGGCGTGAGAACAAGATTCCCAAAAGAGTAATCAGCACCCCCGCAGCAAAGCACAATATGGCGGCAGTATGTACGGTCGCCTTCACATCCTCCTCGTTTTTGGAACCGATATAAAGCGCCGTGAGGGCGTTGACACCGCTGGATAGTCCCAGAAGAATTCCCGTAAACAGCGTCACAAGGATGCTGGTGGAGCCTACTGCGCCAAGAGCGATGGGACCGGCAAACTTTCCCACAACAGCCACATCGGACATGTTAAATACTACTTGTAAGACATTGGATAACATTAACGGAACGCTGAAAAATAAAATCTTTCTCCAAAGAGAGCCTTCACAGAGATCCATTTCAAATGATTTTGCTTTTGTTTTCATTTTATTTAATGCTTCCTTCCCCAAAGCTCTTGGAAGCCATACTTCTCCTTATTTCTTGCAGCAGCTCAGACAGGCTGCTTGAACTGTTACTACTTCTTCCTGCAGATATATAACATATGGCAGCTGTATCCTTGCAAATCCTCTCTTTCACAGACTGACATCTGGTACTTTACCCATACGTTAAATTCCTCATCCGATAATCGGTTAATCTTATCCCCTATTAAATATGCAATGCCGTCCGTGGATACATTATGCAAAGGCGTCACATTATAACGGCTCATCAATTTTTTAAATTCTTCAATATAAAAAGGCGCAAAGATTCCTTCGGGGTATCTAACCATTTTAAACGTATCATCAAAATCATTGGGATAACCGTCTATTAAGTGGTCCACTCCCCAATTGGCAAAGACTCCGTCACTGGAAATATATGCAAAGGCAATGATTCCTTCTTTTTTCGTGACGCGGACGGCTTCTTTAATAGCTTTATCAATATCCCGATCATCATATAAATGGTATAAGGGCCCCAATACCAAGGTTACATCAAAAGAATTATCATCAAATCGGGATAAGTCAACCGCATCCCCCTGTTCCGCCCTTATGTGCATAGTATCCTTGATCTTGCTCTTTAACAGCTCAAGATTATGCTCCGTATACTCGATGGACGTTACATCAAAACCCTTACATGCATAGTAAAGCGAATACCTGCCTGTCCCGGCCCCCACTTCCAGTATCTTATCATCTTCCTTTAAGTATCGTCCTATATACTTTTTTGTCACAATAAATTCGAGGCTGTGGGTGTGATCTTTTGCAAGCCTGTTATCTTCATCATAATTATTATAATATTCATTGATTACTTCTTTTCTGTCTTTCATGCTAACCTCCATGTCGCAGCTTCGCTGCGACTCAAATCCCGATGAAAAATGCCGTGTATATCTATCAAAGATATTTTCCTGCTGCCGTTTTACTCCAAGGAATCCATAAACTGCTCCAGCTCCTTTATCTTTTCTCCTGCCTTTAAATTGTCTTTCTTATATAATATATGATAGATGTCCAATGCTTTCTTGAGATTTTCCCTGCATGCATTGACATCGGAAAGCTGATGAAAGGCAAGCGCCAATCCCTCATAAGCAGCGGCAATCCGAATATCTGATTCTCCATATATTTTACATCGAAGTATCAATGCACGGCGTAAAAAGGATACTGCAGATATGGGATCCTGTTTCATAATTAGAGCACTCCCCATATTGTAATAAGTGGATGCGGCACTCTCTGTCCCATCCGAATGTGTCCGTCCAATCAACTCTAACGCTTTTTTCAGAAATTCTATTGCTTTGTCAGGCTGTTTGCGCTCACGCCAAATACAGCTCATTATATTATATATCCTGATCAGGTGAGCCGATTCAGATCCATACACAGTTACAGTCTCTCTTTTTGCCACCCTGATATTTTTCCATGCCGTATCCAAATCCCCGTTTCTCAAATAAATGTAAGAAATGTTATAATACAGCCCAACCAGCAAAAAACTCTTTTCTCCCGATGCCAGCAGCAGATTCAACGCTTCCTGATACTTAGTTAACGCCCCCCACGCATCATCCTGTTCTTCATAAACTCTGCCGATATTGTTCAGGCAAATTGCATTTCCGACGTACCCGGAACCGTATTTTTTCGTATAATACTTTATCAGTTTATCATATATTGCAAGGGCTTGATCAAACTGCGATTCTCTTCGGTACAAAACAGCCCTGCGCATCAGTACATCATAATAGCTTCCTTCCATAGACATATTTTTATCTTCATAAATGCGAAGAGCCTGATCGCAATATTTTGCGCTTTGCTCGAAATCGCTGCACAACATATAATAGTCGGCTAATCCTTCCAAGGCGTCCGCATAAAGCTCATGCTCCTCCCCCAGCTCTTCCCTGATTTTGTCCGATGTCAGCTTATACCAGTAAAATCCCCTCTCCTTCTCTTCCAGTTCCATCCATGTATCGGCAAGGATCCAAATCTGCTCCACATCCGATAACTGAATTGCCAGCTCCCTATAGTGCCGGTCTGCCAGCTCCGCCATTTGACGGATCTCGTCCTTTTCCTGATAGGACAAATTTCCCCTGACATGCTGCCAGCTGTCCATGCAATCCAGACAAATCCGGATTTGCTCCTCCCCCGTCTTCTCCTCCGCCCGTCTCTTATATTCCCGGTACTTTTCTAATTCCAGAGCATAACCGCCCCCCGGCTCCCGATAGTCTTCCCGCTCTATCCGATCCCTTTCTGCCACAAATCCGATAAACTTAAAATGATACCGGATGCAGGAATATAAGTCTCTGGCATTCCGGGACAAGAGCATTCCGAAATAGGGGGAAACGCCAAGCAGAAACAGCTTGCCGATGGTTTGAATCTGATCCCGCATGAAATTCAGTTGTTCCGCCGCCTTCCGGTCGCCAAACCTCAGCCCCAGCAGCTGTATATTATACACAATGACAATCTCTGCATCCCTTTCTCCGGCCCACCGCCTAAAGTCAGAGATAAGCGGCATTCCCGCCTTCTCGTCGTCCTCCGCAATATTGTGAACCGTGATTTCCCTGCCTTTGAATTGTTTCCGTATCTGCTCCACCCATTTAGACTGTTCTTCGGACTGAAAGAGGCATATGCCGGTCTTAACGTCCTCAAGCGTCATCAACAGCATTTGAAACTGCTCCCCATTATCGCCGAAAACTCCGTCCATAGCATATACCTCCTTGTCAATTAGATAACAATTATCCGGTGTTTAAAATATTACGATATCCTGCGGTTCCGAATCAGCCATTTTTCCACAAGGGGATGCAGGTCGCACCACCTCGTCCCGTTATATTCCAAAACTGCGCCGATCTGCAGCAATGTGGTAATTTCCTCCGATGAAGATACATATTTCCCGCCCCGGTAAATCTCCTCCATCTTACCGATCAGCTCATCCCCGTATCTGCCGTTGAGATCGGATTCCAGAACCTCCAGCGCCTTTACCGCATCGGAAAGTTCTATACGGGCAGACTTCCGAAGCCTCGCCCGTAAGGCCGCGTCGCAAATACATCGGAACAAATCTCTCAAATACCCTCCCGTATAAGTAATCAGTTCCTCCAAAGCCTCCTCGGTAAAAAGGGACAGATCCGCCCGTTTTTTTACAATATTTTTCAGAGTTTCTTTTCCTTCCGTATAGTTCGGCGTGTAAGCGCCGTTTCTCCAATCGCGCAGCTTAATCATGGGAAGCTTTGCGGGATTGGGGAACCATATCTGGATATCCTTATATTCCGGCGTATAGGACAGTGATATCGGGAAAGTAACCAGCAAATGGATCTGTAAGCTTTGAAAACGGGAACCGTTCTCTTTAAATATCTTTCTGGCCTGCTCCAGCGGAATCTTATCCAAGCCGTCCAGTATCACAAAGGGAATATCGGGTCTGCCGGATTTCGAAAGCTGGCTGCGGATCTCCCCGATAACCTCCTTAATCTGTCCGATAAGCTCGCTGCTGCGGGGTTCCACCCTTGTGCGGATTACCCGTTTCGATTCGGCGCTGTTTTTCAGAACGGCCCGCACTCTTGCCAGCAGTTTTACCACTTTCCCTATTCCGGCTTCCGCCTGTGCGCTGGCCTCGATTTCCGCCTCGGCCTGTAAAGAAATGGTTGTGCTTAATTCCGTATCCGTATTCCAATAATTTTCTATATTTTTAATGAGGTTATCACTGATTTTCAAATCGTTGTCCCGAGCCTGCAAAACCAGCAAGTCCAAGATATACAGGAGCACGTCCGTGTACTCTATATCTCCGGAATCCAAATCAATGTCACACCTTCCGAAGCAGGTCAAAAAGCCTTTTTCCTGTGCACCGTGCTTCAAACGGTATAATTCCGTGGTCTTCCCCACTCCGGCGTGCCCCACAAACAATTTGTGTATCAGGGAATTATGGGAATCCTCCAACAACAATTCCATTTTTTCCACAAAGCCGGAATACACGTCTCCCGTCCTTGCCTCCGTTACATCCTGATAATATAATTCTATTTCCCCCATATCTTCTAAGGGATTCGGGTTAAATACATCTTGGATTTCAGACAGACGGCCTGCTCTTGAATACAGCATATACAACTCCCTTCCACGGTTTATACAGATACTTTCCTTTAATACTTTTTATATCTCCCGATTCGTTCATTTATTGCTACTGACTTATTACCTATACTATATTGCATAAATCCCATTCCGATTATCTCTTTTTAAGCATTGTGAAGGTATACTTATGCCTGCAGCGCATAATATCCCCGCCTTGCCCGCCCGTCAAACGGGAGTGTTTTTATTCTACCACATTTCGCAGAGCGTGGAAATATCCAATTTCCCGGTTCTCTTTCCTACTATTATGGGCAATTGTTGGATTGGAGATTTTATCACTGGAGGGCTGACAGCGAAAGTGGATATACTGGGGCTGACAGAGGATGCGCTATATGAATTGATTTATGGGAAATGGCAGCCTATTGTTAACCGGGTACTTACGGGGCGGTGTTCTTATCAGATTTGGAAGTGTGCGCCTGCTGCCCGGTATCTGATATATGGCGTGTGGCAGCAGGAAATAAGGGAATCCCCACAAATACCGATAGAAGCGAGTAACCCGGCAATCCAGCAAATTGGGGTATGCAGGCAGCATAACACGCCTGCTGCCCCATGTAAAGAAAGGATTTAAAGAATGATTCAGGAAATCGTAACAGAACACTTAACGATTATCAACCTTTTCAGGATAAAGGTCATGCTGGCTTAAACGCGTAAATGCAATATCTTTCCAAGAAGTTCCTTCTTTTCCATAATTACAATATGGATCTATTGAAATACCTCCCCTTGGAGTAAATTTACCCCATACTTCGATATATTTAGGATCCATAAGGCGGATAAGGTCTTTCATTATAATATTGACACAATCTTCATGAAAATCTCCATGATTTCTAAAGCTGAAAAGATAAAGTTTTAAAGATTTACTTTCTACCATAATTTTATTTGGTACATAGGAAATATATATAGTTGCAAAATCCGGCTGACCTGTTATAGGACAAAGACTAGTAAATTCAGGGCAGTTAAATTTTACAAAATAATCATTTTCTGTATGTTTATTAGGAAATGTTTCTAAAACTTCTGGTGCATAATCAGAACGATATACTGTTTTTTGATTTCCTAAAAGAGTTATTCCGCTAAGTTCTTCTTTTTTTCTTGTACTCATAATACACTCCTTCCATATAAACAAAAAATATATACATTTTTAAATTTTTTCCTTTAGTTTAATGTATTTATATCAGAAAATCAACTCAGCAATTCATTTTTCATCTTTATATAAACAACAAAGCTATGAAAATACAGTCTGTCAAAGACCCCCTATCATACAGCAGCAAAATAGGGGTTCTTTTCGATATAGGATACGAATGAATCGAAAACGAGTTATTTGTGTCCGCCTTTTTTCGTCATAAGCCGCTTATACGGCAAGGAGGGAACCTCCCGTCACCAAAAATACGTTTGCATATCCTTCACCTCCGGGTTTAGTATACCAAAAAAGCCAGCATGCGCTGACTTTTTTGACAGACTGATAGTATTAAGTTTTTATATGAAAATATATTGACATAATATTTTAATTGTGCTTATAATGGATAAACATTTGCCGACAGTTCATTTGTACCATCCTGTCGTAAAACAAAACTAGGGCTTTTTATATTTTATAGATTATTTTATTATACTATTAAAAACAAAAGCACACTCGGTACGTTTAGAGTGAGTTTTTTTATTTGCGTATTTTTAAAGAGAGGGACTATAAATTATGTATGTGTTACAGACAGAACAAAGTTTTGATGCAGCACATTTTCTTAAAGACTATAAAGGAAAGTGCAGTAATATACATGGACATCGCTGGCGAGTAGTTGTTTCTATTAGTTCAGAAAAGCTTTCTGCCGAACAACAAACAAAAGGTATGGTTATTGATTTTAGTGATCTGAAAAAGGCATTAAAAAATATTTGTGATTATTTTGACCATACATTTATTTATGAAGAAAATTCATTAAAACCTGAAACAGTAACAGCATTACAAGCTGAAAATTTCCGTTTGATTACTGTACCATTTAGACCAACAGCTGAAAATTTTGCTCACTTTATCTATGAAGAGCTGAAAAAAGAAAAATATACTGTATGTCATGTTGAGGTATATGAAACACCTAATAATTGTGCCATTTATGAGGAGTAATGATCTATGAAAGTAGTAGAAAAATTTGTAAGCATAAACGGAGAAAGCAGACGTGCAGGGGAATTAGCTGTATTTATAAGAT
>CAJUTJ010000143.1 GCA_910589655.1 uncultured Acetatifactor sp. | reverse complement strand
GTTTTTTCAGTTATGGATGCAATTTTTGCGTTCTGTGTGTTATAATTCATCTTGGATACCTCTCTGTTCAATAAGATTTTCACTAACCTGCAAGTCAGTAATCTTATTTTACTCTGAGGTATTTTTTTATCAACCACCCTTTTTGGAATTCCCTATATTTGAATTATACAGGAAGCTCCTATTTTTTACAGACTCCAACAGGGTACTAACCCCGTTATATCCGGCGTAACTCCGCAGAATACTTTTTTATCGGCAAGGCGTTTGAGAGAGGCTGTCACAAGTCATCGTTGACCGAAAGCAACGCAGTCCGATACATACCACTTCGCTTGTGCATAATACATTTCGCGGTATTTTCCGTCCCTTTGCAACAGTTCTTCATGGGTTCCTATATCCACAATACGCCCCCCGTCCATTACAACAATTCTGTCGGCAATCTGTGCCGAACCCAGTCTATGGGTTACAATAACCGCTGTCTTCCCACTTGAAATCTCCGCAAACCTACGGTAAATATCAGCTTCCTCCAAAGGGTCAATAGCAGCCGTAGGCTCATCTAAAATAATCATCCCATGGGTGCGGTACAACCCCCTCGCAATAGCGATCCTCTGCCACTGCCCTCCTGAAAGGTCAGTTCCGCCAAAATCCTTGCCTAACATGGACTCGAACCCCTCCGTCAGCTTTCCGCTTTCATAATAAAAAGACGCTTTTTCCAATGCTGACTCTACCGTTTCCCCTTTATCTCGCGGCTCTCGCATTTCTTTTTCCATATCTGAGATTGTGACATTTTCTGACACTGTCATCTTATAGGACTGATACCGTTGAAACACTGCTGACACGTTCCGGTACAACGCCTCCGGAGCGACTTTAGCCGTTTCCACACCGTCAATGGTAAGAGTGCCTGCAGTGGGAAGATATAACCCTGTCAGCAATCTGGTAAGCGTAGATTTTCCGGAACCATTGGCTCCTACAACAGCTATAGTTTCTCCCTTATGTATTGTCAAATCTATGCCGTCCAATGCAAAATCCGCACTGTTAGGATATTGGAAGGAAACATTCTTTAACTCGATAATCTTCCTATCCAAAGATACATTTTCCTTTCCTTCCCGCTCCTTTAATTTTAAAAATGCATAGTAATTTTGCGCAGCGCCAAAATTTTGGGTGATGCTTCCTACTCTCAAATGAAATACATTTTCCATGCGGCCAAACATCTGGTCCAGTGAAGAAAATATGGCCGCAAACGCACCGATTCCAATTTCTCCTTGTACCATATAATAAAACATACAAATAATAGTTCCTACATATCCTGTCAGAAGCAGAAAACGTAGTGCCAGCTCTACTCTCTCCACTCCCATAGTAGTCTTCCACTGCAGTTGTGTATAAGTATCCAAATTTTTTTCATAAAGCTTTTTAAAATACCCCTCTCCTCTCCATAATCTGGTTTCCTTAGCATATTCTCTGCTGCAAAGGCATTTCTCAAAATATTCGTATTTCCTACGGTAAGGAGCGGCATGATTTTCTAATTTCCCATACATATTCCTGCGGACGGCGGCACCGATCACTGCCGGCAGGAAAGAAATACCAAACATTAGAAGAAGCATCGGCTTAAGAGAAAAAAAATACCACCCCATAAAGAGAAAATAAGACAATTCCACCAACCCGATCACTAATGCGGAGTCCACCACCGACACTACTGCCTCAATTCCTGTATATGCCTTATTAATATGATCAAGAAAACGGTTATCTTCGTAGACAATGGGATCAATACGGCATGCCTTTTCATTCAGCAGCCTCCCGATATGCCCCTCGGCAATTCGAGAAACATTCTCCTGCATCAACTCACTGACTGTCTGCAGTACCAGCGTAAACACTAAAAACAATGTCATGGCAATCCCGCTGGCCAGCGCAAACGACAGGGTATTGCTTCCCTTGACCATTGATTCCACGGAGTCATAAAAGTTCTGCTTAAAGAGCACATTTGCTGCCGTGCATACCCCCGTACCAATAGTTAACAGCAGTGAAACAATGCAGATTACGGGACAATGTTTCAATTCCAAAATCAAGATATGACAAATCATGCCGTACAGTCCTTGCTGCTTTTCTCTCCGTTTCTCCTTCGTTGCTGCTTTCATCCTATACTTCTCCTCCTTTCTCTTTGGTATACCAGCTCTGCTGCGTTTCATACATGTCGGCATAAATTCCTCGTTTAGCCATCAAATCCTTGTGGCTGCCCTGTTCTTGTATGCAGCCGTCCTTTAAAACAAAAATATGGTCAGATAACTTGGTAGATCCCAGTCTATGGCTGATAAAAATAGTTGTATGATTTCTGCTGATCTCCCCAAACTTTTCATATAATTGACTCTCACTTACGGGATCCAGTGCTGCGGTGGGTTCATCCAGTAAAAGTACCGGCGCATGATTCATCAAAGCTCTCGCCATGGCAATCCGCTGCCACTGCCCCCCAGACAAATCTATGCTATCTTCATCCAGTTTTCCCAGCCGTGTCTCATATCCGTGTTTCAGTGCAAGAATAGTATCATGAATGCCAATCTGTTGTGCCGCAGCTTGCATATAAGCGCTGCCAAATGCTGATATTTTTTCTTCGTCTAAATCCATTCTCCTCGTTCCCAAGCAAATATTTTCCCCAATAGACAAAAAATACTTGGCAAAATCCTGAAAGACACAAGAAAAGATCCCAAACCATTGTTCTTCCGAAAAAGTGCGCAGTTCCCGGCCATTATACAAGATTTCTCCATCATAATCCCGGTACAGACCCATCATCAGTTTTACCAAAGTAGACTTGCCCGTTCCATTTTCTCCCACAACAGCGTAATGGACTCCCTTTTTCAGCTCCATAGAAAAATTATTTAGAACAGGAGTCTCTGAACCCGGATAACAGAAAGTCACATGGCTGAATACTAAGGTCTCCATTTCCGGAAGCTTCTGACATTCCCGTGTTTGTATCAGCGTGTCTTCCTCCCGCTCGGGCAATGCTGCAAAAGCAGTTACATCTTTCATATATTCTACATATTTTGCCATTTGAGATACCTGCTTTGTCAGATCCCTCCCAACCAGATTCACCAAATCATATACAGCCGTAGACAAGGAAATAAACATACCCACACTAAGGGCACCGGAAGCAGTAAGAGGAATCATAATCAGTGAAATCGCTGCTGCAAAAATGCCGGTAATAATGCTCCCTCCATGCATACTTGCCGAATAGACCGCTTCTGCTTTCATATTAATCTTTCGCGCCGCCTCGTACCTGCCATGCCATTGCCTGTTAACAGCCTCTCCATATGCAAACAAGCTTCTTTCTTCCACAGTCTCCCTTCCTGTCAGCAGACCGAAAAGATACTTATGCCGTCTTTCGTGCACTGCAGCTTCTTTATTGGCATAATATATGTTCTTACCGCCTCGCATGGAAAGGATAATTAAAGGAATTGTCATGACCAAGACCACAACAGCAAGCCACCAGACATGGGCAGCAATTATTAAAAGGACGCCAACAATTCGCGGAATATAAATCACAAAAAAATTCAAGAAGCTCTGAAGCATCTGATTTATCTTATTTTCCAGCTTGTCTGTCACCCGGTTGATAAGTTCCTCTGTCTCCGGTTCCTCCAACAATGGATACTCCAATTTTGCACGTTTCTTCAAAAATTCCCGTGCGACTTGCTGATTACCCTTAATAATTATCTGATCGGTAAACACCCTTCCGATATGGTATGATACCCTCTTCCAGCTAACCATCAAAAGCATCAGGATAAACCACAGGGAAAATCCTTCCTCCATGCTTTGATTCATTAAAAATGAAATCATTCCATCCAAAAAATTGGCAACTACAATAACTTGAAGTACATTCACCAGTGCCGTGAGGGCTTTTTGCAGTGTAACCACCGTGGCAGCTGCAGGTGTACAGCTAAATGGGATTTTATACATATCCAGCCATGTATACTGTCGCTTCTTTAGTATGAACATCCTTTTTCTCTCCTTTGGAATTCATTCTCCAATTAATATAAATGTTTTGTTTTACCCACATTTCAATTATGCTTCTACAAAAACTTTTTTGAAAACACAATAAACTGATGGCGTTTTTACACTTTACTCTCTACATTAATATATTTGTTTATTTAGAAACGTAAAATCCTCTATTGCACATAATGGCTATAACTTTTGTACCTGTTTTAAAGCAAACTAAAGCATGTTTGAAAAACACATTCCCCAGAATGTGCGTCAACTTTTGGAAATGCAAGTCTCAATTTAAAAGGCTCAGCAGGCCACGAAGTAAGAAATTCAAACAGGGGGAATGCTTTTCAGGCACACAAAACCAAGCCCCCTTTAAGGGGGCTTACAGCGACCTGTGGATCCATCCGATCATTATGCTTCCCTGTCAATACTTTCTCTGTTTTCAAACATGAATATTATATCTACCATGATTACGGCAGACAGTCTGTGAGAAATAGAAATAGCTGCATTTTTAAATTTCACAACTCACTTCATATAATAAACCAGCCACCACACAAAGCAAGTTGAAGGCTTTTTGATATAGACAATAGATAACTCTACAATTTACATACTGTCATCACATATACAGATGCCTTTTTCCCATTCACAAGCGTATCAAGCTTTTTATATATATAAAGCCCTTTTTCATTAATAACATCCTCTAATTCCCTCTTTCTGGCAGATAAAATTACTAATTTGCCGTCAGCCTTCAAAACCCGGCAAAATTCATCCATCATTTTATGATAAAAAAAATTAATATCACCAATATTATCAAAAATCCCCCATGGAGGATCCGTAATAATTATATCAATCGAATTATCCCTAATATCTACCATATTTAAAGCGTCTCTGCAAGCAATATCAATTGTGTCTTTAAAATTCCATTTCCCTTTTTTCATATTTTCAATCTTGCTTTTATCAATATCTGATACATACAATTTTTGAAAACTTAAATGTTTTATTATTTGATTTGGTATAGCGCCATAACCTGCAAATGGATCCATAATTACATGTTTAGATTTAACAGGAACAGTATTACATATTAAGTACGCAAGTTCAGGACGCAGCTCTCCTTTATGAAGATTCTTCTCGGTTTTTTCCCTTTTTCTTAACAATCTACAAAAAAAACCGATATTTTCCCTTCTCAGTAAAAACCAATACTCCGTTTGAGGATTTAAGCGTTCTATTTTACCATGTGTTTCTTTACTAATTTTACTTTCAATCTGCCTAGTTAAATTTTTATCCATTGCCACAAATTGATTATTGGCAGAATACCTAACTCGAAAAGACTCGTTGAATCGCGGCAATTTTTTAATTCGTAATGCTTCGCCTGCCATTCTTTTTAAATTCAATTTCTCGCCATTATAACTTCTAATCACTCGGTAATTATTATTAAACACAAAAACTTGGTTAATTTTGCTCTCATTATTTGAATACCGATAGTAAACTAATCCATCAAGAAGAGATACTATTTTTGCTTCCGGAAGCTCATTTTTTAAAATTTTCGGAATAATTTCCGAAAATCCTGTTGTAAAAGTTGATATGTATTCCGCCATTATAACCTCCCTAATTATTTTTGTGGTATACTTCAACAAGTATTGGATCCTAAAAGCTTGCTAAGCCGTTCCGGCACAGAATTTATGCTTGCTGACTTTTAGAGCGTGTTTGAAAATGAACTTATTCATTCACAGAACCGAGTATACTATAAATATCTTTAAATATTTATAGTATACTATAATCAATCTACAATTGAAATGCATATTATTGTTTTATTCAAGCATCGGCATCTATTTTGCTTTACATAGGGTCGGGAGAAAAAGTAATTTGGGGAGGAAAACATCCGTCTAACATTTTTAAAATATACATATCATTATCAAAAAGCACTAATTTATTTTGATAATATAAATTTTCTGCTGTCATATGACCTGTGATTAATTGAGTAAAATCTTTAATGTCAATTTTACCATTTGATTTTTCGCTTTTTTCTCTGGCATATACGCCATCAGAATTAAAAACGAATACTTTATTATTTCGTTCCAGAATTTTATCTTCTATATACAGCGAAAATTCATTATTGATTAAATGACATTTAATAAGCTGTTTAGCTATATATTCCAAATTTAATATCCTCAGCATTCGAATCGGATAATATTCAAAACAAACCTTTTGACCGCTATTCCAAAAATCTTTTATCATTATTTCTTTATAAAAGTCTAAAGGAACTGCTTCAAAACTAATTGTCTTCACATAATTCTTATATAGTGTAATAAAACTGACCAAAAGTATAAAAACTTTTTTATTATTATATTTCATTTCATATACAGATAAATTATCATCCTGAATCTTATAAAGTATATAACCTTTTTCGTCAAAATCATTTATATAATAAAATTGAAAGGAATCATACATTCTTGATTTCCAATATATTTTGTTTAAATAATTATCATTGTAAGCAGAACGCTCAAAAAAGTATTTTTTTAACAAAATGTATTCTTCCATATATTTTATACTATTATTCAGAAATCCCCCCTCTAATTGATTTGTTATTCTAATTTTAAAAGTATGAATCAATTCCTGAGGAATAGATAAATAATAATTATCAAATGCAGTGGAAAATCCAAAGCCTTCATAAAAACTATGTTGAAACGGGTCCATTTCTAAAAGTACTTTTCCTTGTTCATCTGCCATATTAATGGTGTCTTTTAATAACTGCCTTCCGTATCCAGCCCCTCTGAATTGAGGCAGCACAGCAGCATAGCTTAAGTAATATCCACTAAATTTTCTATTTCTAATCCTAAAATCTCCATCAGCAACTATATGAACAGCGCATAACTCATCATTTTTTAAAATTCCATATAATAATTCTATAGAATCTGATTCATATTCAATGTATCGTTTAAGATTTGTATATCCATTTCCAAAATAAGAAGATTCATAAATATTTATGATTTCTTTTCTTTTTTCATCCGTTAATTTTATCATTTTAATCTAATCCCTTTCATACATGTTATCTTATTTCAGTCCCATATCTGCTTCTGCCAATTCTTTAAGTAAATTTAACTTATATTCTTGTTCTCCATAGCCCAAAGCATATTTATAACCCAACTCTATGGCTGTCCACATTTCACAAAAGATTGATAATATTCCCGGTCTATATTTTTTGAATTCGAGCAGCCATGGTGCTAAAATACCATAAATAATCTGATTTTCATCGTCTTGGAGAATTAGTGTAGATACACAGTATTGATTCTTAATGAAAACATTCAGACAATAGCAACAATTTATTCGATATATATTTTTTAATACTTTTATTTTCTCATTTGTTATCTCCACCTGAAATCTTTTCTTGCAAAATAGTTTCCAAAAATTAAATATACTATTTACATCTTTATTTTTGCAGATTTCAATTTCATTCTTTCCATACTTCTTAAAATGTTTCCTAAACAACTTATCTATTTTGTCTTTGCATTTAGTCAAATCATAAAAAATAATATCTGCCTTAGAAAGAACCAGCAATTTATTTTTGATTACTTCATCCAGATTTTGAAGAATCTGTCGTCTAAAAGATTTTGGGCAATGGCATATCGGAAAAGCATAGTCAAAAGTTAAATTTATTTTTGTATGCATGTCTTCATTATAAGCATAAAAATATTCATCAAATATAGAAGCAAATACTAAATATTCTGTCTTAGATCTAACTTCATCATATAGATTGCTTACAATAATATTATGCTTATATTGTGTTTTCATTTTATGTATGATATCTTGTAGAAACTTTAATTCAATCTCACACAAATAATGAGAAATGCCATTTATTATGAAAACCTCATCTTTTATTTCTATTTCAATGTCTATTTTATTAAGATTTACATTATAAAAAAGTATTCTACTATTGCTCATAAAATTATTAAAACTCCAATTCAATTACAATTTTACATACATAAAAGAGGCTATTTCCTATTCTTTAATATTCTTAAATAAAAAGCTTCTATTCTCTTTTGCATATTCTCTATTGTATAAAAATCGCAAACTGTTTTTAATGCATTTTCACCCAGAGTGTAACATAAATTATTTTCATCCAACAATCTAAGTGCACAACTACTCATTTCTTCATAATCTCTTCGCTGTACAATAATACCATTTTCCCAGTTTCTAATTATATTGGGTATTTCCCCGACAGAAGTTGCAATAACAGGAATCTTAAATGACATGCCTTCCAACATAACCCTTGAAGATGTTTCCGTGTCTGAACTAATTATTAATATATCAATACAGGAATACATTTCCTGCATATCTTCAACTAAACCAGTGAATGTTACCACTTGTTTCAAGCCAAGATTTGCTGCTATTTTTTTCAAATCATTCTCTTTTGAACCGCTTCCTACAATTACGAAATGCACATCTTTTCTTTTTTGATATATTATTTTACAATTATGCAAAAAAACATCAAATCTCTTCTCACTTGCCAACCGCCCAACCGCAGCTATAATGATTTTGTTTAAAGGTAGGTTATATTTCATTTTTAGTTCATTTTTATTAACATTCGACACCGTTACTACCTTAACACCGTTTTGTATTGTAATAATCTCTTTATCTTTAGCATTTTTTCTTGCCAAAAGTCTTTTGACATCTCTCTCACAAGTTGTAATGATACCATCAGCGTATTTATATGTATAAAAATCAAAAAAAGTTTTTATTTTATTTTGTAAAGAAATCTCAACCCATCCATGGCATGTCATTATTGTTGGTATTTTCATCCAGTTATCTCGATATATTATCTTTAACAATACAGTAATATAATTTGCATCATATTGATGGCTGTGTATGAGCTCCAAATTACTCCAAATAGGTAAATCTCTTAATCTTTTGACTACATCTTTTTTCTTTCTTTTTAAATCACATAAATTGATGCATGTAATTCCATTATTTTGAAGTTTATTATAAAAATCATTATTTTGATTGATCATAACTACCGGAAAAAACACGCTATATTTTTTTTGAGCAATGCACAAGTTTAATACATGAGTATCTGCTCCCCCTATTTCCCCTTCTGGTTCCGGTTCTAAAATATGCAATACTATTCTCTTGTCCTTATACATCCGTCCTATTCTCCTTTACTGTATAAAAAACGATCCCCCACTCTTTTTCCTCATACAGCCTAAAACCTGCCTTCATTATTTTTCTTATCCACCATAATTTCGTTTTCGTTATTTTCCTTTGTTTATCTTTAACGTTTTGTTTCCCCCCCTGAAAATATGCCGAAAAAACAAAATAATTGCCTGCATAATCAAATATATTTTTTAATACCTTATCAATTTTATTTTCTTCTATATATATCAGAGTCCCCAATGCAACTATAACATCAAATTTTTTATGAATACCATGGCATATGTCTTTCACTATACAGTTTCTTGATATTGCATGTTGAATTGCATAAGTACTTATATCATAGCCAAATGCCTTTAAACCTATTTGTTCTGCTTCAAACACCAGATATCCTTTTGCACAACCTATGTCCAAGACACTGCCAGAACACAAATTATTCTTTATATATCTTGCCACAGCTTTCCAAGGCAATTGTTCTCCCTCGCCTGTATAATCATAGTAATAACCTTGATACCCTGATTTTGAAGTAGGGTTATCAAAATAATCCCAATCAAAATTGTACTCCATAGACACCCCCGATTTTAACAATGTAAAATGTTACTTATTTTTGTTCATCTTAGTAATCAAATATGTCTCAAATTGTGATATATTTTGCGTTATAATTAATTCACTTGGAAATTCCATTTTATTCAATAGAAGGATAATTTCAGATAAACTTCCAACGTTATCACATATATGCGCATCACTGCCTAATGATATTTTTACATTATATTTCATACATAAAGATAAATATTTAATTATATTCCGTTTTGTATCTTGCCTGTAACAATTTCCCAGTAAAGAACTATTATTAGCTTCCAATAAAACATTATAATATTCTGCTGCTTTCACGATCTCTTGATAATCTAATGGAAATCGTGAATCATCCGGATGCCCGATAATACTAATGGCAGGATTTTTCATCACATTAATAATTGCTTTTGTATTCTCTTCCTTTGAACCTGCTTGAATACATCTATCGTGTAGTGACGCAATTATAATATCGCATTCTTGAACCGCTCGCTCCGATAAGTCTATTGTTCCCTTGTTATCCAAAATATTAGCCTCACATCCCATGAATAAGCGAACTCCCTTATATTGCCTTGGAACAGTACAATAGTTATGGTAATAATAATCATGTACAGTTCCTTCCATTGCCGGTCCGTGTTCAGCAACAAAAATTGCTTGCAAGCCCTTCTCTTTGGCATTTTCGGCAACTTCATACAATGAGCTATATGCATGGCCGCTAGCCAATGTATGAACATGTGCATCAATTAACATCTTATCTTTTTGTATCAAATCTAAATCCCTCTTCGTTTATTTCAGAATAGTAACAACAGATTGTCTCTGCTGCTTTAGCACTACCTCCGGCTGCCCTTAATTCATCTCCTAACAATTGGCACTTTTCTCTATATTCTTTGAGTTTTAACATTTTATTTACAGAACGCTTTAAACAACTAATATTTACCTCGTTATACATCAAGTGTATTCCTGCACCCAACTTTTCCAATCTTTCAGCAACAATTGGCTGGTCAGCTGCCAGCGGAATCAGAATCATAGGCACCCCCATAATTAAAGCCTCCGATATGCTGTTCATACCACCATGTGTTATAAATAAATCCGCTTCTTTTAGTATATTTACTTGTGGAATATAGTTCTCAATAACAATATTATCGGAAATAGAATAAAATTCATTTCTGCTCAACAGATTTCCCAAGGATATATACACAACAAAGTCACTCTTCGCAAATGCATCTATACACATTTGAATAAACTTTTTTCCGGCAGAATACACTGTGCCAAAAGATATATATATTACCTTTCTTTTCTTTTTTTGTTGTACTTCAGTAGAATTTTCTATATCTGATCCAACAAACTCAAATCTATAGTTTGCCAATTTTGATTCGTCATACTCCGGCTGTAATTTATCAGACGTATATACAATATTCAGACTTTCATAATTATAATATAAATTGAATATGCCTCCTCTATGAATCTTATATTTAATGCTGCTTAGATATTCTACTAACTTGAATTTAAATATGTATGGCATTCTTGTAATAATAGTTTTTATTATGGCACGTTTGCTTTGAAATGGGATTTTACAAATTCCCGGTTCAACTAAAAAAGTGGTGATTGAAGCAACCGTCCATATATTCATTATTTCACCGAGTTGCTTCCCCATTCTGCACATTACATCATGTATTATTATATCGATTTTCCTTTTTTGCAGTTCCTTGACGTAATAATCCAGTAAACCTGTAGATGCAGTACTATAATCTACGATTGCAAAAAAGTCACCATAACTTTCTCTAAATCTACGCATTCTACATACGATTTGAGGATGATATGCAACATATTCTGAACCAATCTCTTCAATCTCCTGCCGATACTCGTCCGTACAATAAAAGAGAACATTACAGTTATTTTTTATTAATTCTCTGGACAACTTAATTAATGAATTTACATGACCCCTTATAGGGAAACTAAAAATTACTATTGTTTTCATCTTTCAATTTAACCGTAAAAATACTTTTTGCATTTTTGCTGTCATCATAAGTAAAAATATATTTTATATTATTTATGCGCAAATGCTTTTGAGCACAACTGGTAAAATGTTTTTCTAACTCAACACGATTTTCCATATTACCTTTAACATTTACGACAAACATATTCAGTTCTGTTTGTTCCACAGAAATTGTATCAAAACGTTTCATGTCACATTCAAGCATTAGATCCATAAGCACTGATCTAAAAACAATGTTTCCATACAGGGTAGTACCTTTTATTATATTTCTACCCGGTAATAATCTTATTCTTTTACTTTTCAATCCACATTTACAATCACCGCCTATGTAAGAACCATAATCCCCTGTTTGATATCTGATAATTGGCATGGTTTTTAATACCAAAGACGTAATCACAATATTTCCTATTTTCTCATCTTCCGTTATCCTTTTTCCATTATCATCAATAATTTCAAGCCAAAGAGTTTTATCATTAACATGCAGATAACCTTCTTCACAATCATATGCTATATTCCAGCATTCTCTACAACCATAATTATTCCTTACCAAACATTTGAATAAATTTGCATATTCTGCCTTTTCTTCTTCAGAAATATATGCTCCATTACATTCAATCATTTTTAAATTTTTAAAGGCAATTGTATCTTCACGCACATGAGAAGACAACACACTTAATTGAAATGGCAATATATGCCATGCCTTATATTTTTCCAGATTTAGAGTATTAATTCCATTTAACGATTTCATACTCAAGTCATAAGAATGGTTTTGTGAGAAATTATGTGTAAAATAGAAAAAATCATTTGGAAAAAAAGGATATATTTTTCTCCTGATTTTCCACAAATAATTTCCTAAAATAAGTCGCTCTTTTGGCGTTTTAATTACGGCAAATGGCGTTCCGGTTGTCCCGCTTGTATATTCAGCATAAATCTTTTTTCCCTGAATCAAAAAACTATATTCTTGTTTAAAATTTTTATTTATATTGAACACTTGCTCTATGTCATTACACTTAATATCATTTGAAATAAAAGACATATGGTGAGCTTTAATAAAAGCTTTATCAACCACCGGAACATCTAATAGTGCCTCACATCCTTTCTTTTCTGCCAACAAAGTCTGTGAAATTTTGCCTTTATAAAAGTCTATTTCATTATTCACATATGACAAAATTTGTGTTAACTTTAAATTTATTTCATTTTCATTATTTAAAACCATCTAACACCTCCCCAATTGTATTTATCATATATTCCACTTGCATATTGGTTAAAGAAGGATAAATAGGTAAATTAACAATCTTTTCAAACCATACTTTTTCTGCCATTGGACATTCTCCATAATATCCCCCTTGGCACCTCCATTCAGGCAGCAAATGGAGTGGAAAATATCGCAATATAATTTCAATTCCTCTATCATTCAATTTATTGACAAACCTGTCTCTGTTAATTTTGTACCGGGAATTTAAATAAAAAGTATACAAGTGATACACATGATAATAGTCATCCGGCTCTTCCTGTATAATAATCTCAGGTCTCATTTTTAATGCATTGTTAATTTTATCTGCAATGTCTCTTCGCCGTTGTGTAAATGAATCTAATTTTGCCAGTTGAACCGTTCCTACGGCACATGCCGGTTCACTCAATGTCGCATTTGTGCCAGACCACAATATCTTTATACATTCATGTGTATAAGCATTTTTGTCATGCCTAAAAATATCGTCATTTGGTTGTTTATATTTTCCAAATGCAACATTTTGAGGTCTAAAAATTGCATCCGGCTCTGTTGCCCTTATATTTTGTATTTTCTTTGCCCATAAATCATCATTAAAAACAATCATTCCACCTTGACCAAGAGTTGAAATATTTTTTAATGAATGAAAACTAAAACATGCTATATCACCAAAAGTTCCTGACGGTTTATTACAGTATTTTGCTCCAAGTGAATGAGCACAGTCTTCAATTAGCAATATATTATTTTCTTTTGCAATTTTTTGAATTTTTTGAATATTATAATTAATCATTCCTCCATAATGGGTAATGAAGATTGCTTTTGTTTTTTTACTAACCATTTGATTCAGACATTCAATATCCACGCCCAAGCCATTTGGTTCTATATCACAAAAACGTATTTTAACCCCTTTATCAAGTAATGGCAAAATCGTTGCTTGATAAGTAAAACAAGTACAAATCACTTCATCTCCCTTTTCTATATTTGCTAAATATGAGGCAAACATTAGCGCTACGGTGCAATTTGTAACCGCAAAAGCATATTTAACACCCAACAAGGAAGCAAACTTTTCCTCAAATTCTTTTCTTTTATTTCCACAAGATAAAGTATCCGCAGAAAAAAGCAGCTCCTCCAATACATTTATTTCCTGTTCATCAAATGAACTGCCCTTCCCTATATATGGAACAATATAATTCATACTAACCTCCATGATTCCGCTCTGCGGAATCTTAAATCCGGATGAAAAATGCCTTGTTTTGGGCATTTTTCGGTGTGAGACTTAGAGTTTCTCTGCGAAACAGCCTTTGCTGTGAGCAGCTAGAAACTCTTCTCACACTAATCTCCATTCCGCCGCCAAATCCAACAGCACATTTTTTAAATCCTCATTATTATCCTGCTTCTTTTACAATTAAAACATTTTCCAAAACCAAAACGTCTAAACTTGTTCTCAAAAAATCTTCAATTGCATTTTCAGGCGTATGTACAATTGGTTCTTCTGCACAGTTAAAGGAAGTATTTAATATTATTGGTATCCCCGCAATTTTGTTAAATTCATTGATTAATTCCCAATACATTCTATTTGTATTTCTACTAACCACTTGCGGTCTTGCACTTCCGTCAATGTGAACTACTGCTGGAATCTTAGATCTTTGTTCTCGTCTCACCTCTGTTGCTACAATCATGAACGGCGAGCCATGTGTTCCTATAAAATAGTCATGAAAAAATTCTTCCATAACGCTGGGTGCTAATGGTCTCCAAATTTCTCTTTGCTTTATTTGATTTATTTTTACCAGCGTGCTCCTATACATGGGATTTCCCAAAATACTTCTTGCCCCAAGTGCTCTAGGCCCTATTTCTGCCCTTCCATGAAACCACCCTATAACTTTATTTTCAAACAAAAATTTTGCGCTTCTATATGCAATTTGCCGCTCGTCCAGAATTTGATAGTCTAAATTAGAATATTTATCTAGTGCATCCACAATTTGACTTGTTGAATACTGTTTTCCATAATATGCATGGTTCATTTTAAAGTGTACACATTGTTCAGGGTTCTTTTCATTTGATACATGCATAGCAGCTCCTATTGAAACACCTGCATCCCCTGCCACCGGCTGCACAAATATATTTTCATATAATCCGCTTGCTGCTATCTTGCCATTCGCGCTGCAATTAAGTCCCACGCCTCCAGCTATTACTAAATTTTTAGCATTGGTTTCCTCTTTTAATATTTCACAATATCTTAACAGCGCTTTTTCAACTGCGTTCTGTACACTACACGCAAAATTAGAATATGCCATTACATCCTCTACAAGTTCTTTTGCATAAGGAAAACAATGATTCTGAAAATATTGCAAAAGTTTATCTGTTATTTTATCTGCTAATTCAATTCCGCGTATATCGGACATTTCTTTGGTTTCTTCAAAGGAAACTTGATCTCCAACAATTTTCAGAGCCACATTCTCTGTTGGTTTTCCGTATGCCGCTAATCCCATAAGTTTGCCGACATTTCTGTTTTTACCACATAGCCCGGCATATTGTGACGCTATTCTATAATATAGCCCCAGTGACTCTGTGATTGGAAATTGCTTTATTAACTTAATATGATTGTCTTTCCCAAAGTACAATGAGGTTGCCGCATTCTCTCCTCTATTATCTACAACCAAAATTGCGGCTTCATCATATCCACTTGGATAAAAGGCACTTGCAGCATGTGCTATATGGTGTGGTACGGATATCATAGGAGGTAATTTTTTATAATTAAAAATATTCTTTGGAAACAATCTATTTGGATCATCCAACCGTACTCTTTTCGCTATTTCTTCTTCTGTAAGCTCATGCCATTTATCTAATAATTCTTGCGACGACCCAAGTGCTATATAGGCAACATCATCTAAACAAATTTCCGCCTCATCTAAGCAAAATTGTACTGCATCAATCGGAGCCTCACCATTAGCTCTTTTATTTCTGCTAAAACGTTCTTGTTCTCCCATTACTAACAGCTTACCATTTTTTAATAACGCTGCTGATGAATCATGTAATCCCATGTTAATGCCAATACAATAATTATCCTTCATATATATTTTTACCCTCCACTAGTTTTCGATATTCAGAGACTAATCTCTTTACGCTTTCATCCCATGTATAAAACCGGCATAATATGTCCTTACATTTCTTTTCTAAAACAGAAAGTTCTTCTCTGCTCTGCAATAATTTAATAATTTTTTCTGCCATAATTTTGCCATTATCCTCCACAATAATAGCTGTTTCATTATCATGATATATCCCCTGTGCCCCTATTGAAGTTGTTACTACTACTTTATTAAAGTAAAGAGCTTCAAGCACCTTTACTTTGATGCCTCCTCCCATGCGCAATGGAAATACGCAAAACAATGAATTCTTTATGTATTTGTCTAATTTTTCTTGTCTTCCAAATATCCTTACATTCTTATTTTTTTTGTATTGTTCCAATTTAACGTCACTTTCATTTCCTACAATATACATTTTCACATCAGGAACTTCTTTCAATACTTTAGGAAATATTATATCTAATAAATAAGTTGCCGCATCTATATTAGGGAAATAATCAAAATTTCCCACATATAAAATATAATTTTCACTTTCCTCTTCCATGCAATAAGCACAATCTGTTTGCTTATGTACATGATCTATGCCATTACATATGATGCTTAAATCATCTCTATCCGTTTCAGCCTGTGCAATTTCTTTATCTTGTTTTGTCAAGAAAACACATTTGTTACATGCCTTCCAAGCCTCTATTTCTTCCTTTTTAGTTACTTTGTACTGGTTTAAGTTCCATTTTTTTAAGCCATCTGCTTCATACTTATATCTTTGTAAAAACAGCAAATACTCTATATTTTGTTCTACCAACAATATAGGCACATATGCCTTAACAGGTAACAATGATTTCATGTAAAAACCTTCTATATGAACAAGCTCAACTTTTTTCCGGTCTAATAAATCTGCAATATATTTTCGAGCATCCGTTGATGTATTTCTGAAAACTTGTGCCGGAATTTCAGATTTTTCATCTAATACTGCTTCATTGGCACAGAAGATCCTTATTTCTTGGCAAAATGGTTCTAAATATGCAATGTTTTGAATGTCCTCCAGCCATGTTTTTGTTAACACGCATAAATATGTATCACAAAATTGTTTTAAACGCTTTATTACTTCAAATTCTCTTAATCTTCCCCCGCTTATAGGAGGAAACGGCAAATGTGATGTTAAAAATAATAAGCTTATTTTTTTCAATTATTTATCCTTCCTTTACAAATACCACAACCGGATTCCATACCCTTTGCTATCTACATATCTTTTCGAAAAACTTTTCATTTGTTCAATTCGTTCTGTTTCATTGCCCCATAACATTCTGTTTTGTGATAAATAGCATTTGGCTGCTTTTAATTTATTTATAAAAAATGTTTCTCTAAACTCTATTGTTTTACAATTCATGTCTTTTACAAGCTCTTTCCACTCTGATAATTTGTAATTAAGTACATAAGGAAAATCTTCATAAAATACCATCTTTTCAGGACACGTTTTTTCCAACTTTCGTGCAACATACGACACAATCATGTGATCAATGTGATTTCCTATTGCTAACGGTGACAGTACCACGTCCGCATCACTAATTAGTTTATATATTTCAGCTTTTATGTTTTGAACTATCTCCTCTTCCTCATGTACGTTTGATTCATAAATTTGACAAAAATCTGTATATACAAACTCACCCAAAATATTACTTCGATAGATACAGTCCATAAATTCCATGTGAATAAAGCTGCAACCCAGTAATTCCATAGCCTTTTTATCTTCTTTTCTCCTAGCTTCAACAATATTATTTGTTAGTTCACACATACTATGAAATTCTTTTGCCATATCGCTTAAACAATTTTCATTATAATCTCCTGCAAACACGGAAATTACTTCGACCTTACACTTTTGCTCAATCAAATAACTTATATAATCGCCGCATGATAACACTGCATCATCTAGATGCGGCGATAAAATCACATATTTTTTCACTTATACTCACCAAATGATTTAAATACTTGTTAAATTTCCATACAATCGGCTACATCACCATGCTTATAAGTCTCGGGATTTGGAGTGTGCTTTGCGGTACTGTAATAATAAAGGGATTTTTACAATAAACTCCCATACATTCCGACTGCTCCACCATGCATGAAAGTCTGAGAGTTTCCCATGAAGATGCACACAAAATGGGCAAATGCGGCCCATTTTGGCGTATGGCTGTCTCGGGATTTCGTACAAGGGAGCACGAAACGCCTCGCGGTTTCCGCAGGCAGGATTCAGAGTCTTCATAGTAATTTAGTATTCACAAGTTCTCACCTCAGCTTGCCAACCAAATGCAATGTTTTTATGTAGTGTTAATTATTGTCTTTTAATATTTCAATGAATTTCTGCAGCAGCAATATTTGATTCGAAAAATCATGATCCTTGCAATCAATAGGATCCTTAAAATATTCCGCCAACTCGCGTACTACCCCATACGCACCTCTTTCATACGCAGCCCAGAGTAAACGCATTATATCTATAACCAATGGTGCAGCTAAAATTGAATCCTCCCCAATCCAATTTATTTTCATTGACATATTTGTCCCAAGCCATCCTTGAAAGTCAATAGTATCCCATGCTTCTTTTGCATCACCTCTAGGCGGATAGTAATTTATTTCAACTCTATGATAAAAATCATCATATCCCAATATATTATCCAGCACCTTTGTCTTTGACATTATTTTAGTTTTCTTATGATTTGGATCTTCTAATACTCTTCCATCATTATTACCTAATATATTAGTGCTGTACCAACCTAACAGCTTTAAATTTCTCCATTTCAGCATAGGAGCTATAACAGTCTTATATAATGTTTGTCCTGTTTTCCCGTCATTACCTGCAACTGCTACCCTTTCCTTTTCTGCAAGTTGCTTTAATGCCGGAATATCTACGGTTGCACTTGGTGTAAAATTTATAAATGGAGCATGCGCTTTTATTGATGCATATGCATAAATCATCCCTGATGAAATATCTGGATTATTCTTATTTACCGCATCTTCAAACAACTCAATCGTATTTAAAAATTCAAGATTTTCTTTTCTAGGTTCAGTAGACGATAAATTAACCACCACACATCCTGTAAGGTTATATTTATTCTTGAATTCATTTATATTTTCAATGATTTGTCTCACGGCATCTTTTACAGGGATCATAATATCATCAATATGCATCGTGCTGTCAATGTTCATAATATGATTTGTAATACCCGTTCTAGGTGCACTAAAAAAATCTATATCATATGGTTCTTTCTCTAATTTTGTAATTAACGATTCCTCTAAAATACCGTGCTTTTTCAAACATTGAAAATGCGGTTCCTGTACTATGTCCCATCCACCAAATTTAATATTTGACAACTTGACAAGATCTACTCCTGCTACTGCTTCCGTCTCCGTTAACAATCCTGTCGGCTTAGCTAAATTTCGTTTAATAGCTTCTACCCCAGCAATCGCTGTACTCGCAATCGCTCCATTAACACCAACAATTAATAAACCAATTTTCTTATCCATACCTTTTTATCCTTCTTCCTTGTATTATATAAATACTTTTTATCTTAATTATAAGTTTACTTTCAGACTTAGCATTTAATTTAGTATACTTAGCTAAAAATCCTTGCCCAATTTTTCATTGGACTGCGTCATTTTCAGTCAATGACGCCATCGCACTGCCTTCCTTAAATGCCGCGCCAATGAAAAATGTTTTTTCCGAGTTTTGCCAATATTTTTTTCTTTCTTTGCGGGACTCTTATTATTTAAAACAGCCTTTGAATAATCCGGACAAACTGCACTTGCTGCAAGATTGTATATTCCTATTTTCATTGCTAAAGTATACATTAAGCTGCAATCCCTCCCTTTGAAACAGTGCAAAATACTAAATCTCCATAACCCTTAATACATTCAAAAAGGAAATTTCTATTATCAAGTACAGCACCTGCATTCATATTCTATTTTATAAAACAATATCAATCATTAATTAGATTTTAAATCAAAGGAAAAATATTTCCATGTTCTATTGTTCCCAATATGTCGAACGTGAGTATCAAATTCTCTAACTTTTTGGAACACATCTGAATGCTATACAAGATAGCTGGTTTATGATATGCTCTTTTAGAATTGTAAGGAAAGAAATAATCGCATGAAATATAAGTATATGAGAATATAAGGAAGAGAAAGCTCCTATATTACCAAGTATCCTAAAGAGGTATTTAGCCTTTGTTGGAATCTAATAAGAGATGAACAATTAACCAACGAAGAAAAAGAACTGTTTCTATCTATTGATGTCTGGTTCAAAGATAATCTTCCCGAACCGGAACCTTGAAAAACCACAAAAAGGTCATTACATTTTTTAAATGTGAGCGCACATTGGAAATGATTGAGAAATAAAAACCGGCTGTTACACTTTTAGATAGACATCAAAAACCTTATGATGTGGCTTAAAAAAATTTTGTGGAAACCATCGTTTATGAAGCTGACTGGCAGATTGCCGTGCGGGTTGAGAATGGAAAAATGGTTTAAAGTGTAATTGGCAATAAAGTACGGATTTGAATAGTGGAGGAACAGCAATGCGATATGGTTCAATTTATTTGATTGTCAGGGACTTTGATAAATCTTTGTCATTTTATGAGAAGGTATTTGATATGAAGATAAGCGCTGCAAACGGAAAGCGTTTCGCCCAATTTAATAATAAAGGGCTTAACCTCTGTCTCATGAATGGTCATTATAACAGTGAAAACTCTGGCCATGCAGTAACCAAAGGCGAGTATTGGGAGATATACGATAACCAAAGCGAAATTGCGAATAGCATAAATACTCGTAAGGTATTTATTAACTTAGGAGTCGAAGATTTAAAGGCAGAATACAATAGGATAAAAGAATTGGGTATTGCAGCGCAGATGACCAAAATTCGATATATCAATGTTTTTTCGCCATACTGGTATTTACATTTATGGGTTCTGACGGAAATCCTATCGAAATTACAGGCAACTATACAGAAGAACTATGACAGGAGCATCAAATGAATAAAATTGTCGAGGAAGCAATTAGGAAAATCAAAGAGTTGGAAGAAACACTCCCTACGGAAAACATATTATTACAGGAGATGTGCGAAAATTATCATCTAAATTATTCCGTCAAATTGAAGATAAAAGCATTGAAAATGTTTTTATCCTGTGCGAAGAACTGTTAAATGAACACTCATGGGCATTGGGAGTAATTGCGTTTGATTTTGCATATCGAATGAAAAATCATTATAACGAATTAACTTACGATATTTTTTATCACTGGCTGAAAGATTATGTAAGGGGATGGGGTGACTGTGATGATTTTTGCACACACGCATTCGGAGAGCTGATAAGGCAAAAGAAATCATTATTTGTGAAGATAATCGCATGGACGGAGGATAATGATTTTGGGGTAAGAAGGGCTTCTGCAGTTATCCTGATACCTTCCATAATGAAAAATGATTATGAAGGAATGGAACCATTTACAATATCGGATCGTTTAATGTCAGATTCGCATGATTTGGTTTTAAAAGGATATGGCTCGATGTTGAAAGCCTTGTCGCAAATAAATCCCAGCTGCGTAAAAGAATATTTGATAAATAATTGTAAGAAAATGCCTCGAGTTGCATATCGTTATGCGCTATCCCCTATTTCTGCACTGTCCTTGGCGCATTGTCTGATTATATCACGGATATTCTCTTTGCTGTTTTTAGCAATATGATTATGCAGAATATTATAGTTTTTTTCAAAAGCCTTCCAATTAACATAAATCTTTTTATTTTTGAATAATATATTATCTTCTGTTTTGATAAATCCTCCTTCACATCCTAAAAGCTCTTCATAAATCTTATCTCCCGGCCGTAATTGTGTTATTATAATTTGATTTTTATTTTGATATTTATTACAATAATACTCAGCCAGATCATATATCTTCACCGGCTCTTCCATGTTTAGAGTATAAGTATATCCTGTTTCCCCAAGCCCGATTAATAACAGTGAGCCTCGCACTACCTCACTGGCCGAACACACATATCGCTCTATCTCTCTGTGAGTGACTGTCAAGTCCTGTCCCTTTTTTGCCTGTTCCTCAAAAATATGAATTACACTTCCCGATGAATTCAAAATAAACCCAAATCTGAATGCACAATATTTTGTATTAGGATAATTTTGTGCATTTTTCTCCATAAGTATCTCAGCAATCCTTTTTGTCTCCCCGAATACATTTTTAGGTATATATGCTTCATAACTTGACATAAAAATACAGCTCTTGATTCCCGCTTTCCCGCACATTGTGAAAAAATGATTGCACTGAATCGTGTTATTCTTTAGAGCTTCAATGGGGTTCAAATCTACTAGAGGAACGATTTTGTAAGCGGCACAATGAAAGACTGTATCTATACCATAATCATTCACAATCTGTTCAAATAGATCTTCATCTGCATAATCTCCAAGATAAAAAGACACATTATCATATCTGTTCAAAGTTTTCATACAATAATATAATGCGGCATCATTGCGGTCCAACAAAACAACATTTTTATCCTGATACTGCTCCAGTAGATATTTTGCTAAAGCAAATCCCACAGTTCCTGCCCCACCGGTAATCAACACATTCTGTGCATCCACACACAGCTTCTCATTTTCCTTTTCTTTCTCCTCTAATAGCTTTCTGATTCTCTTATTCATCTTATGTATCATACTCCTTTACGCGAAACTAATAAGGCCAAAACTCAGCCTCACTCTTCCACTATCTTATTGCTTCCCCGCAAAGCAGCCCTTGCCGCGAGCGAAAACTGCCAATGGCAATTAGAAGTACTTCTCACGCTAACTCCCATATGCCCGCTTCGGCGGGCACTCAAATCAAGATTGTGAAATGCTCTTTTTCACACTAACTCCCATATGCCCGCTTTGGCGGGCATTCAAATCAGGATTGTGAAATGTCCTTTTTCACACTAACCTCCATGTCGTAGCTTTGCTGCGACTCAAATCCGGATGAGAAATGCCATGTTTTCAGGCATTTCTCTAACTGCTTTAGCAGTTTGGGAGACATAGAGTTTCTCTGCGAAACAGCTAAGCCTGAGAATCAGGCTTTTGGCTGTGAGCAGTTAGAAACTCTTCTCACACTAACCTCCATGTCACAGCTTCGCTGTGACTTAAATCCGGATGAGAAATGCCATGTTTTCAGGCATTTCTCGGTGTGAGACTTAGAAGTTCTTTGCGAAACAGCCTCTGCTGTGAGCATTAGAACTTCTTCTCACACTAACTCCCATATGCCTGCTCTGGCGGGCACTCAAATCAGAATTGTGAAATGTCTTTTTTCACACTAACATACTTTGGAACGCAAAAAGATAATCGGAAGAGCTGTATGGAAGTATTCGGGAACATGTTTTATCTATAATCTGCAAATACAGAAACAAATGATACATGCCGCGCAACACCCGCCATCCCCTCTAACTACATCATATTATAAATAGCTCAAAGACCAATCCCCAGCGGCTTCCACCCTTCCAACACCCTATCCATGGTATATTCCCTTGCTTCCTCCTCTGTCAGCTGATGGGAGAAAGGGGCTCTGGTCTCCGGGCTGGCTCCCGGCCCGGTGGAAGCATATTCACCGTAATAGAAGTTACCGTGTGTCTTGCCCCAGTCATGCCAGCCAAGGGGATGTATATGTTCACCGAGCTCACATTCGATAAACACCGTCTTGGCATATTCCTTCCATGGCCTTCCCAGATATACGGTTCCCTTGGGGCAGTCGCCGGTGAGCTTGCAGCGGTGCAGGACATAGCCGTAGGGAAAGCCCGGATGAGTGGATGCCGCGGTGACGTAGCCGTAAATCGCCTCTTCCTCGGGGCTTTCCGGCGGGCGTCTGTCCCCCGGCATCTTGGAAAAGACGGTGCACTCCTCAAAATAAGCCGTACCCGAGCCAAAAATGAAGTCCACATCCCCTTGCAGGAAGCAGCGGTAAAACAAATGTCTGCCCCGGATTCTTGGTTTATGTTCACCCGGTCCTTTTCCGTTGGGTTTCACAGGATCCAAAGGCAAGGGCGCAGTAAAAAGGGTATCCTGACTTGCCAGCAGCGCGCAGTCTTCAAAAAAGCATCGGTCGCCGTCCACATAAAGGGCAATGGCCTGTCCTACCGTATGCCCGAATCCCGCATCATTTTGAAAGGTCACATGCTTTGCCGTAAAATCAGGGGCGTCCACTCTGACAGATGCCGTCCGGAAGGTTCCCCTTTTCTCACCGTCCTCCTCAATCTCATTGGCTCCATGCCCAAAGACAATGACCGTGCGTTCTCTGTCTTCCCCCAGAAATGTCACATTAGGTCTGGAAATTACCAGCTTTTCTCTATAGATTCCCTCTCCTATATGTATCACCACGGGCTGCACGTCATACTCAGGAGAAGGGTAACGCTTCCCCTCCACCAGCTCTGCGGCAATGCTCTCAGGAACAGGGGAAAGCCTGTCTGCGGCTTCCAGCGCGTCCCCAATGGCAGAAAAGCGGTTCTCAGGCATCTGCTCTTCCCCATAGGTACCACTGCTGTCAGCGACATAAAGGTGCAATGGTGGTTTCGTTGAATTCATAGCTCATTTCTCCTTTTGATATGTTTTCTCCTTTTGATATGTTTTCTCCTTTTGATATGTTTTCTCATCCCGTCCGTCTTATGCTGGTAGTTATCACATCTCCAGCGCTTTTTCCTGCCCGCACTGCCAATCTCTGCCTCTGACAACAGGTAATATGCTTCATAGGGAGTCTCAGGCCTGCCGCTGCAAAACGGGCACTCCGGATTGGAACAGGCCTTCTCCAGCCATTCATTACACGATATGCAGCACAATGCATCATATTTATGTATCAAATATTTAGTATTTTGTCCGCAGATCTTACACACTGATCCCAAATGCAATCCTATTGTCTTCCAACAAAATTGCTTTTTCCGAGATTTTATATAATTTTTCCTGTTTTTCATATTTATAAATATTTTTAGCCGAATTTTCTTTAGGGAAACGCTGATTAAAGCGTTTCCCGCGCCTGATTTGCGCTGCGGAGCAGCATAAACTGCTGCAAATCCGTGCGCATCCGCCAGAGGCTCTAAGGAAACGATGATTTAATCAGCGTTTCCTTAGAGATAAATATCATAAAATATCCGTCATTAATTCCATCACGGTATCATAGCCCTTTTCCGCCGCCAGTTGTACGGGAGTTTCACCGTTATTGTTGGCATGGTTGTAATCCGCGCCCTTTTTGATCAGGAGACGGGCGACTTCCTGATTGCCGTATCTCAAAGCATAATGCAGCGCCGTATTTCCGGTGTTGTCCGCCATTTTGACATCCGCTCCTGCGCGGATCAGCTGTTTGATGACTTCTTTGTAGCACTGCTCTTTCGTATTCAGGATCAACGCCGTATTCCCGTTGTTATCCGCGGCATTTACATCCACACCCCTTTCCAAAAAGATAGGCAGAAGTTCGTTTGTGGTATTAAGACCCAGATACTGAAGCAGCATAAGCGGAGTTTTCCCGTCGCTCCGGGCGCCGTCCAAATGTTTCAGCTCCTTAAGCACCGCAGCTCTGTCTTCGTTTTTCAGTTCACCGCCGAATTTCTTTTTCATAACCGCATGATGCGCAGGAAGCTCACCGTTTACATTCTGCAGCGAACTGTCCGCCCCTGACTCCTCCAGCAGCTTTACAATCTCTCCCCGGCCGTAAATGCAGGCAAGGTGGAGGGGCGTATTCCCGGCTTCCGCAGGCAGGTCTTGGGTAAGATTGACATCCACGCCCTTTTCTATCATTACCTTGAGCATTTCCAGATGGCCGTTTCCGGCTGCCCAATGTACCGCCGCAACTCCGGAATTATCCAGCTGCTCCATAGATTCCTTGGAAAAGAACACCGCGGCCTTTTCAAAATAATCGTCCTTTTTCCTGCTGAACAGCATATTCTTGGGCGTGGCGGATGCCACAATGGCGGCGGGCGTCTTCCCTTTAATCACCGCTTCGTCCATATCGATCCCGTATTCCATAAACTTCCGGATTACCCTTACCCCGTAATTGCTGTCAAGGCACTTGTCCCGGAGGCAGAAGACGCTGCCGCTGCTGTGGATGGGCGCCGTGAAATCAATCTCCGCATCTCTGCAGATATCCAGAACTTTACCGTCCTCGTCATTCATCAATGCATTATGCATAGCCTGTGTAAGACATGCCATGTCGTCGTCATCATCCGGATCCAATTTGGAAATAAGCTTTTTCAAAAGGTACAAGGCAATACTTGCCTTATCTTTATCTTCATCGGTAATACACGCAAAAGCATTGCTTGTAATCCTGCTTAAGTTAGACATGTCCATGCGGCTGGCCGGACAATCTTCCTCTGCGCCGGAGTCCTTTAACGCCATGCACAGCCCCTCGTTATACATCTTGTTTGCCGCCTGCATGGGCGTCTCTCCATCGGCATTTGCTTTGTTTATCAGGTCACCGCACCGGGCCAGACTGAGAGCCGCCGTCATATGCCCGTTGGAAATGGCAGTGAGCAGAAGGGTATTTCCTCTCTCATCCACAGAATCCGTCTCCGCGCCTTTTTCCAGAAATACATCTGTCAGTACATGTGAGCAGGAAGCATTCCTGTCCTGAAGCATCAGTGCAAGGGGTGTGAACCCTTCCGTATCCTTCGCATTGATGCCTTCTGTCAACAGACCCGCAATGGACACCCGCTGCCTCATGCTGTAGCGCTTGCATTCGTAACCGTTCTGAAACCCTTCTATGTATGGATGCCCAAGGTAGTGGTATCCGTTCCGCCCTCCGGCATCACAGGCCGCCCCGTCGGCGCCATGCTCCAGCAGGAGCTTCGCCATGGCCAGATTACCGCGGCAGCAGGCCAGCAGAAACGGCGTCAGCCCCTTGCCTTTCCCGTCCGCCAGATTTGCGTCAGCCCGCCCTTCTTCAAGGATTTTCTTTACTCCGTCATAAAAATTATGCCAGACAAGCAAATGAAACAGGGACATACCCCAGTTGCCGGACGTATCTTCCAGCTCCTCTTTTCCGCACTCTGCAATACAGGCTTCCGCGTCTTGTATTTCTTGTGCGGAAAACAGGTTATAGCGATATCTGTCCTCGTCAAAGTCACCGTCCCACCATGGAATATATTTGTAGCGGCTGCTTGTGATAGAAGACCCTAAAACTTTTGTCAATTCTTTTATATCCATGTGAATAACCATTCCTTTCCATAATCTACAGACTATAGCATGTGTAGTCACATTCCGGCTTCCGTTAATTCTCCGCACCTGCCATAAGAAGCTTTTCCACAATATCGTTATTTCCGGCTTCGGTTGCATAATAGAGTGCAGTGTGTTCCGCCAGATCCGCATATGTAACATCCGCGCCTTTTTCCAGCAGTATTTCAACGATATAATTGCTTCCTCTTCTGGCCGCGATAATCAATGGGGTTTCACCGTCCTCGTTGCGTTCGTTAATGCGGGCGTCTTTTTCAAGCAGCCTTTTTACCAAATGCTCGTTTACATTTTCAGCAGCTATGTGCAGCGGGGCATCGCCGTTATCCCCGCTTATATTGGGATCCGCTCCGGCCTCCAGAAGGAGTTCCGCAATCAGAAGATTGTCCTCTGCCACCGCCACGCAGAGCGGCGTCTGCTTGCTGTCGTTACGTGCATTGATATCCACGTCTCCTTTTGCCAGCATGGCTTTCACCACTTCACCCTGTTCGTTATAACAGGCCTGATGAAGCGGGGTATTGCCGTAAGCGTCTGCATTTCCCGAATTTTCTTTGGACATGCTTTCAATCAGCTGTACCAAGCCGTGGGCATTTGCATAATCCAGCGCAGTATGGTTCTGGTTATCCATGACGGAGGTGTCCGCCCCGATTTCAATCAAATACCTTGCCGCTTCCGCCTTCTTAGCTTCCACCGCATAGATCAACGCCGTTTTCCCGTTCCGATCCGTGGCATTGATGTCCGCCCCCGTATCGGCCAGCAGCTTAATAATCTCCTTATTTCCCGAAAGAACCGCCATATGCAGCGGCGTCACGCTTGTATTGGATATCAGATTTGCATCCGCATCCTTCTCAAGCAGCATTTTTACAATGTCCCTATAGCCCTTCTGACAGGCATAGTGAATGGGCGCCAACCCTTGCTCGTCCACCGCGTTGACATTGATCCCTTCCTTTTTCAGGAATGCCATAACAACCCCTTTTTGTCCGTTCTGACATGCCTTTAACAATAGTTTCTCCATCTTTACCTCCTTGTGTGCATCAATACGTATACTAATCAATATTTGAAACTTTACTTTCACACATGCCGCCAATGGCGGCACAAACAGTCAACCCGCTGCAAGCAACGGGGCATCCATCTTGAAACGCTGCAGAGCAGCATGTGTCCTATGGACGTATTGGTGTGTTGACCCTCGTGGGAATCAATCTGCAGAATTCACTTTAAAGTAATTTCCAATTACATTTCCGGCGCTTTTACCCCATTCCGCATTCTTTTATTTTACCACTTTTCACCGGAAAGCAATATAGATTTCTTTCCGGTTTTCAATAAAACTTTTATAAAATCCCTCTGTTTGCCACAAAAACTGATATCATCTAACGAAATGTCTGTAAAGACCTTTCAGCATATTTTCATTATATTTGAAAAGAGCCAAAAGCACAACAATAGAATCCATGCTCTGGGAGCGTTAGTTACTGTTCACTCTGTTCACAGCAACCTATGCACAGAAATCGCAAAACAACGATTTCGCGCATGTCTGTCTCGGGTTTCACCTCACGGCGGCAGCGAGTGAACAGTAACGAGCGTTACTATTCACGGATAGTTCCGGGAGGTGTTTTCGTGTGCATTTGCACAAACAATCCAAAGCAATCGCTTTGATTGCTTGGACTGCACAAATAAAAAGCAGGACTACGAATCATTCCATTCGCCACCCTGCTCATAACGCATAATCTGCTCCTATGTCTATTTCTTATTTTCCCTAAAATACCCCAAAACATTTTCCAATCCAGTACACCAGTCCCAGCAGCCAGCTTGCAAAAATCCCGTACAGGATCACCGGTCCCGCAATGGTAAAAATTTTACACCCAATCCCAAAGACCTGCCCCTCTGCTTGTGTCAAGTTAGGACCCATTCATTTTACTTTTTGTCAAAGCCCTGATATAAATATTTTCTAATCCGTCATTCCCCAACTATTTTCAAGCATTCCTTTATTCGCCTTTCTCCCGCAGCCGATACCTTCTTGTTCTATTTGTTCCCAACGTCTCAACATCATCCATTTCAGAAAGTATTGCCCTCGTTCTTGCCATACTCAAACCAAGCAATTCCGCAATATCGCTTGTTTTTGCTGTTTCACATTTTTGGAGGTATGACCTGATTTCTTTCCTATTTTTGCCTGTTTTTATCGCTTGCTTTTTATCGCTTGTTTTTATCGCTTGTTTTTTATCGCTTGTTTTTATCGCTTGTTTTTTAACAAATTTTAGCGTCAGTGACGTTCTATCCGGATCAAAGCTTTCTTTTATGACAGGCTCCTCCCAGCCCTCATCTTCCCAAACATTAAATATATTCGGTACTCCGCTGCCTGCATGCTCACCTATATCTATCAGATTAAACATTTTCATCAAACTCTTATTTCTAGGGTCGGATTTTCCACCCCTACGCATCTGTTCCTTTCCGAGTCTGATATAACCGGGATTCTCCAATATGACTTTATCATCTTCTTTGATTATGAGTACACCATATTTTCCATAAAAATCCATATTTATAATGCAATTTGCCAACGCTTCCCGTAGTGCCCTGTGAACCGGAGTATCGTCTATCCGAAAACCTCCCTTCATCTTAAACGGGACCTTGATATCCTTAATCATCTTATTGTATACGCGAAAATAAAAATCAAATAAATTTCCTGACCATTCTCCGGAAGATGATTGAAGCCTGTCCGTCCATCTGATTACCGTATCCGGATTTTCCCTATAATCCAAAAAATATTCTGGAAAATACCTCACGATATCATACTCATTTCCAAACATAAGCATACCTGCGGCAGTGGGATGAAGCCTTTTGTCCTCTTTTGAAAGTCCTGCTGCTCCAATTACTCTGAGATACTCATTGTCATCCAACCTCTCAAATGGATGCCCCGGCTTAAAAGATTTATGGCTGTTACGGTAACCCCGAATGGAATCCCGATTCAAATCTTTCATTTCAGCCTCGTCAAGTACTTCCATATCCATGGTTTCCTCTACCTGATCTCTTAGCATTGTTTTGACCTGCAATCTGGTACAGTGATAGTCTCCCTCCCAATTTCTGCGGAAAGTTCCTCCAAACAAATCATCATTGATGTATACCGGCTTTTGTTCCCGCTTTGCACTCGGCACCCAGATTACCATAATCACGTCATCTGTGCCGGGCACCGAAAAAGTTTCCACATCATCATCTTTCAAAAGATTTATACTCACCTTTTTACGGTTATTAAGAGTATCCCAGAAATCCTTCTTCAATTTTGCCGCATTTTTCAGGCCGGTTGTATGCCAATTACCATTTTTATCCTCTTTTACCCCAAGAATGATAACTCCACCATAGCAATTGGCAAAAGCAGAGTAAGTATCCCACAAGCTATTTGGAAGTCCGCCTTCTGCTTTTTTAACTTCCCTGCGGTTATCTTCTTTGTAAGAATCAAATTCTGTCAATTCAAACAATTCTTCCATATTTGCTCCTCGTATAATAAGTTTGTAAGCAAGAAAAACAGCTTACAGACTTATTCTTTTTTGATTAGACAGAAGGATAATTCTAAAAATCCTTTCCGAAGATTCTTCTTCCATCATGCTGGTTCATCCATTCTGTGTCTATTGGTTAATAAGTTACTTTATAGTCATGGCCCCAGATGTTACAATAAGGTTCATAAGAACTGTAGCTATGGTTACTGCTTTATCGCTCCAGCAAAGCTTCTGCTATTGCCAAGAAAGCCTGCAGCCCTAACGCTACGCTAAGACTTATTACACAAATGCTGCATCCCGGTATCTAGCCACCAGCAGGGTATTTCTGCCGGGCAATGCTCATAACGCGAGGTTTAGGGCGGCGTAGTGATCTGGGATAAGCCATGATTACTCTTCTTCATTTTTATTGAAAGGTGGTGATGATCCGTGAAAGAACCTATTGATTACCTCTCAACGCTGTTTGTTGGGATTGACATTGCATCCCGTACTCATGTTATTTCTGCACTTGATTTCAATGAGAAGTTCTACATCAGGATGAAACCTGTAGAAAACACTCAGGAAGGTGCAGCCCTTATGGAACAGATGATTGCTGATGTGTTAGAGCATAACCATCCGTTCAAATACGTTGTGATCGGTATGGAAGCCACTGGTTTCTATGGTGTCCACCTGGCGAATTATCTTTCTTCCAGTGACCTGCTTGCACCATTCTCTGTCAGGGTTTACTGTCTCAATCCGAAGGAAGTCAAGAACTACAAGAAGTCCTTTAACGACATCGGAAAGAATGATGGCATTGATTCTTATGTGATTGCTGATTTTGCCCGTGTAGGGCGTATTGCAATCAAACCATGGCGGGGTTCCCAATACCTTGCCCTGCAGCGTCTTACCAGACACCGTATGCACATCACTGAATGTATCGCAAGGGAAAAGACTTACATGCTCAACAACATTTATCTCAAGTTCAGTGAATACGCATTACTCCGTGATGGACAGCATCCATTCGCAAACAAATATGGTGCCACAGCTGAAGCCATCCTTACTGAGTACACAACGAATGAAGATATCGTAAACTCATCAGCAGAAGACCTCGTCGCTTTTATCAACTCCAAGAGCAAAGGCCGTATTGCTGATCCGGAAGAAACAGCAAAAATCTTACAGGCTGCAGCACGCAACTCATACCGGCTTGATAAATGCCTCTATGAGCCGCTTACCATCTCAATCGCTTCCTCATTTAACTGTATCAGTTCCTTCGAAAGGGAACTCAAGGCGATTGATAAGGCAATCCTTCAAACAGTTCAGGGACTAAACCCTGACGAGTACACTGTACTGAATTCCATTCCCGGAATCGGTAAGGTTTATTCAGCCGGTATCCTGGCCGAAATGGGTTCCATTAAGGCTTTTCCTAATGCCAATGCCCTCGCAAAATACTGTGGTATCGTTTGGAACGATAATGACTCCGGCGACTTCGTAGCCGAAGACAAACACATGAGCAAAGCTGGCAACAGATATCTGCGCTACTACATCATAGAAGCTGCCGGAAGTGTTATAAGGCACTGTCCTGAATACAAAGCCTTCTATGACAAGAAATATGCTGAGACAAGAAACCATCAGCATAAACGAGCACTCGCGTTGACTTCCCGTAAATTTATACGTCTGCTCTTCGGTCTGCTGGACAAGGGCCAACTCTACTCTCCGGAAAAGAGTAGGTAATCCATACCGCATATCAAACTTACGTTCTTGCCAGGTCGTAGGTCTATTAAGGTTACCCTTTTCCAAGAAAATCTTTTTCATTTTCCTCTTGACATATTACCAAATTGCTTTAAAAACTATTATATAAATATTACACGATTCGCTCGGTTATTAAGGAACATTAAAGTTACCTTTTTCTTCTGTTCCTCCTTCTTATTCGTTGAATAGACATTTGCTCTCAGCCAGGCAGTTGATTCTGCTGTATTTGGATAAGTTACTGACTTTGGAAACGCATTTCCAAGTCCGATATACACTTTCATTTCATCAAGCGTCGGTTTCTCAACCTTTGAGTTTCTATGAATATAAAGGCTTGGTTTTGCTTTCAAAGTACTCCGAAGCATCTGAATACGGAGATACTGATAATAAAGATCTGTCGAAATTTCCTTCACATTTGGAGATCTCTTCGGATAATACTTTACCTGAATAAATTCAAATGTGCCGTCCTCGAAAAATACATCCACATCCTCAAGATATTCTGACCAGACATATTTCACTTGATTTTGAAGCAGACACATAATCGTAACATAATCCTGAAATAAAAATCCCCTGATCTTATCTGCGGCATCTCTATTCTTATCCCCCTCATACATGACCGATAATATATCTACTTCTGTATTCATTAGCACACTCACAGATCGTCCCCCTTCTATGCCGCCGCATTTGTATTGATTGTATTTGTAATCTTCCTAATTCCCATCCGCACGGTCAAATCACTCAACCACACTTCCCCAATCAGTAAATAGTGATTCCTAAAGAATGAAAAAAATCTTCAAATCAATTGCTCCCTAAAAAATGTTTTCTCCCATTTGTCCCAGCACATCCCCAGGCACTTTTGTACACCAGCCATTTTTTGAAACAATTCGCATCATATACTGAAATAGATTTGGTGAAATCACATTCCTCACTGTCAGAAAACAGTATGATTTCCAAAGGAACATTATCAAACTCCATATCCATATTATAATCGAAAAAAGCCAAAAGCACAATAAAAAGCAGGACTACGAATCATTCCATTCGCCACCCTGCTCATAACGCATAATCTGCTCCTATGTCTATTTCTTATTTTCCCTAAAATACCCCAAAACATTTTCCAATCCAGTACACCAGCCCCAGCAGCCAGCTTGCAAAAATCCCGTACAGGATCACCGGTCCCGCAATGGTAAAAATTTTACACCCAATCCCGAAGACCTGCCCCTCCGTCTTATACTCAATGGCAGGCGCCGCCACGCCGTTGGCAAAGCCGGTGATGGGAACAAGTGCACCTGCGCCGCCCCATTTCACAATCTTAGGATAAATGTTTAATCCGGTAAGAAGCACGGATGCAAGCACCAAAATCAGGGAACACCAGCTTCCCGCCGTCTGCTTATCAAGCCCCAGCTGTCCCGCATAATTTAAAATGAACTGTCCGATACAGCAGATAATTCCGCCGGTAACAAAAGCCTTCGCCATCTGGATTCCCAGATTATGTGTAGGGGTTACCTCCTTGACATATTTTTCATATTCTTTCTGCTGTTGTTCTTTTTCCTGCTTAGTCTCTGCCATATACGGCCTCCTTTTCACTTTATGGAAACTGCGCGGTAAACGCATTATGTAACAGTTCAGACAGGACACAAAACCGTTACAAGAATGCACACAAAACGCGGAAAGAATGCGTTTTGGCGCCCGCATGTCTCGCAAAATCGCATAGGGACGCGATTTTGACTTCGCGGCAAGGGCTCTCTGAACTGTTACCGCATTATTTACATTTTCCTCAGTATGTGTAGAAAAGGAGGTTTTATGTATTTTGTGAAAAGCTTTTTCAAATACGCCCTGACACTACAGCGCACAATCTTAAAGCATTCCGCAAAAGGTTGATTATATTACCACAAAATAAAAAGCTATATATTTTGTTCCATTTCATCCGTCGGTTCATAGTCGATTTTCCAGTCCAAATAAGAACCCAATGTGCCGCAATTCGTACACCGATTTCCAATATAGACCCATTTTACACTTCCGTTTTCCCTACGGATAAACCCGACCCTTACATGATAGGATTTACAAGTTTTGCATATACGGCATTTCCGCAGCCTCGGCTTTGCATCTTCCCAAACGTCGTCGCAATCCAGTAATATTTTCTTTGTGCCACAGGATGTACATGTCACTTGGACCGCTCCCTCGGTCTGGTCAACCCGCAGTTCAAAAGAATCGCCCCCACAGGTATGGCAGATAACAGGCTTAATATCCATGGAATCGTCTTCCGCGTATAAACGAAGCCATTCAGATATATCGTCGGCACAATCCCCCGTCCAATATTTTTTTGTTTTATCAATCATAGAATAGCTCCTGTCTCATAAAATTAATGTCATAACATAGTTTCTCACGCTGACTCCCATATGCCCGCTCTGGCAGGCGCACAAATTGCAATCCCGATGCCTTTTAGAATCGTTTCTATCGCTATAATAAAAAGCGGAAGTTTGTTTGGAAGAAACACCTTTCCCTATGCCTCCTCTTCCTTCCCTTCTCTGCCCGCCGTGGCAATCAGCGCTTTGTCCACGTCTTCCTCGTAATTCCGCATTGCCACTTCAATAGGAGTAGGATCTTTGGTAATCCGCCTGCCGCCGATATGGTTAAAGAATACGATAATCCCCGCTGCCAATCCCAAGGAATAAGATACTTCTAAAGTATTCAGTCCCTGAGGCTCTCTGTTCATGACGATTTTATACACTTCCGTAAACACATCATTGATGCCCACGTCATTGTGGTATGCCATAATAGTGAATGCAGTGCCGAAAAAGCTGACCAGACATACCAGCGCCGCTTTCAGCCACTGCTGCCAGCCCTTATGTTTATTCACACTGACCCATTCCACCAGTACATCCGGTTCCCCTACAATCTGCACCGTAATATTGGGACAGCTTTCCTCCATTAATTTCACCAATTTTAAAGTGCTGATCACACAGCGCTTTGTATCCTGCTTCCCGAAATGATGCGCCTTCAACGCTTTCAGCTTTGCAGAGGTTACACTGTCCGAGCACCGCAGCTCTCCCAGATCCGAGAGGAATACGTCCTCCGACTGTACTTCTACGTTCCTGTCACATTTTAAATAAACCGTCACGTTCGACATCTTGAAACCCTCTCTTTCTCCTGAACCGGAAAATCTTCTCACACTAATCTTCATGATTCCGTCTGGCAGAATCTCATATCTGTGCGGAGAATGGCTCTGTTTTAGGCATTTTCCTAACTGCTCTGGCATTTGGGAAGCTTAGCGCTTCTCCACGAAATACCCTCTGGCATGAGCTTTTGCCCGCTTTGGCGGGCGCTCAAATCAGTATTGTGAAACGCCCTTTTTCACACTAACCCGCAGTTCTATGGAATTCCGTCAAAAAATAGATTAATGAACCGCAAAGCTTTCCAACCGCCATACTGAGAACCGCCAACCCAATCCCATGGCGGAAGGAAATCCTCCTTGTCAAGATCGGAATACTGTCCAGCATCTCCGCAATGGCAAGGGCAAGACAGCCGATAAACATCCCGGCAAATAGTCCGTATACCGCCTGCCAGAATACTCCGATTCCCAGCCACAGTTTCATTTGATCCGGAAACCTGCCCTGCCACCATGCGCCAAACTGGCAATAACGGGAGAAAACACTTAAGACACAGCCCGTCAGCGTCCCAAATATCACCATCTCCTCATAAAGCAGTACTTTCTTGGACGTATGTGTTTTTCCCGCAAAACGCGGCACAAGCCCCACCGCCACCAATACGGTAAACACGCCCGCTGAGGACAACATGCCGTAGCTTGTTCCGATTACTATTAAAAACAGGGTTTTCATATTACAATATTACACTCCCCTTTTCAAAAATTTATTCCATACTAACTCCCATGTAACAGCTCCGCTGTGATCCACAATCCCACGGAGCTAAAGCCCGAATAGAAAAATCCATGTTTTGGGCATTCTTCTCATACTTCCAAACATGCCGACGCAGTCGGCACAAACAATTTATGAATTGGTGCAAGTCTGGAAGAATCGCACAAGCGATTCTTCTAACTGCTTTAACAGTTTGCAACAGTTCCTGTCCAAACAGGAATTGAATACCACAGATTACACACATTATTTGTCAATGTATGGATTTTATACGTATATGATACAACAACACAAAAGTCTTGCAAAAATACACAGAGGCACACTTTTGACTCTGCCGAAAGAATCTGCCTATTGCCGATAATAATTAAAGGAGATATGCATCCCATAAAAGAGCAGCATATCCCCTTTTCCTGCAGCGGCCAAGGTAGCACAAATCAAAACTGCCGGAAACCCGGTCTGGCCGGCTTTGTTATTTAATATAGATCTCCGAAACAGTATTTTCTACACCGTTGATTTGTAATCTGACATGAACTTTTCCGTTTTCAAATTCATTCAGAGAATATTCCAGCGGCTCGGAAAGGTCGGTAATGTCCACAGACCTTACTACCTCCCCCTGTACCAGCCACAAAACAAGCGTTGCCCCTTCCGGCACTGTGCCGCAGGAAACATCGGCATGGAGCAGTTGTGTGTCCGGATCCGTAATGGTCATACTCTGTTCTTTCACAAATCCGTCACTGGCGCTTCTGAATTTCAGTTTCCAGACGTCACCAATATAGGTGCTATAACTCATGTTGATTACTCCTGAATTCCAAATCCGGTCATTTGAAGCAACATTGGTATTGATACCGTTTCCGGTGGCCGCACTGACGATAAAACCTGTCAGACAGATCAGCATAAGCGCCATGCTCACAATTCCGGCAACAATAAATTTCAAATGATGTGTTTCCTGTTTTACCATAACATTATTATCCTCCTTTTTGACAGGCGTTCCGCATTCTTCGCAGTATTTCGCCTTTAATGAAATTTTATGTCCACATGCGGGACAAGACCCTTTTATCTCCGAACGGCGCAGAAAATAAATCAGCAGTCCGATAAACGGCGTGGCAATAAGGCATACAAGCGGCCAAAGCAACGGATCATCACCCCGCTTTTTACAATCCTGATATACCCACGCCGCAAAAAAAGCAGAGGTAAGCAGTGTAAAAACAATAAAGCAAAGAAGCATGACCGGGATCAGCATAGAAAGGCCGCTAAAGCCATCGCTTTTTAGGTAGTACACGCCAAACCGCAAAACAATTAACAGAAAGATAATAGCAATACTGATATAGAACGGGAATTTTTTGTTTTTCGTATGATTCATGCCAATATACCTCTTTTCTCGATACGGATTGTAATATCCTCTTTTAAGTTCGTTCTTTTTACGCCTATTATAGTAATCAATATGCCCGCCACCCCAACATAAAAGCAGACACCGGCGGCAAAGTAAGACAAATAAACATTTTTAATTGTTGTAAGAGCCAAAACAGCCAGCAAAGAAAAAGTTATCAAATTTAAGATCATGGGCATATACCAAAGTGAAAAGGCATGTGTGACAGGTTGTTTTCGCAGAACGGCTTCTTGTTCATATAAAGCCGCTTTGAGTTCATTATTTAATTCCGGGGCCGGCACATCAGTCATTTTCATAGAAGCCCGGATGGCTTCTTCTATTTCCGTTTTCGAACGGTTATCTCTCATAACCAGCATCCTCCAATCTTTTTTTTATTAGTTTTCTCGCCTTGAACAATCGACTTTTCACAGTACCGGACGGCTTTTTTAGGATAGCCGCTATCTGCTCTACGGAACACTCTGATAGGTAAAATAATATCAACGGTACTTGAAACTTTTCCGGAAGAGTTTGTATGATTTGACGTACTTCTGTCGCCAATTCCTTTTGAAAATAACCTTCTTCGATACTCTTTTCGGAATACGGCAGCGTTTCCGCTTCCTCATCGAGATTGTTACATGGAGCAATCATGTTCCGTCGGGCCTGTTTTCTTCTGTTGCTTTTCCAAAGATTATGGGCTAAGGAGAAAAACATTGCTTTCGGATTTTTCTCCCAGTCAAGCTCCCATTCCGTTTCCAGCGCTTTTAGAAAAGTCTGTTGATATAAGTCCTCGGCATCCGTTTTTTCCGCACAAAGTTTTCGGCAAAATCTATAGATATCTGTTCCGAACTCGTCAATACATCTTTCTACTTCTCTTGCATTCACTGCTTCACCTCCTCGCCTGTTCACTCTATATTCGCCACGATTCTATATTCGGTTCACTTTTTTGAAAAAATATGTTCTGCAAGGCTTCCGCAAACCAGTGATTGATTGTGATTTTACAGTGGGGGCATGGCAAGAGTGCGCCCCCTTCTCCCGGATTCCGGGCAAAAAAAGAGCAGGATACCTTTTCAGATTTCCTGCCTGAGCGTGCCGCTGGTGTGCGGCGGATTACATCGTATATCATGGAGACCTGCGCTGCGGACAGCATCAATTTTCCATCTGTCCTCATCTATCTTCATAGTAAACCCCCATGCATTCCGGCTGTTACACCATGCATGAAAGTCTGGGGATTTAATGTGAAGATGCACACAATTCTCACCAATCAGTAGAATACTCCATGCTCCACAAGATTTCCTCCAAATCGTCATCTGAAATGGAATACTGTTTCTGAATTGGTTTCAACACAGTGATTATTTTTTCAAATTCTTCGTCATCATCTATTTTGTCCGATAATTCATCATAATTCTTTAACCCACATTCTTCTTTCAACAGCACTAGCACCGCCTTGCGAGAAGCCTTTCGCAGCGAATCACAATCCCTATCATGAAGTATCTCATCAAGATATGTAAGCAGATTCTCGGAAATGAACTCCATGCTCCGGTCTATTTCCTCCTGTGTCACCGTTTCTTCATCAAAATCAAACAATACTTCATGGTCAATCTGGTAAATTCCGCATTTCTCTTCTTCCGGCATTTTTTCCAGTCGAATACAACGGATAAAGTATCCCTGTTCATCCCACGCGAAGGGCAAATAGCCGCATCTCACAAGGACAGGGTTCCATGCGTTTCTCACCTCTTGAAAATGTTCCGCTACAGAATTACGTCCTATGGGATTATCAAAACAGTGATGGGTAACAGTCAAAAATGCTTTTAAGGAAAGTGGCAGTTCAACCCCTATTTCTTTTTCCAATTCCTTGATTTCCCCATCCGAAATCATAGCCGGAACCAGCTTCCATTTCTTCCATTCATCATTAGGGTTCGCATCATCGCTCCACATTTCTTTTTCCTCTTCCTCAAGAGGAAGTGTCACACGAATTTCTTCCTGTGATAGCTTCTGATAATACTGTTCAAAAAAATTTCTCATGTATTCCTGATACTCGGCATAGGTCATTTCAGCACACTCCTTTTTATTCCGATTTGTCGATGACTCCATTATACCGCAATAACTTTACAGAAGGAATAAACTTTACAAAAAATTCAATATCTTCCTGTAACATGAATTCTGCTTTCTTTTTCTTTATGAAGTCCAATCAGTTTTGCATTTTAATAATCCAGAAAACGTTCTCCCCAAACATAATTGCCGTTACCGACATAAGTATAATATGTCTGCCCTCTTTGTGACCAGCAGATAGTCATCATCTTCCCAACTGATAAAATAGTAATCCTCATTCTTTCCATAAGCGCGGAGCGCCCCTCCATAGCCCCCGCCTTCGCAAGGAAATTTGTAATAGCAATATGGGTATTTTTCATTATCGATTTTCTGACGGACAATAATGTCATTATCCCTCCCAAAAAGGAACCATTCCTCGCCACCTTCTATGTATTCATAATAAAAGCTTTCCAGCACACCGGAAGTATCTTTCCGTATATACTGCATGATCTCATTCTCCTGCAACAAAACATACTCTGCAGATATCTCTGCCACGTAAGCTTCAAGAGTATTGTTTTGCAGCGCTGTTGACAATTCTTCCGTCAATTCCTCCGGAACGAGCTGCTTCAGACCGTCTATTAATGACAAGGCATATTTCCATGTGCTTTCCTCTGTTTCGGAACAGCCTCCCAATAGCAGCAGCTGGGCACCATACTATGGCCAGAGCATATTTTATGCAACGAATCCTTTTATTCACCTTCATCCTGCATCAATCCTTTCGCATTGTCCCAATCGACTTTTCTATCACTAGATTTCTTCGTCAACATTTTTCTTATACTAACAAATGGACGCATCATTTTTGCATACAGCAGAAAAATGAATTGCAGAAAAAATATACGGAAAGGTACGGCTGGCTTGTAAAAGAACTTCAACTTTGTGGCGTAACAAAAGGATACGGTGCAACCACATTTACAGAGTTACACCGTACCCTATATAAAGACCTCCTTATCTGGCGACAGCAAACAGCTTCCTGTTTTATATCTACTTGGACATTTCAAAAATTAGGGAGCGCCGTCATCAATCAATGATTAAGAATTCCAAAAGGAATATTGGCGTTATCGTAGATATTAGCGGCATTTCCGGTGCAGACGAGTTTGATCTCGTTATCCCCCTCGTTCAAGAAGCCCGCTAAGTCAAAGAATCTTTTTCCCCAGAAGGCCACGTCTACAAACGTGCCGTTGCAATAGCACTCTATCATCTCGGAACCTTCTACAAAAAAGCCCGTGATATTCCCCATATCCGACGATTTACAATGATATGTATAGACAACTTCATTTTCCCTTTTTTCCGTCACAGCAAATCGACTTGTCCAGTCAGGATATCTTTCCCGCACTTTCGCAGGCATTTCCTCCCTTATTTCAATGTTGCCGGCATCCGGTTCGGAAGGCTGTGCGGAAGCATTTTCGGTAAATTCTTCCGGAAGGCCTTCTACAAGAATCAGCACTGTCTCACTGGGGTCCAGACATAACTCAAATTCCGTCTTCCCAAGGCTGTAAGCCTCTCCTTTCCAGAGGTCAAAAAGAATTACCCCTCTGTCGGAATCCACTGACACACCTGTCCTGACAAGAGTGTCACCCTCATTTCCCAGCAGATACATCTTCTTTCCGTTCTTTGTGAGGGTATTCAGCCTAACCGTTTTACATACATCCTTCAGTACCAATCCGCTCCGCAGAGATTTGTCTTCCACCAGCTCTTCACCGGTATGCACCGTTTTCACTCCCTCAGGCAGTAATTTCTCATACTCTTCTCCTAAAGTATTGAGAATTACCCTATATTCATAGCCTGCAATACAAAGTCTGCCGTCCTTTACCGCTGCCTTTTCAAGCACTGCCGCAGGAAGATAATTGAACTCAATCTGATTCTCATACAGGCAGGCAATTTCCTCATAGGGAACCTTATTGTTGTCGCAGAGTACTGCCGCCTTTGCACCGTTGACAGAATCTGTCATCAACCAGGACAGACGCTTAAAATAATCCGAAAATCTGTGATAATGCTTCCACCAGATATTATTAGGCCCCACATCGGGGGGACGCTCCCCTTTCCTCTGTCCTAAGACACTATAGTAGAAGGCATGGGGCACAAAGAGGTTTACGCCCCGTTGACCCAGCCAATCAATATACCATTTCATATCTCCGGCCGTAAAATACCAAGGGATGTTGTCCCTGCTGCAGACTCCAAAGCATTCATTCACATTACGTCTCCTGCCCAAGTGTCTGGCAATATCCGCAGACAGCTTTGCCTGTACGGAGTCAAATTCACGCAACCCTCCTGTCTCCGGCGACACTCTGCGCAGAATCAAATCCTGCCCCGGAATCTGGAAAAACAATTCTTCTTCAATATCGTTGCTCTCCGCAGGATGTCCCATGAGGGAAATACCGTGCCCGTCGCACCATTGTGACAATCTGGCATAAAAAATATCCCTAAGCTTCTTCTTAATCAATTGATGATACAGTATCACCGTAGGGTTTTGAACCGTGGAAACCACATCCGATCTTCCTGCCACCGCTCCGGTTTTGATAAATAAGCCCTCCAGCTCCTCCAGCTTTCCTCCGGCGGCAAGAATTTCCTTTTCCAGCCCTTTACACCACTCTCTGTACCGACCCGCATTTCTGCCCAGCGCACAAGGCTCGTCCGTGAAAAATGCAAACACGGTGTTTCCGAAATACTCTTTCAGATTCTCATAATATTTGTCGTGGGTGAGCCGGATAAACTCATCCACAGCATCCGGATTCAGAATATCAGCCGATTTCGGCGCCCCGGCCTCCCCGTCATCCTCTCCGAAATGGATGCCGCGGATAGTGCCTCCCGTGAAACCATAGACAATCTTCCTTCCGTCGGCAAGTTCCGCAATCACCTGTGCGGAAGGCTCCTTTGCCAGCTTTTCTTCCGCCGCTTCCTTTTCCAGTAAGATAATGCCCTTGGACGCATATTCCGGGTCGGCTTCCACCACCATGCCATGGGCGGAACCGGAGGGATACATCCCCTCGTCATAAAGAACCACCTTCATACCCAGAGAGTCCGCCGTCTTTACAATAAACCGAACCGCCTCAAAAAACCGGTCGGAAAGGTAGGGCATATCCTCCGGAATGCCGATTCTGGGATGCAGTACAAATCCGTTTACCCCTTTTTCCACATAATCGGCCAACTGCTTTCTCACCTTATCCTCGTCAAATGCATCATTATAGAACCAAAAAGGGATGGGTGAATATTCCTGCCCCGGCTCTAAAAGTTCTTTCAATATTGTTGTCATACTTGACCTCCTTTTTATTATTCATTGCCGCAGCCTTCTGCCTGATAAAAATCGGACGCTGTTCTTATCTTCATTCTTCCAACTATCCAAAATCACTGCTGCTTTCTGCCCGATTCTAAATCAGGCGCTTCTCTTTCCTCCATTCTTCCATCTATCCGATATCACTGCTGCTTTCTGCCCGATTCTAAATCAGGCGCTTCTCTTTCCTCCATTCTTCCGTCTATCCGAAATCAATGCTGCTTTCTGCCCGATTCTAAATCAGGCGCTTCTCTTTCCTCCATTCTTCCGTCTATCCGAAATCAATGCTGCTTTCTGTTGATTGAAAATATTGTATCATACCATTCATGTATAAAGGCACAGTAAATCCGCATATTGCCCCTTATACTTTTGCCCACACGCTCATCTCTCCCTCACCACGGTTGCTCCAAGCGTAATAGGGAATATAGGTAAGCGTCGTCTCCTTCTCCTTTGCAGGTGAGAATTCCGTGTACAGCCCCGATTTTTCCTCCGACGGCTCCTGCCTGTATCCGGACACTTTTAAGACGCACATTTCATGCCCCAGCCGGAAAGAACGCTCTACTTCGATATCCGACATTTTTTCCGCATTTATCCTCAAAAGATGCAGATCCTTCCCGTTGTCCGCCTCCTCCATGCAGAAGCAGACCGGCCCCCGCAAAAATGCCGCTTTTCCGATATCTTCCCTGACTCTCGTATTGGCACGGACACAGCGGACATCCATGGGAAATGTAAGGTAAATCCGGTCTTCATTCCGCCATTTCCCTGTCAGATAGATGTAGCCGTCCACAAGTCTGCCGTCCATATTCTCCACCGCACAAGGCAGCCCGTTAATTACCTTTGCTGCCGTCACATTCCCTGTGGCCGTTAGATTCCTTGCTGCCGTTACATTCCCTGTGGCCGTTAGATTCCTTGCTGTCGTCACATTCCCTGCCGCCGTTAGACTCCTTGCTGTCGTCACATTCCCTGCCGCCGGTAGATTCCCTCCGTCTCTTTGGTTCTCTCCGTTTCCGGAGATTTTGCCGGGGAAAATGTTTCCGGCCAGTTCCCCCAGCGAAAGCTGTTTTGCACAGGAAACCACCTTTCCCTTTTCTACAGTCCACTGGCTCAAGGTGCACTGTCCTCTCCTTACCTCGATTCCGGCATTCTTACACCAGCCGGGAATCCGGAAAGCCAACGTTGCCGGTAATTCGTCCGCTGCCTGCCCCTGATCCGCCTTTGACAGTTCGTCCGCGCCCTGTGCTTCCTCTGCGGCCGTCTCCCCGTTTCCGGTATGCAGCGTAATCTTCACCTCTCCGTCCCAAGGGTAATCCGTCTCCACCTGCAGCTCCACAGGATTTCCGTTTAGCGAAACGCTGAGGCTGCTGCCCAGATATAAGTGGGTAAATAAGGTTGTCTCATTACAGGTATAAGCGTACATGCCAAGAGAACTTATGATTCTGGCAATATTGGGCGGACAGCAGGCACAGCCAAACCACTTCTGCCGTACATTCTTTACATGACGCTTCCGCTCGTCCTTCTCACATGCCTCTGGCACTGCCTCCAGCGGATTTACATAGAAAAAGCTCTTGCCGTCCAGTGCCATACCTGCCAATACCGTATTGTATAACGCCTGCTCCATCACGTCTCCATAGCGGTGGTCCGCCTGTATCTGAAGCATACGCCTTGCAAAAAATGCCAAACCGATGGCGGCACAGGTTTCCGAATATACCGTGTCATTGGGCAGGTCATAGGGATAAGAAAAGGCTTCTCCTACATGAGTGCCCCCTATGCCTCCCGTGATATACAGTTTCTCGTTTACAATGCTGTCCCAAAGCCTCCTGCAGGCCTCATACATCTCCCCGTCCTGTGTCAGCCGTGCCACATCCGCCATACCGCTGTAGAGATACACTCCGCGCACGGCATGTCCCACAGCCTCCGTCTGCTGCCTGACAGGCAGATGCGCCTGATGATATTGAAAACGCAGTCCTTCTTCCGGAGCTTTGTAAGGCTTCCCCTCATGCTCCGCCCGCTCCTGCTCCTCAACGTCAAAATAGTAAGGCTTTCTCCCACGCATATCTAAGAAAAAACGGCTCAGCTCCAAATATTTCCGTTCTCCCGTTACCTCGTAAAGCTTCGCCAGCGCCATCTCTGCAATCTCGTGTCCGGGATAGCCCTTACACTTACCTTCCTCCGGTCCAAATGTTTCCGCAATAAAATTTCCGTATCGCATAGCCGCTTTCAGCAGTTTATCCTTCCCCGTAGCCTGATAATAGGCCACCGCCCCTTCCGCCAAATGCCCAAAGCAATACAGCTCATGGTGATCCCGCAGATTGGTAAATATACGATCCATGCCGTTGATAATATAATAGGTGTCCAAGTATCCGTTTTCCGCCTGTGCGGCGCATACAATGTCTATGGCTTCATCCGCCGTCTGCTCCAGCCGCGGATCCGGATAATTGGCCAGCGAATACCCTACCGCTTCAATCCACTTGGAAAAATCGCTGTCCTGAAACACAAAACCGTAAAAACGATCCGGATCCGGATTGGCCGGATCTTCCGGCAGCTTTTCAAAGCCTCGGAAAGTATAGGAAGGAGGAATGAATTCGCTTCCGGCCTCCCTTTTCTCCCTCATAAGCTTTCCCGCCGCCTTAAAATTGTGCATACAATAGCTGGGAGAAGCATCCGGAATCCGGTCATTCAGCGCCTCCCATTGATAGGGAATCACCTCCCTGCGCACCAATTCCTGTTCCCTTCCCCAGAATCGGTCCGTGATCCTGACCTGCCTCAAATTTAGCGGCCAGCTGTAATCTTCACTGTTCATTTCTCAACCTGCCTTTCTATGTTGTAATACACTCAAGAATCCGTGGCCAGAAAATCAAATGTCCTTTTGGGCCGCTTGCTTTTCCGCGCTCATGGCATATTCATTTTCTCTCTGTAATCATCCTACACCAAAAAGCAGATTATTGCCACTACAACCGAATGTGATATCCGACCTGCCAATACTTTGGTTACTGTTCACTCCGCAACAGTAACCCATGTACAGAAACCGCAAACAGCGGTTTCACGCAGAGCTGTCCAAGCGTTCATTCTAATCGCTTGGGTTTGATCCCCCAAAAAGCGCGTGAAAACGCCTCGCGGCAGCGTGGGTGTGAAAAAGCAACATGCTTTTGCCCAAAATACTTTTGAACCCACTCTAAGGACAAAAAAAGAGATAAATCCGAAGATTTATCCCTTTTGTGTGTACATAAACCGATTTTTCAAAGAAAGTACAAAACCGCTCTGCCGGTAACTATCTGTCGGCTTATTCCGCCCAGACAGGCTCCACGCAGATATTCAGATCCACCTCTGTTTTGACACCGGCTACTCTTCCTTTCTGGGTATACTGCCAGACCTTATACTCATAGGGATAATACAAGGTTTCACTGTAGGAAGCAAACCATTTGTCATAATCCTCCAGCGCCGCAATATCAATCATCATTGCGCCCATCTCCGTATTATGGTAAATCATAGGCTTGTAACCCGCCGCCTCAATGGTCTGGCAGAACAGCAGCGCCAGATTGGTTCTCTCCTCCAAAGTAATATTGTTCATACGCCCGTTGGCGCCGGACACTCTTTCCACATCGAAAACAATCGGGCACTCCAGCTGATAAGGAGCAATTTTCTGCAGAACCAGATTAGCCTCCTCCAGAACCTCCTCCTCGGTAATCGCCTGACTGTAAATGTAGACACCCGTCTTAATGCCTGCGGCCTGCGCTCCCTGAACATTCTGGTCAAAATAGTTATCCTCCACCAGCTTCCCTGTACCGTACCCTCTGGAGGCCACACGGATAAAGGCAAATTCCACTCCGTCCTGAGCCACCTCCGTCCAGTTGATATCGCCTTGATGCTTGGATACATCAATGCCCTTGTGAGAAATCACCTCTTCGCCGGACATATATTGGATTTCACCGCTTTCCAGCACGTTCACATTCTCCTGCAGCAGCTGGCTCTGCCGCAAGCTACGGTTAATAGGTACAAAATGATACTGGCCGCCGCTGGCCACAATCATTTCCTCGGGATATAGAGGACGCAAGGTTTCCAGCATTGTCTGCCCGTCGGAAATCCCTGTCCGGATATTGTCCAAAAGCGCCGCCTGTGCCTGTTCCTCGGCGGAACGGACGGCTTCCGCAATCTTCGTCTCGGCGGCAGCCTCCGCCTCGGATACGGCTCTGGCCTCCGCCTGAGCCACCTGAAAATCCAGCTCTTCCTGAGAATAAACCACATTTCCCGTCAGCGCTTCCACTGCCTGGTTTTCTCCTCCCCTTTCCCGGATCTTCATGTACAGTGCGGTTCCGCAATACATAATCAGAACCAGCACCACAAGGGTACACATCATGACAAGTATTAATCTGGCCTGGTTTTGACGCCTTCTGGCCCTTCTGAATCTATATTCCCGCATCAGTTCTTCATCCATCTCTTTTTTCATAAGTATTCTCCCTTACCTGTCCTTATGCAATCTTTCCGTCAGGCTGACCTGCCGCCCTCGGGAAGCGAATCCTCTCTTGTATACAAACTTCCGGACATTCCGACACCGCCACACAGGCCATTTGTTTGTGCAGCTTAGATTTCGTCCCCCTTTATGATATATGATATCTACCAAGAAGAAAAGCGGAAAATTTTGCTTTCACAAAAAATTAACGATTTTACTTTGCTTTTTCTCTCATCCGAAGCAAAATCTTTTTCTCCATCCGGCTCACCTGTACCTGACTGATTCCCAGCATGGATGCGATTTCCATCTGGGTTTTGTTTTGAAAATACCGCATACAAATCAGTTCCCGCTCCGAAGGCTCCAAGCCGTCCAACAGCTGCTTCAGCAGCATATGGTTTAACAATTCCTCCTTCTCCTTGTCCCCGCTGTCGTAAATACCCACCATACTGCTTCCGACACTGCCGCCGGTGCCGCGGACCACCTTGTCCACCAGATAGACTTCACTGCCGTCATCCTGATACACTGCGCTGTAGATGGATTCCACTTCGATGGATGCCTCCATGGCGAGGACAATGTCTTCTCTGTCCAGCCCCGTTTCCTCTGCAATTTCCTGTATGGCAGGCTCCCTGCCCAGTATGCCTTGAAGCTTTTGTCTGGCCATGCTCACCTTCAGCCCGTTCTCCTTAATCGTGCGGGACACCTTCACCATCCCGTCATCACGCAGAAATCGTTTGATTTCCCCCGTAATCATGGGCACCGCATAGGTGGAAAACTTTAACCCCAGACTCAAATCAAATTTGTCTATGGCCTTCATCAACCCTATGCTTCCGATTTGGAACAAATCCTCCAAATCATATCCTCTGTTGGCAAATCTTTTGACGATATGATGGACAAGCCCCAAATTTTTCTCGATCAGTACCTCTCTTGCGTCTCTTTCTCCTGCCTGTGACCTAGCAATCAGTACTGATGTCTCCTCCATGCGCTACTCCTCACTGTCAATCCAGTCACCGACTCCCATTTTCTTTGTCATATGTACCGTCGTTCCCCGTCCCGGACGGCTTTCCACCTCCAGATCGTCCATAAACGCCTCCATAAAAGCAAAACCCATTCCGGACCGCTCCAGCTCCGGCTTAGTAGTAAACAGCGGCTCCATGGCCTGCTCGATGTTCTCCATGCCCACTCCCTCGTCGGAAACCCTGACATGCAGCAGATCCTTCTCCAAAAGGCAGTAAATTTTCACCTTTCCGGGATGAACCACCTCCTCCGGAGGTCTTTTCCCGCCGGGTCTTGCGTAACCGTAAATATTCCCGTAGCCATGGATAATGGCGTTAGTCACCGCCTCGGAGACTGCGGTTTTGATATCCGACAGCTCCTCCAGTGTGGGATTCAAATGGGAGACAAATGCCGACACCGCTACCCGGGCAAATGCCTCGTTTTCGGAGATGGCGTCAAAGGAAAGCTCCATTTCGTTTTTGGATAATTCTCTTCTTTCCGTAGTATGCCTCTTTCCCGCTTTGGCAGACGCATTTTCCGTTTTCAAAGCTCCTGATCCGTCCAAGCTGCGCCCCTTACCCGCCGGGGCAGGAATATATGCGGTATTTGAGAATGCATTTCTTTCGAGTTCAATGTCCTGTATCATTTATACCAGTACCTCCACAATTTTATTTAAACCGGATACCGCCAAAATTCTCTGAATCTGCCTGTCTGCATGGATGGCGTAAACCCTTCCTCCAAAACAGGATATTTTCCGATACCGGCCCATTATAATACCGATTCCCGATGAATCCATAAAGCGGGTATTTTCAAAGTCAAACACCACATTACAAACATCATCCCGCACCAGAAGCCTGTCCGCATTCTCACAGATAAAGCCTGCCCGGTGATGGTCTATTTCTTCCGGCAGCTTTATCATCAGACAATTGTCGATCACCTGAAAATCCTCTGTAGAAATCTGCTCCATTCCTATACCTCCCTGTGCTCTTTCGCTCACATACCAAACAAATTTGAAAGCGTCTCATACTTCACTTTAAAGACGATCTTTTATGTCCAGAAAGCAATAAAAGAACCTGCCTGTACAGCAAGTTCTTTTCTTCGGTAGATTCCATGCTCAGAGCGCTCTGACACCTTGGCATTCATCCTGATTACGCGACATATCTTCTCGGCCTGCAAGGCAGGTTTTCCACGACCGGGAAATCCGGCGCAGCAAACAAAAAGTGCAGGCAGGTAATCAGCAGGATTGTCAGGTGGTCAACACACCATCCGGCAAAGCATTGTAAAGTATTTTTTATAGGCAAAACGGCTCGGCGAGACCGGGCCGCCGCATTCTTTCATCGAGTCAGTCCTTAATTTCCGGCGAGAATATCATCCTTTTCTTTCTGTGCTCTGCGTGCCCTGTCCGTGTCGGGGAATCGTTGGATGACTTCGTCAAAGGCTTTCACCGCATTGTCATTGTCACCGTTATTGTGGTATGCCTGTCCCAGATAAAACCATCCGTCCGCATTCTCGGGATTATAGTAGACGGCTCTCTCCAGACTTTCGACAGCGGCCCCATACTCCCCTGTCCGGTACGCTTCCTGTCCTTCCGTATAATAAGTCTCTGAGAGCTTAGGGCCGATAGCGGATAAAATCTTTCCGTACAGCGCCTGAAACTCTTCGGACGTATCCTCCAAAACCACATTCTGAGCCACCACTTCCAGATCCGCCGCCGTAGCCATAATATCCTCGGGATTTTCCAGATAAGTAGCAGCTACCCGCAGCAGACTGTTAATGGTCTGCAAAGTGCCCGAATCACCGATATATCCGTCCAACTCCTGCTGCAGGTCGTCATACTCTCCCTGAAGCGCTGCCATCTGCGCTTCCAATTCCTGTATCTGGACGGTTTTGGCATCCGACTCCCCGCTGATTCTGGCAATGATATCCTGAGCCGCATTTTTGGCGTTGGACTGTGCCGCAGGCATCACCAGAAAATACATAGCAGCCATTCCGATGGCAAGCCCTATACCGATATTGAGCAAAGTGGATACACCGCCTTTTTTCGGTTCCTTTACATTCAAAGGCTGGATAATAATCTCATTGTCACTACGATACCGCACCGACTCTTCTCTCTGTCTTTTCGTCGTCTGCTTTATATTTTCCTCAGGCACAAACATCTGCTCCACTTCATTTAAGTAGCGCAGAGCCTGCGTATTGTTACGGTCAATTTCTATGCACTTTTTCAGTTCTCTCTCTGCCCGTTCCCACCGTTCCGAGTCCATATAGAGAAGCGCCAGAAGCAGATGCGCCTGTACAAAACGGGGATTCAGAGACAGTACCTTCTTTAATTGAATGATTGCAAGATCCCTGCTGTCCTGCTGGCAATAAGTGAGAGCTTGGTTAAACTTTTTAATAGTCTGATTGATGGAATCCAGCCGTGTGGCATTGGCCTGCACTTTCTCGATATAGTCGTCCGCAATATTTTTCTCCGGACGCAGATTTTTGCTGATGACCCATTCGCTGAGCGCCGCCACCACCTCGCCCATCTCAAAATAGACCAAACCCAGAAGGTTCCTTGCCTCCACATTATTCTTATTAAATTTCAAGCTTTGCCGCAGGCTGGTAATAGCGCCGCTTAAATCTCTGATGCCTGCGCGCTCCAAGCCATCATTGTAAAACATATTGGAAACGCATATAATTTTTTTATACAGAGACACATCCGCTCCGCATCCGGTACAAAAGTCATATTCCGATAATTGACATCCGCAATTGTAACAAAACATCAGGATACCTCATTTGCTTTCTCTTCGGACTCTTTTATCATTTTTACAAGAAGATCTGCCATATCCGTCAGATCCTGATTATAAATGGCAACCTCCGCATCCTCCACTTCGAGGCTGGGATGGAACTTTTTCAGCTCTTCTTCAAAATTTATCATCTTTCAGCAGCTCCTTTATCTCACCTGCAAGATACAGGCTTCCCGCGATATAGATACGCCCGTCCTCTTTCCGGCTCTGCAGCAGCTCACGCAAAGCCGCAGGAACGCTATCGTATATACTGTAACAACAATCCGGGTATCTGTCAAAAACCTCCTGAAGGCAATCCGTCTCCAAGGCTCTTCCCGTCTTCATATGGGTGACGGCAATCTCGGAAAAAAGCTTTGATTTCACAAGCTCTTCCACCATCCTCCCGAAATCCTTTTCCCTTACCACACTGAACAAAAGGCTCCGGCTTCCCTGAACCCCGTCAGCGGAAACACTTTCCAGAAATGCCCGGATACCGTCCTCATTATGAGCGCCGTCCAAATAAACCTCCGGCAGAATCTCTTCCATCCTTCCTGCCCAGAAGCAGGCTTTTACTCCCTGTTTAATATGATCTTCGGTGACGGTTCTTCCCCGGTCCAGCACCTCTATGGCGCGGATGGCCAATGCGGCATTTTCCATTTGGTAGGCCGCAATGGTTTGTAAAGTAAGGGTAACATAACCATAATACTCAGTACTCACGGAAAAATCAATGCTTTTCTTATTATTTTTTGAGAACCTGTAGTTCTTTTTCGACACGGAATGTGCCGAAATCCCAAGGTCTATCGCCTTTTCTTCAAAAACTGCCGTCACGCCGGATTCGCTGTCCCAATATACCGCTTCCGAACCTGCCTGCATAATGCCGGCTTTTTCCATTGCGATTTTCTCCGTAGTATTTCCCAAATATTCCACATGATCCAGACTGATATGAGTGATTACCGCCAGCTCTTTTCGGGAAACGGAATTGGTGGCGTCCAGTCTGCCCCCCAGCCCGGTCTCCAAAATGCAGAAATCAGGCGTTCTCTCCGGGAACCACATCATAGCAATGAAAAATAGATATTCAAAAAAAGTAGGATGGTACTTGCGGTCGAGCATCTCGTAAATGCACAGAAATATCCGCAGGAAATCCTCTTCGGGTATCATTTCCCCGTCCACTACAAACCGCTCCCTGATATCCGTCAAATGGGGGGATGTAAACAGCGCCACCTTGTATCCCGCCTTTTCCAGAATGCTGCGCATATAGGCACAAACGGAGCCCTTTCCGTTTGTGCCTGCCACATGGATAATTTTCAATTTTCTGTCAGGATCCCCAAGGCGGTGCAGAAACGCCTTGGTATCCTCCATAGAGTTCTTGGTTGTGAAGCGGGGAGTTTCATTGATATAAGCCACCGCTTCCTCATAGGTCGATATAACCTGTTTTTTCATTGACAAATCTCTCTTCTTTTCTGCCTGCCTTTTATTCTTTCAGCTGTCCAAGTCTCTCACGCACCTGCTCCATCATCTGAGTGTACTTGGCAAGCTTCTCCTTTTCCTCGGCAATTTTAGCTTCCGGCGCTTTGGAAAGGAATCTCTCGTTGGAAAGCATTCCGTTTACGCGGGCAAGCTCTCCCTCCAAACGTTTCGCTTCCTTCTCCAGACGTTCCACTTCCTGCGCGATGTCTACCAGCTCCGCAAACGGAATATACAGTGTGGCGCCGGGAATCACTACGGACACCGCATCCTGAGGGATGCCTGCCCCTTCCTTGGCCGCCGCCATACCCCCTTCTCCCTCTGCCTTTACCATGGTCACTTCATTGGCATAGGCAAGGGAAGCGAAAAACAGCCTGCCTTCGGTGAAGGTATCCAGTATCTCCTGCTCCTCGCTGACTACAAAGATACCGGCCTTCCGGCTGGGCGCCACATTCATCTCCGTGCGGACATTGCGGATGCCCCGAACAGCCTCTTTGATGGTTTCTATATCCTTTTCCTCTTTTGCAAAACAGCGCCCCCCGGCATATTCCGGCCATCTGCTGATCATTATGGACTCTTCTTCACTTTGCAGACTGCAGAAAATTTCTTCCGTAATAAAGGGCATATAGGGATGGAGCAGCTTCAGCGCATCGATCAAAACCGTCTTCAAAGTCCAAAGCGCCGCATTCTGGCTTGCAGCGTCATCCGAATTATAGAGCCGGGGCTTGACCATCTCAATATACCAGTCGCAGAATTCGTCCCAGATAAAATCATATACCTTCTGTACGGCAATGCCAAGCTCAAAGCTTTCCATATTGTCGGTGGCATCTTTTACCAGAGTGTTCAGCTTGGAAAGTATCCACTTGTCCACCGGCTCCAGCTCTCCGGCAGCAGGAACCGTGACCTCCTTGCCGTCCATGTTCATTAAGATAAAACGGGAAGCGTTCCACACTTTGTTGGCAAAATTGCGGCTGTTCTCCACTCTTTCATAATAAAAACGCATATCGTTCCCGGGTGCGTTGCCGGTGATTAAGGTCAGCCTCAGCGCATCGGCTCCATATTGGTCAATGATTTCCAAGGGATCGATGCCGTTGCCCAGAGACTTAGACATTTTCCGTCCCTGACTGTCCCGAATCAGCCCGTGGAACAGAACCGTTTTAAAGGGCTTTTCCCCCATGTGCTCATATCCCGAAAAAATCATACGGATTACCCAGAAAAAGATAATGTCATAACCTGTCACCAGCACATCCGTGGGGTAAAAATATTTTAAATCCTCCGTCTGTTCCGGCCAGCCCAAGGTCTCAAAGGGCCATAATGCGGAAGAAAACCATGTATCCAGCGTATCGGGATCCTGTGTCAAGTGTTCATGACCGCATTTAGGACATACTCCGGGCATCTCTTTTGAAACCGTAACCTCACCGCACTTGTCACAGTAGTAGGCGGGAATTCTGTGCCCCCACCAAAGCTGGCGGCTGATACACCAGTCCCGGATATTATCGGTCCAGTTGAAATACGTCTTTTCCATACGCTCGGGAATCAGCCTGACTTCTCCCTTTTTCACAGCCTCTACAGCAGGCTTGATCAGTTCGTCCATTTTCACAAACCACTGTTCTTTTACCAGCGGTTCAATGGTTGTCTTGCAGCGGTCGTGGGTGCCTACATTGTGGGAATAGTCCTCGATCTTAACCAGAAGCCCCTGCTGCTCCAGTTCTTTCACAATGGCTTTTCTCGCCTCATAGCGCTCCATACCCGCATATTTGCCGCCCTTTTCATTGATGGTGGCATCATCGTTCATTACGTTGACTACGGGCAGATTATGCCGCTTCCCTACCTCAAAGTCATTGGGGTCATGAGCCGGGGTAATCTTAACCACACCGGTTCCGAATTCCCTGTCCACATAGGTGTCCGTGACAACGGGAATGACACGGTTCATAATGGGCAGCATCACGCTTTTGCCAATAAGATGGCTGTACCTCTCGTCCTCCGGGTGTATTGCCACGGCGGTATCTCCCAGCATGGTCTCCGGCCGTGTGGTGGCAAAGGTCAGAAATTCCGTATCGCTGGGTGTGCCGTCCTCGTTCATCACAGGATACTTAATATGCCATAAATGACCTGCCTGCTCCTGATATTCCACCTCCGCGTCGGAGATGGATGTGTTACACACGGGACACCAGTTAATGATACGGGCGCCCTTGTAAATATAACCTTTCTCGTGCATCTTTACAAAGACTTCCGTAACGGCTCTGTTGCATCCTTCATCCATGGTAAAACGCTCTCTGTCCCAGTCGCAGGAGGAACCCATCTTTTTTAACTGGCCGATAATGCGGCCGCCGTATTCCTTCTTCCACTCCCATGCGCGTTCCAGAAACTTCTCTCTGCCAAGGTCATGTTTATCGATGCCTTCCTCTTTCAGCTTCTCGATAATCTTTACTTCCGTCGCTATGGAAGCATGGTCGGTACCCGGCTGCCAAAGGGCATTATAGCCTTGCATCCGCTTAAAGCGGATCAGGATATCCTGCATGGTATTGTCCAACGCATGGCCCATATGGAGCTGCCCCGTGATATTCGGCGGGGGAATCACTATGGTAAAAGGAGTCTTCCCGTGATCTACCTCCGCATGAAAATATTTCTTTTCCATCCATTTTTCATACAATTTGTCCTCTATGCCCTTGGGGTCATAGGTTTTCGCCAATTCTTTACTCATGAAAGTTCTCCTCTCTGCTTTTTTATAAGTTTTTCGGGGAACCGGCTGCTCATGCAAGCATGGCAGGCGGCCCTTTGCGAATGAGCAGCAAAAAAACCCTCTGCCGGCTTTTGTCGGCAAAGGGCGTTTTCAACGCGGTACCACCTTTGTTTCAGCCGGAATCACTTCCGGCATCTCAGCGACTTCCAATAAAGTCCTATCCTGTAACGGGGATAATTCGTGAGGTCTTACGGCGGCAGATTCGTCCCATGTTCTTCTACCTGTTTCGCTGCTTTGGGTCCTCCGGCTCGGAAGCTACCTTCCGCATCCTTTCCTTTAAGCAGCCTCTCAGCGCCCGTCTTCCGTAAAAGACTTTTGGCAGCCGCTCTCTCTATTAAGGGGCGATGCATACTCCTCTTCGTCATGGCCTTTGTCATACAAAAAATATAATCTATAACCGCACATTTGTCAATTATATTTTATGAATTTTAATATTGCAAAATAATTCTCGTTACTGCTCACTCCTCGACCAGTAACGCATGCACAGAAACCGCAAAACAGCGGTTTCGCGCAGGTTGCCCAAGCGATTATTCTAATCGCTTGGGTTTGATCACGCAAAAAACGCGTGAAAACGCCTCGCGGTGGCGTGGGTGTGAAAAGTAACTAATTCTCCTTTTACTGCCCGCTTGCGGATTCTTATAACTGCAGAGAATTTATCATTAATCTGTTGCCGGTTAGGATAAAGCTGAAGGCAGAGCGCATTTTTTGACATCTAAAAAGGGAACCATGCTTATTTGGTTCCCTTTTAGGTATAATTGCCGGACAGCCGACACCCCGGAGCATACCGCGGCTCTTTTCTATACCAGCACAATCTTGACGGAAATACTCTCTTTCCCTGTCAGTTCCTTCGTCCTTGCATCCGGCTGGCCAAAGCCTGTGCTGACCGTGAAATGTGCCCCGTCCACCAGACGTTGCCCTTCGTCGTTTACCACCGTAAAGGCGTCCTTGTCAATGGGCACTCGTACCGTCTTCGTTTCACCCGGTTTCAGGGAAATTCTGGCAAAACCGCAAAGCTTGGGGGCAGGGGTGGCATGAACGGAATCCTCGGCCTTGATATAGACCTGTACCACCTCATCTACGGCATTTGTTCCCTTATTTACTGCCGTTGCATTGACGGAAAGGGCGGTTCCGGAGGGAATTTCCACCACAGCATCTTCCATAACTGTCTGCGATCCGCCTGCGGCTCCGGCCGGCTGCGCCATGTCGTTTTGGCTGCCGCTCATATCCTGATTCCCCGGATTTTGGTTCTTCACATTCTTTCCGCAGCACTCCACACCTTCCAGAACCACGTCCCCGTAGGTCAGCCCGTATCCGAAAGGATAAAGGGGTGTGCCCGTAAAGTAACGGTAAGTCCTCCCCTTCATGGAATAGTCCTCGAAATCGGGAAGCTCTTCCGTGTCACGGTAGAACGTAACCGGCAGCTTGCCGGAAGGAGAAATCCCGCCAAACAGGATATCTGCAATTACCCTTCCTCCTCTGGCTCCGGGATACCATGCCTGCAGTACCGCCGCACAATGTTCATGGGCATACTTCAAATCCATGGCGCTTCCGGTCATGTTGATGAGAACCACAGGTTTTCCCACCTTGACCACGGCTTCCAGCAGCCTTCTCTGGGATTCCGGAAGAAGCAGATCCGCCTTGTCTCCGGATGCATAGCTATTACCGCTGTCGCCCTCTTCCCCTTCCAGACCTTCATCCAAGCCCACACAGAGAACCACTACATCGCTGTGCTTTGCCACTGCCACTGCCTCGCTGATACGGTCGGGACCTGCGGAGAGATTTTCCACCTTCTCTTTAAAGAGATGACAGCCCTCGGAATAATATACTCTGACATCCTCTCCCACGGCATCCTGAATCCCCTCCAATACCGTAATATATCTGGAGGAGGTTCCGTGATAATTTCCGATCAAAGCCGCCCGGCTGTCGGCATTAGGTCCCACCACACCGATGGTTTGCAGACCGCTCTTATCCAAAGGCAGTATGCCCGTATTTTTCAGGAGCACCACCGACTCCGCCGTTGCCCGGTCCGCCAGCTGCAAATGTTCTTTGCACTCTATTTTCTCATATCCGATCTTATCATACTCCGTATCGTCGAAAAGTCCCAGAAGGAAACGTGTGGTGAAAAGCCTTTCCGCCGCCTGAGTAATATCTTCCTCCGTAATCAGCCCTTGCTCGTATGCTTTCAGCAGATGCAGATATGTGTTGCCGCAGTTTACGTCACAGCCTGCCTTTAAAGCCATGGCTGCGGATTCTTCCGCCGTATCCGTCACCATATGTTTTGTGTGAAAATCACGGATGGCCCAGCAGTCCGACACGAAATGGCCTTCAAATTCCCACTGTCCCCTCAATATATCCTTGATCAGCGTGGTGCTGCCGCAGCAAGGCTCGCCGTTGGTTCTGTTGTAGGCGCCCATAACAGATTCTACCTTTGCCTCTTTCACCAGCTTCTCAAAGGCCGGAAGATAGGTTTCCCACATATCCTTCTTCGTAGCCGTGGCATTAAACTGATGCCGCAGCGCTTCGGGACCGGAATGAACTGCATAATGCTTTGCACAGGCCGCCGCCTTCATATATTCTCCGTCCCCTTGAAGCCCTTCCACGAAAGCCCTCCCGAGCTCTCCGGTCAAATACGGATCCTCCCCGTAAGTCTCATGTCCTCTGCCCCATCTGGGATCACGGAAAATATTGACATTAGGAGACCAGAAGGTCAGTCCCTTGTAAATGTCCCTGTCTCCTTCTTCGCTGTAGGCATTGTACTTTGCCCTGCCTTCCGTAGCGATTACATCGGCCGCCTTCTCTATCAGCTCCGTGTCAAAGGCGGCTCCCATACCGATGGCTTGAGGAAACATGGTGGCAACGCCTGCTCTGGCGACGCCGTGAAGCCCCTCGTTCCACCAATTGTAGGCAGGCACTCCCAGCCGTTCAATGGCCGGAGCTCCGTATTTCAGCTGCTCTGCCTTTTCCTCCAACGTCATCTTTCCCACCAGTTCTTTTGCTCTGTCTCTGGCTGTTTTCCTATCCATATCTGTACCCATCCGCGCGTTGCGACGCGCTTCTAAACCAATAGTTGAATACGCTTTTTTATTCAACCTCCCAATATGCCGCCAAGGGCATAAAACATGCTAAAGTATGTCCATGTCTACTTTACCACATTCTGCAAAAAAGTGCCTATCAATTGATGCTATTTCTCATATCATTTTTTGCGTTATTATTTGCCCGCCTTTCCGGAAAGGAACACTCTTCCCGGAACCTTTCTCAGGTGTGAAAAGATTCTCCGGGTCCCAAATAACTTTCGGGAAGCCCTTTTCCTGCAGGATAGATCCGGATTCTCTCCAACACGGCTCCCGCTTCCATGGCGCTTACGGTAAGCTGCTGTAAGCCCGCTTCCAAATCAAACCGGAGGACGGCTGCCCTGATTTGATCCAGCACGCCCTTGCACCACTCCTCATCCCTATGGTCTCCCGCCCGGAATTCCCCCGTTACCAGTTCCGCCGTCTTCTCTCCGGCATCACCTGCGGACACCCGGAGCCTTACCGCCTTCCCCTGAACGGGGGAATTGGTGGGAGCGGCCAGCAGCTCCACCTGATAGGAGCCGCTCTTCTCCAACACAAATTGATAAGTCAGCCGGGGAGCGTCCGACTCTCCAAAGGAAGCCGTCACCGGGAAAACCTTCATTCCGCTTCCGTATTTCCCGTAATGCTCCAACACCCTGAAACCGGCTCCGTCCGCATCTTCTTTCCGGGCATAATGTTTTGCATCCATTACCACGATGCCGTTCTTCGGCAGAAAAGTCATGGGCGGCAGCTTCTCCGTATCCGTCCTTTGAGCGGCGATATCCACGGCAGCTACGGTATCTCCGTCCGTTACCAGAAGCCGCTTTCTTACGATTCCCTCCGGCAGCTTCGACCGCAGGCAGCAAATCTCCGCCTCGCCCAGACTCCGGGAAGTTCCTCCCTCCAGCTCCAGCACCGTTTCCAAGCGGTTTCGGTCCGGATCTCCGGAAAAAGGCTTCACTCTGACCTCCAGCCACTCCGGCAGCTCTCCCTCCTCGGGAACAATGCGGCAGCGAAGCGTTCCTCCTCCGTCGTTTGCCAGTTCCAGAAGAACTTTGTCACAACCGGCGCTCAAAAAATCGTGGATTTTAACCGCCTCGGGAGCCCCGTAATTTTTATAGCAGACCCTCTTCCCATCCTTTCTGGATACGCTGAGTCTGGGTTTTGAAACAGGCGTCACACGGCTGAGCACGGGGTATCTGCATCCGTCCTCGTTCCATTTGGTAAATCCGATATGGGGAGCCAGCTGCATACCGTTCCACTTTCCGTCCTCAAAATGCCCGAATTCTTCCGCCAATGCGGCGTCTCTGGCAATGCATTGTTCCGCCAGCCTTCCGTATTCATTGGCAATGAATCGTCCCTGTTCCGCATAATGGCGGTTTTTGCCTGCATATAAATGCATTTTCATCAGATTCATCCCTGCCGTAAGAGGATAATGAACCATGCTGTAATATCCTTTTTTATCCTGCTTAGGAAGTTCCTCGTAAATTTCGCAGGAGGCTTTCTCCACCGCCAGAACCTGCTCAAGGATATGATCCGACTCCAGAAAATGGCAAGGGTGGTAAATCTTATCGTTCAGAGCCTCGGGTCTCCGAAGGGACAGCAGATCCGTATACTTTGTAAACACTTCCGCAATCTTATCCGTGATCCCGAAATTTTCCGCCGCCCACTTTTCCGCAAACTCCTCGGCGCTGTGCGGGTTGGTTATTCCCCATTTTTCGTAATCATAGGCAAGGTTCATAAAGTAGGTAAGGGGAACCTCGTGGAACTTTACATCTCCCACATTGACGATCCACAGCTTACGGATACCGTACTCATATGCCATGCACATTTGCTCCCATGTCTTGGATAGAGGTGTGGAATCTATCCACTCATAGGATATGGGGCCTCCGTGATAGTCAAAATGATAGTACATCCCAAAACCCCCGGGATGGTTTCGGATATCCTCGGTGGGAAGGGTACGCATATGCCCGAAATTATCTTCGCAGAGCATACAGATTACGTCATCCAGCTCCTCCCAGTCTTTCAGTCCGGGAACCTGCCCGTCTCCGTAAAAATAAGCTTCCACCTCTTTATATAAGGCCAGCATCTGGGGCACCTTTGACAAATCTTCATTGACATTCCTGCGGATCAGCCGGCGCTGCTTTCTTATAATGTCTTTTAGCAGCGCCACATTTTCCGCCACACCGGCATCGTCTCCCAGCATGGAGCTGTCCCGCTCTCCGCGCATACCGATGGTAATTACATTTTCATACTTCCCGCTTCTCTTCAAGGCGTCTTCCCAGTACCGCAGCAGCCCCTGTTCATTGGTATAAAAATTCCACTCATTGCCGTAAGGACTGTCCTCTCCCCTGACCTTATCCCATTCCTCACTGGCCCGCAGACAAGGCTCATGGTGGGAGTACCCCATGATTACCCCGTAAATATCCGCCAGCTCCTCGTTGGCTCCGCCGGGGCCGTCCAGAGGAAAAGAAGCCGTCCACATGGCAGGCCAGAGATAATTCCCCCGCATACGGAGAAGGAATTCAAACACATACCGGTAGGCTTGGGCATTAAAATCGCCGAAATGTTCCGTCACCCATGTGCCGAAGCAAGGCCATTCGTCATTAATAAAAAAGCCCCTGTAATACACACTGGGTTCCTTGGAAAGAGTACAGATATCCTCCCGAATCACCGGCCGTTCCTGACGTTTCGGAGCGGAATCCCCCCAATATACCAGCGGAGTCACTCCCAGATATTCCGACAGCGCAAACATGCCGTAGATGGTTCCCCGCTTATCGCTGCCGCAGATTACCAATGCCTGCCCTACTCCGGGAAACGGGTTCTCCGCGAAAAATATTTTATAAACTTCCCTTTTTCCCTCCAGCTCAAGCAGTTCCGGGCGTTTCTCCGGTTCAGACCGCTCCTTTTGTTCTGAATCTTCCTGTCCGGACCAGTCTCCTGATTTCAAACCTTGCGCTAATCCGCGCCGCCCTTTTTGTTCCGAATCTTCCTGTCCGGACCAGTCTTCTGATTCCGGGCAGCCCTCCGTTACAGGCCGCTCATTTGCCTGCTGCTCCGCCAATTGTTTTAAAAGCAGGCTCTTTCCCCATGTGGCACAGAAAATCACGGTTTCCTCCACGCATGGCTGCTTCCCTTTATCCGGCTCTCTTTCCGTCACCGAACCTTTTCCTGCATCCGAAGACTTCCCGGCGCTTAATGCTTTCTCTGTAATCAGCCGTGGTTTCAGCCCCGTCACCAGTTCGATATCCGATGCCACGGCTTCCCCGATCCGGCGCACCCCCTCAAAGGCGCATTCCTCTATCAAAACGGGAACTGCTCTGCCGTCCCTTGTCAACAAAAATTCCATTCCTATTCCAATCTGCGCGCTTAAAGAGGAGTGTTTACACACCCTCTTGCGCACTCAAATCAATAATTGAATACACATTTTTATTCAACCTTCCAGACATGCCGACGCAGTCGGCACAAACAATCAATGAATTGGTGCAAGTCCGGAAGAATCGCTGAGGCGATTCTTCCGGAAACTTCATTCCTTTCGCACATATCCGAATCCCAAAATGGTAAACTGCTTTTCCTCATCACCCTCTGCCATACGGATTTCCACATGGTGCTTTTTCTGTTCCATCCCCCGAAAGAGGATCAAGGCATTGCAATGAACCCATCCCACTTCTCTGGGATCAATGACGCGGACCGGTTCTCCGTCCACATAAGCTTCGATACGCCCCGTCCGGGGAGAAGCGGAATCCTTTTCCACAATCAACAGCGCACTGCAGACAATATCCATGGAAAAAGGGCGGCTGCCGCCCACATGCATCCAGTTATGGGGAAATTCCGCAGTACGGTGCAGATTTCTGTCCCGCTCCACCGCTTGAAGCTCCGTATCCGTCTCCGAGAAATCGCCGCAGTCAATCTCCGCAATTTTCTCCGCGTTTGACCTGTCCATAAGCCGTATATTCTGGAATTCGATACCGTACACCGGTGCAACGTTTTCCGGGAAAACCACAGCCTGAGAGTTTACGGCTTCCTCTGCCTCCAAGCACTGGCCTTCTCCGGCTGCGTCCGCAGCCTGAAACAAATGCAGCAGGCAGTCCGCCATAACGGTATGTCCTAAATTGGAAGGATGGTACACATCATAAAAATATTGATTTTTGCTGATGACCCTCCCCGTCTCCGGTTTTAAATAGAACTGCTCCACCACACAATCCTTCAGACTTACCATGGGCAGGCGGTATGCCTCACCCACTTTGGACAAACGTTCCTGAAGATTCATATCGTTGGAAAATACGGAGAACAACAGGACAACCGCCGGAGCCTTCGGACTGCTTAATATTTTCCTAACCAGACATTCGAAGCTCTCTCCTCCCGTCTCGTCGCCTTCATCATTGACGGCGAACTCTACCACCACCAGATCCGGCTCCACTGTGCCGTCACTGCATACGTCTCTGTCATACCGCACCATTCCAAGCTCTGAGGAGGTCCCCCCCACTCCCGCTTTCCGGTAGTGTATATTGTCTTCCGTCCCTTTGCCGCAAAGCCCGCAGAAGCCTTGGAAGGTCTTCCATGCATAACACTGCTTGTCGATAGGGATGGCGCCCGCTCCTTGCGTGATGGAGCCGCCGATAAAGGCAACGGTGGTATCTTCCCCGCCTCTGGCCTTGTTTATGACCTTTTTCAGCCTGCTGCAATCCCCCATGCCAAGCAGAGACTTCTCCAGCATTTTCCCATAAGCCGGTACACTGAAATCAACCCCTTCTTCCTCCTCCGGTTCCGGTGCGTCAAAACCATCCTGAAGATAGAGCCGCACAGATACCTTTGCCAAAGTATTCGCCTGAGCAAACTCAAACCGTATCTGCCCCGGCGTATCGTCATCCTCGGACCAGTCGGCTTCGGACAGCTTGATCATATGCTCCATACCGTCCCCTTGCACTTCTCTTTTCAATTGTGTGCCGGTGACATAGGGGTCTGTCTTACCGTACATCTGCAGCACAAAAGAAACCTTTTCCTTGGGGTTATTCGTCTCCACCGACACCCCCATCCCATAGACAAGGCTGCGGAAGCCCTCCGCCCCGCGAAGCAGATCTAAAATCCCCTCATCACTAATCCCTCCTGCAATCCGTGCAAAGCTTACAAGCCTCTCGTCATTTATGAAAATAACCTGTGTGCCGCTGCCGTCGCTCTGAGGGGAACCGGCCACCTGCTTGTTTCTCATAATGTAAAAGCTTTTCCCCTTCTTTTCGGGATCCTTCGGAGCCTTCGGCACCAATACATTCTGTTCTTCCATTGCAACCTCCTTTTTTATTCCGTTTCCGATTTACTTTTATTATAATACAAATCTTCCGAAAATCCTGCCTAAACCTTGTGGATTCCTTCGCATTTATTGCTATTATAGTTACTGCAAAAGGTGCCGCACCTTATGGGCGCAGCACCTCTCTTCTATTGCATTTTCCGTGTACAGTTTTATTCCCCGACACAACAGGTCTGTTCTAAAATCTTTGGAAACGTGTTGGAATATTTTTTTAAGGAAGCATATCTACATCGCCGTAGGTAGCCACCCATTTCTCCTCACGCTCATCCATGATTGCCTGACCGCCGGCATTCAAGTAATCCTGAACGCCCTGATCCCAAACCTTGTCGAAATCAGCAACGGGTGCGATTACCGCATTGTCATACACGATATCTCTCTTCTCGGAAAGAACAGGACCCATACCTTCCTCGGTAGCGATTGCACCTACATTTACGTTCTTGCCGACTCTCATATCCGTATTTGCAATTCTATCCGCAGCCTCAACGATGGAAGCGTCAATGCCTGCATAGTTGTGTGATCTGGATTTCACGGTCTTCTCTTCGTCAGCCAGCTTCAGACCGTTACAGGTAATGGTATAGTCAATGTTCATACCGGAGTTCTGAATGGCTTCACCGGTTGCCGCTACTGTCTCTACAGCGCCGTCTTCCAATACGTTATGAGTCACGCCCTCGTCACCGATCTGCAGATACTCGATATGCTCGGGATCGCTGATCCAGTCAAGGTACAGCATACAAGCCAGAGGCTCGTCATTGGTGCTGGGGAAGAAAATCTTACGGTCGATGGGGCCGGGAACAAACTTGGTGTAATTACCGTTCTTGTCCTCGAAGCAGTCTACTGCTACGAATACAGCATCCTCACCCACGATCCTCTGCAAGGAAGCATTGATGCTGTCTTCACCGTTACGGAAAGGATAATCCCAGTTATGGGTAAATGCGCCTATATAACCCGCCTTCATCATATCGTCCTCGGTGCTGTCACCGCTTCCGTACAATGCGAAGTCATCCCAAAGCAGACCTTCGTTATACCACTTGTTCAACAGTCTGATTGCTTCCTTAGTGCCTTCCTGAGTCAGCTTTCTGTCATCAAAACCGTTTACATAAAATTCTCTGTCGGTAATGTCGGGATCAATAAAGGACTCAATCAATGTTGCTGCTCTCCAGCCCACATCATAGCTTACGGAATAAGGAATCATCTTGTCCGCATCTGCACCCAGCAGAGTATCTGCGTTGTCTCTGAATGCGATCAGCATCTCCTCAAACTCCTGCTTGGTGGTGGGAGCTTCCAAATTGAGAGCATCCAGCCAGTCCTGACGGACAAATGTATTGATTCGGTTGCTGACAGCCAATTTTGCCTCAATACCCCAGACAGTGCCCTCCTCAGGATCTCTGTCCCAGTAAAGGTTCATTTCTCCCAGCCAGTCCCAGAGATTGGGAAGTTCGGATTTGTATTCCTCAAGATAAGGAGCAAGGTCAAGAACCCCCCCCATATTTGCATATGTCTGAATCGTAGGGTAATCATATGTTACACAGATATCCGGCGCATCGCCTGCTGCCAGAAGGTTATTAATCTGCTCAACCTCCGTCCAGCGGGGAACGGACACAAATTCAACCTGTACATTATGGTCTTCCAGCATACCCTTCTTGATATACTCGGTGTACATATTATTTGTAGGATCGGAACCGCCGTCGTTCTCACGGTTGTAAACCTCAACGGTGATGGTTCTCGTCTCGGCAAATCTGCCGTCAACCAATTCGCCGGTAGCATTTCCCGCATCCGCCGCGGAAGAACCTGCGGAAGAGGAACCTGCAGCGCCCGCGGAACTGCCGGATGCCGCAGAAGACGAATCACTGCCGGTATCGCCGCACGCTGCCATAGACATTACCATGGCGCCTGCAAGTAAAATAGATATTGCTTTCTTCTTCATCTTTTTACCTCCCTATAATATAGATATGGATATTTTGAATCAACGGACTGCCTTTCCGGCAGCCCGGTTATTCCGGTTTCAATTTTTGTAAAATTCTGTTTTCCCGGCTACTCTTTTACCGCTCCGAGGGTCACGCCGTGGATGAAGTACTTTTGCAGCCAAGGATAAATACAGAGGATGGGCACCGTGGAGAACATAACGATGGCCGCTTTTAAGGATTCCGTCAACCCCGGTGCGGAGAAGCCCTCCAGAGTCGCCACCTCCACGGAATTAATATTGTTCAGGATATTGTACAGAAGCAGCTGCAAAGGGTAAAACTTCGGCTCATTGATATACATCAATGCGTCCGAATATCCGTTCCAGCGGCCTACCGCATAGAACAAAGCCAGCGTAGCCAAAACCGGCTTTGACAAAGGCACATAGATTTTTACAAGAATCGTAAAAAAGCTGGCCCCGTCTATCTCCGCGGATTCCCTCAAGCTGTCGGGAATTCCGTAGAAAAAGCTTCTCATAATAATCATATTGTAGACGCTCATACAGCTGGGGATAATCAATACCAAAGGATTATTCAAGAGTCCCAGCGGCTTCATCAACAGGTAGTTGGGAATGGTACCTGCGTTAAAGAACATGGTAATCGTAATAAAAATATTGATTGCCGAGCGTCCTTTCAGACTGCCGAAGATTAAGGGGTACGCACAGAGCGTTGTCATGGTAAGAGAAACCAATGTACATACCAACGTCAAAAATACGGTCCAGAAAAATGATCTTATGTATTTCACATCCGAAAGCACCGTGCTGTATGCTTCCAAATTCCATCCCTTAGGCCAAAGATATACTTCATGTCTGATCAGCGCATCCGTGGAGCTCAGCGATCTTGCCAGCAGATTTATCATCGGGAGCAGGCAGACCACACTCACCAGCAGACAAATTACCACAAATACCCAATCACCTATTTTACCGGATTTTGATTTGATTTTCATAATTTATGCCTCCTTACCAGATACCGCGTTCGCCGAGTTTCCTTGCAATCCAGTTAGCCATCAGCAGGAAGAACACACCCACCACCGACTGGAACAAGCCTACCGCCGTAGTAAGGGAGAACTGCAATCCCTTGATACCGACCTTATACACGTAGGTGGATATAACGTTTGCCACATCCATAACCAAATTGTTCTGTAATGCAAAAGGACGGTCAAAGTTGCTTCCCAAAATATTTCCCAGATTCATAACCAGCAGTACCACAATTGTGGGCTTGATACCCGGTAAGGTGATATGCCACATCTTCTTAAATCGTCCGGCTCCGTCAACGGAAGCCGCCTCATATAGTTCGGGACTGATTCCCGCGATGGCGGCAAGGTATACAATGGAGCCCCAGCCGAAATTCTGCCATACACCCAATCCCGCATAAGTCGCCACCCAATGGCGGGATTCATTCAGGAAGGGAACCGATTCCATTCCCAAATTATTGAGAATCATGTTTATAAATCCTGTAGAAGGAGCAAACAACTGCAGTGCCAATCCGTAAATAATGACCCATGAAAGGAAGTGGGGCATATAAGCGATGGTCTGTACGACTTTCTTAAAACGCTTGAAACAAAGTTCGTTCAGGATTAAAGCAAAGATAATGGGCGCCGGAAATCCGATCACTAAATCCAGCAGATTCAGTCCCACCGTATTTCGCAAAGCCAATATAAAATCTTTGCTCTTAAACGCTTTGATAAAGTACTCGAATCCATGATTTTTTGCCAGCGGAAGCTTCCAAACGCTTTCTACGATACTGTACTTTTTAAATGCGATCTGTATGTATATCATGGGAATATACTTAAAGATCAGCAGATACAAAAGCGGCAGTGCAAGCAATGCATACAATTGCCAATATCGCTTCATGTAAACTTTGAAATCCGTTTTCCGCCGTGGTAATACTTGCTTTTTGCTTTTCACAGAACCATTCCTCCTCATCCTTATTCCAGTTCCGTTTCTTCACTCCTGTGCCCTTGGCCGGAGAAGAAAATTTCATCGGCAGGACTCTGTTGAAATTTTCTTCCGGGCACATGTGTTCCGAACTGTTTTTTCGTTTCATATTCGATAATTTCATTATATCACGCTCCTCGCTTATTGCTTATCAAATATTGCTAAGCTCTTTTCGCATATTGCTGTTTTTGGGCTAAAAACGCTATGTTATTTATCATATTGCCTTTTTTCATATAGTATGTTACTATTATATATAGGTATTTTGCCTTTAAATATGCTGTTTTTATCTTACATATTATACAATTTGACTTTCGCAGCCGTTAAGCAATAGCAATTATTGCACATTATCAGCATTTCTCTATTGCTATTACCCCAGCAATAGATTTCAACGAATTCTCCTGATTCTCAAAATCGCAAAGCGTACCCCGGCAGAGTGCGCTGGCGAATCCGTTCTATTCGGGAGAAATAAAAGAACCAGAAGGAGGCGCTTCTATGCAGGAAGAGAAAAATTTGTTTTATCTGGACGACGAACTTCTTAATACATATAAGAATTGGCAGGAAAAAAACCAATTCTCCAGAACACTGGACGGCGATTCCGAATCGGAAATCTATCTCCCGGGGTCTTCCGTCCGCTTCTGGCTCAACGATGAACCTTCCGAATACAGTGTGCACTGGCATCCTGCCATTGAGATGATCATCCCTCTGGAAAATATATACACTGTCATTACGGGGCAGATGACTTACACTCTGAATCCCGGGGATATCTTTATGATTCCCGGAGGCGAGCTGCATCACCTGATTGCGCCGGAGACAGGAAAACGGCTGGTTTACCTGTTCGATTTTAACCTGCTGGCGGGAATCCGGGGATATTCCTATCTCACCTCATTCCTGTCCCACCCCATCCTGATCAACAAGAGCACCTGCCGCCCCATTTATAAGGAAGAAGCGGCGCTCATTACTCAGCTCTGCCGGGACTATTTCAGCAATGACAGCCTGCGGGAAATGATGATTTATTCCCACCTTCTGGCCTTTTTTGTAAATTATGTCCGATACCGTATCTCCATGGAGGAGTCCTCCGGATTGAATCCGGTCAACGAGACACGCCAGAAGGATCTGATAGATAAATTCAATTCGGTGCTGGATTATCTGGATGAGCATTACGCGGAGGATATCACTTTGGAGAAAGTTGCAGATGTGGCAGGTTTTTCAAAGTTCCACTTTTCCAGACTGTTTAAGCAGTGCTCCGGTTATAATTTTTATGATTATGTCTGTTTCCGCAGGATTAAGGCCGCGGAAACATTACTGCTGAAACCCGGCAGCTCCATCACGGAAGTAGCCTTACAGTCAGGCTTTTCCAGCCTGTCCACCTTTAACCGCACTTTTAAGAAGGTGAAGGGCTGCACTCCCTCGGAATACAGAAACCTGTTCAGTGCGGAGATTCATCCTTTTTTATAAAAGGACAGTGCATTCAAAAGACCGCCGAGGCCGCTTTGGACTAATGTGCTGACCTGCTCAGATCCGTTAAAACTCCACAGTTTATTCCCGCGATCAATGAGCCAAGTACCGTGCTTGCACGAGCATAAAGTCAGCAAGCCGGCTTGGCGAATGCCGCGAGGGTCAAATTCTAATGTGTCCGGAGGACACATTCAGCTTTGCTGCGTTGCAAGATTGATACGCGTCAGCTTGCTGCGGGGTCTTTGATTTTTCTGAGAGTGCTGCCCCACAAACGCAGGCACAAGGGCGGCGGCGAGGCTTGGGAAGTAGTTCTATCAGGAAAACAGACGGGGAGATTTGCCTGATTGTACCGTTTATCTGATATCGGAAATACATAAAATCAACGTTTTCAGGACTGCAGTCCCAAAACCGTTGATTTTTTAATGCCATATTTTACAGCGCTCAGGGGTGCTCTCGCCGAAACGCTGCCGAAACCAGATCAAAGCAGCTTCCCGGCAAAAAGATTAATTCCACCCTTCCGCATCCTCTGAGAGGTTCAATGGGAAAGAGCTGCTCACGCTCGCCGCCGTCTTCCCCGGCAAATTCCAAAATCCGGTTTACCGTCTCTCCGGAAGCATCCGTAAAATGAATGTGGATAGAATTTTTCTCCAAGGATGTGCGTCCGCAGATCACTACACTGTCCGCCCCGCTTTCTCCGAAGTCCATATTCTCATAGGTAATCGTCACATTGTTGCCTATGTTCCGCACCGTCTTCCCGTCCCTCTCAAAGCTGTCGCCGTATACGCTGTCCGCATCCGCTGCCCATAATCTTTGAAAAGCCTTCTCCAGTCTGGTAAACCGAAAACCCTTCAGATGTACCTTAGCGTGCATTACAAATCCCAGTTCGGCAACCCCTTTAATTCTCTCCGGCAGGCGGTAGGTCTCTTCCTGATAAGTATTCCATATCGAGGGCTTCCGGTAAACCACCGTATCCAGCCGCCTGCTCTCAGGCTCAAAGGGTTTTCCCAGCCAAATCTCAATGGGATACTCTTCATCGGACAGAGCAAAAACCGGCAGCGTAATCTCATCGGAACCAAACTCTCCGAAATCAATGCCGCTGTATACCACGCCGCTGACGCCGTCTCTGGCGGTGGCAATTCCCTTTTCGTTTCCGTTTCCGATCTCCCCGATGGAATCCGTATACAATCCCGCGGAAATCAGTTCATAGGGGTTCAGAAAAGCCTGCCCCAGTCCCTCCGCCTGAAATTCCAGCTGGGAAATCCGCGTAATTCTGTCCCCTTCCTTAGCCATACAGCGGATGTAAAACTCTCCGTCGCCGCAGGCGGTGACCCGAACTTTTCTGCCTACGCAATGAGAGGCAGACTGATCCTCATCGGAAATTACGCTGACCTTTGCATATCCGATTTCGATACCGCTTTCGTTGACCGCCTTCCAGATTAATTCCGGCTCTGCTCCGGCAGGATATACCGCCGCTTCCACCGTCAGCTCCCTCTTCTCCTTCGTAAACCGCTGACCCTCCACAGCCAGCAGCTCCACCTTCCGGACGGGATGCATGGGACATACGGAATCGTACTCGGCACACTCTTTCCGGAGCCTTGCATTCCGTTCGCCGTTATTCCGGTCGTCCTGTATTTTCCCCTCTATATGCAGCGTAACTTCCCCGGACTCCAACCCTTCTCCTGTCACACTCACCGTCACATCCCCTGTCTCGTTTGTGCCTCCGATCACTGCCAGAAGCTTACCGGAGAACAGCTTTCGCACATTGGTCTTATATGGGTCATAATCCGTACTGTCACCGTTATCCAGCCCCAGCAGCCTGCCCGGTCCGGCAATCTCCACCTTTACATAATCCGCGGCATTTTCCACAAGGTTTCCCTGAGCGTCCACCGTCTCTATGGCGAGAAAACATAGCTCGTCCTTATCTGACGACAGCACTTCCCTGTCTGCGGTCAGCCGGATAGCACGGCTGTCCCCGAAGGAGCTATGGCTGTCTCTGGCAATCTCCCGTCCCGTCTCGTCATAGGCTACGGCCGTAATGGTTCCCGGTTCATAGGGCACCCTCCAGTCTCCCAGCAGCTTTTCGCCTTTTTTATGGTCAATTTCCTGCCTTCCCCAAGAAACGCCGTTGACAAACAGTTCCACCGAGGGAGCGTTTGTGCAGGCCCGCAGGTCAATCAGCTGGCCGGGATTAAAGTCCCAATAAGGGAACAAATGCACCATGGGAGCTTTCCTGAAATCCGTCCACTCCGCCTGAAATACATAATAGGAATCTTTGGGAAAGCCCGCCGTATCGATCTGGCCGAAGTAAGAATTTTTCGTGTGATAGGGCGTAGGTTCTCCGATGTAATCGAAACCGCTCCAAAGAAACTGTCCGAAAATATACTCCGCATCCCGGTCGCCCATAATACACTTTTCCAGACTTCTGGCTCCCCAGCTGGTAGTGGAATTGCCCAAGGCGGAGCACTGCTCATCCTCATCCGCCAGCACCGACTGCCTTAAAGGAAAATGATAAATCCCCCGGCTCTGTACCAAGGATGCCGTCTCACTGCCGTACATAATCCAGTCGGGATGTTCCTTGTGCTGTTCCTCATAATATTTTTCCCCATAATTATAGCCCGCGAACTTCACAATGTCCGCGCATTTTCTGGCATTCTCCCATGCCATATAGTTGGAGCCGATGGTAATCGGTGCGTTTTCCTTAGGGTCATATTTTCTCACAAAATCAATCAATCGCCGGGTAATCTCCTGCCCATGTTCGTCCACATGGGTATCGTAGATCTCATTTCCGATAGACCATAGCATGAGACAGGGATGGTTCCGGTCACGGCGCACCCAGCTGCGCACATCTTTTTGTGCCCATTCCTTGAAAAAACGGCCGTAATCGTAAGCCGTCTTAGTTCGTTCCCACATGTCAAAGGCTTCATTATCCACCAGAAATCCCATTCTGTCAGCCAGCTCCAAAAATTCCGGCGCCTGCATGTTATGGCTGGTGCGGACGGCATTCACGCCCATGGCTTTCAGGATCTTCAGCTTCCGTTCCACAGCCGACGGATGGAAAGCAGCTCCCAGACAGCCCAGATCATGGTGCTCACAGACTCCATGGATTTTAATCGGTCTGCCGTTTAGGAAACAGCCCTTTTCCGGATGAAAGGACAGGGTGCGGAAGCCTATGGTGATCCGGTCATCATCCCAAAGGATTTCCTCTCCCGTCTCGAACTGCCCGCAAAGCTCCACTTTCAGTTCATAACATTGAGGATCCTCCACGTCCCATAAAAGAGGCCGCTCCACCTTTCGGCGTAAACTCTCTCCACAGGGAATGACTGCCAGATCCTCCAGCTTTTCCCGATCCTTCCACAGGCTGTACCTGAGGAAACAATCCTTCGTTTTGCCCGCCGTCTCCGTCTCCGCCTCCAGCAGAAAATCCGTAGTATTGCCTTCGGCGCAGGGCCTTACGGACACATAGGTGCCGTCCAAGGGAAGATACGCCTTGTCGCAAAGCTTGATCCATACCTTGCGGTAGATTCCCGCTCCCGAATACCACCTGCTGTTGGGAGCCTGAAACCGAACCTGAACTATGATTTCATTTTCCCCTACCTCCGCCGCTTCCGTAATGTCCACGTCAAAGGTTGAGTATCCGTATTTCCAGTCCGCCGTCTTTCGCCCGTTGACGTAGACGGTGGAATCCATGTATACCCCCTCGAACCGCAGGAGAACCGGCCCTCTTTTTTCGGACAGCCCGAACTTCTTCCTATACCAGCCGCAGCCGTCCCGATACAGGTTCTTCACATCATAAATCAGCCAATCATGGGGTATCTCTACCGGCTGAAAACAGTTTTCCGCCGCCCGGATCTCTTCAAAGGAAGCGGACAAATCCGTCCTGTAAAATTCCCATCCGTCGATAAAAAGTTTTTTATATACTCCCATATGTAATCTCCCGTTTTATTTCTTCCTTGTTTTACTTCTTCCTTGTTGTTTTACTTCTTTGTTTATTGTAATCAATCCGGATTTTTTCGTCAAGCGATATCTTCTTTGGGGGATATCTGATACAATTACGGATTACTGCTCACTTCGTTCACAGCAACCTATGTCAGAAAAAGTAACTGCAGACAAGTTCATGGAACATCCTTTGATAGTGATAGGTGGAACAGCAGGCATCGCAATCCGTCCAAACTGTTCATAGTCAATTTCGCCTGTCAAATGTTCCTCAATATAATTCATGCTTTGGTTTAAACTCTCAACCCATTCCACGAACTACCTCCTATCCGCACATATTGTGCTTTGCAGACAAATTTGTCTTTAATTATAAGACTTATCCTTAAATTTTTTCTCTCAATCCTTGCACAAAAAAGAGAGGCGGCCGCTGTACCCGGAACAGAAATATACTCTGACATTTTCATTCACCCTTCCAGACATGCCGCGTTGTCGTCGGTCAACGATGCCACCACATCGCTTCCCTTCTCCGCCTTGCAGACTGAAAATTTATTCTGCGTCATTTAGCTGAAAATGAATGATACAGTACACTAGTACAACGAATATTAATTAACTGACACCTTGGCTTGTCTGATTTTTCATCTGCTTCGTTGTCGTCAATCGACGTAGCCACCGCTACGCCTCATTCCTCCGCCTTGCATATGAAATAATCATTCTGCGCCAATG